>DASYUA010000068.1:0-18489 GCA_036001665.1 Tepidisphaeraceae bacterium
TCATCCTCGCGGCATCTCCAGTATTGGCAGGTGGTTCGGATCCCACCGGATTGATCGTGCATGAATGGGGGACATTCACCAGCTTTGCCGGATCGGATGGAATCAGCTTGGAATTTCGGCCGCTGACCACCAGCGACCTGCCGGGTTTTGTTTATGACCGGGCCAAGCAGGCGAACCTGTTTAATGCCCGTTTTTCGGCCGGGGATCGGTCAATCTACACGACCAAAGCAACCACTTCGTCGCGTCAGCGGATGGAGACGCCGGTCACCTACTTTTATAGCGACAAGGAGCGGGTAGTGGATGTGACGGTGGGGTTTCCGAAGGGTCTGCTGACGGAGTTTTATCCGCCGGTGCGGATGATGATGCCGGTTTTTGTGAAGAATCAGCCGGAACGGCTGGAGAATTCGGTGCTGACGTGGGAGAAGGTGAAAATCATCCCGCAGGCCAATCTGAAAAGCACGATGACGCCGCCGGCCGTCAGCGGCGCGGATCACTATGGCTATGCTCGCGAGACCGATTCGGCCATGCTCCAGCTCGATGACAAGCTGCTGAGCAAGTCCTACTACGAAAAATTCCTCTTCTACCGCGGCGTGGGCAATTTTGATCTGCCGGTGACGCTCGAATCAAAGCCGGATGGGAAGTTTGTGATCCGCAACGACGGCAAGGAAGCGATTCACGCGGCTTTTCTGGTGCAGATCAGGGACGGGCATATTCGATTCGCGAAATTGGGCCAGATCGGGAAGGAACTCGAAGCGGCGTTGCCACAAGAGGAGATGAGGATCGAAGAACTGGCGGATCAGGTTGCGGCGGCGATTGTTGGCGAGGGGATGTATGAGAAGGAAGCACGGGCGATGGTGAATACGTGGCGCTCAAGCTGGTTTGGCGAGGAAGGGACGCGGTTGCTCTATCTGCTGCCGGGGACATTGACCGACAAGATGATCCCCCTGAAGGTGACGCCGGCCGCCGATCAGGTCGTGCGCGTGATGGTGGGCCGGCTGGAAGTGCTCACGCCGCAGGTGGAAAAGAGCGTTGAAAACCTGCTCATCCAGCTCGCTTCGCCGATGCCGAAGGAGCGGGATGACGCCATGGCCGGGATCATCAAGTTTGGGCGATTTGCCGAGCCAGCGCTTCAGCGGGTGGCCAAGATCAGCGATGATCCGGAAGTGAAGGCGCGGGCGAAGGAGCTGTTGATAAAGCTTCAGAAATAGGCCTGGCCAAAGCCATCGAGGTTAGACTTGCAACACGGGCGTCTTGCCCGTGTCTTTTTTTTGAATCTCTATGAGCGGTGAGGCGTCAAAGGCTCCGGCTCATCACCAAGGAGACATTCATGTTTTCGCGAAGACTCGCCGCACTGGCCATTTCGTCCGTTCTGGCGGCCGCCTCAGCCGCGCCGGCCGCCTGCTGTTATTTCTCGGCCAAGGACAAGGATGTGAATCAGCCGGCGCAGAAGGCGTTCATCACCTGGGATGCGGAGAACAAGACCGAGGCGTTCACGGTGCAGCCGAAATTCGAGGGGAATGCGGCCGATTTCGGGATGGTGATCCCCACGCCAACCCGGCCGAAGCTCAATGAAATGCCAAGGGAGTTTTTCAAGGAGCTGGCGGTTTTTACGATTCTGGAGCCGATGGATCTGAGCAAGTACAAGCAGCAACTGTTACTGTTTGGGGGAGGAGGTGGCGGCGCGCGATTCGATGCATTGGCGCGCACAGGGGTGAAGGTGCTGGAGGCGGGCGTCGTGGGGTCTCTGGATTACAAGATCATCCGGGCCGAGGATGCGGGGGATCTGTATCAGTGGCTGAAGGACAACGGCTACACCTACAGCGGCGATGAGGCGACGCTGGATTTTTACATCAAGAAGAAATGGGTCTTCACCACGATGAAGATTGATCCGACGCAGATGAAAAAGCGCGCGGATGGGAGCTATGAGGGCGAAGTGACGCCGACTCGATTTACGTTCACATCGGAGAAGCCGATCTACCCGCTGAAAATCACGCAGATTTCGGTGAAGGACCAGACCGAGGCGCTGTTTTACGTGCAGGCGGCGACGAAGATGGATTTGCCGGGGAATTTTTCGTACCAGGCGCAATTCTGCCCGATGTGGCAGCAGGCTTTGGGCTTCGCGATCCCGGAGAAAGTCACTGCGCAGGAAAAGGCGTGGGCAGAGCATCTGAAGGGCAATAAGGAACTGGCCGCTCAACTGGAGCAGTCCAAGACGCAAGCCGCCTCGCTGGAGTGGGCCAAAAAAATCACCCCCAACGACACGGCCGTGATTGCCGGCGAAAAGCCGTATAACCGCGAGGCTCCAAAGGAAGATGTGGAGAAGATGAAACAGCTCAAGGGCATCGTGAAGGAGGGGCAGTGGGTGACGAAATTCCGGCGGAATTTCAAGAAGGCCGAGATGACCGATGATCTGGAGCTGGTGGCGGCGAAAGTTGGCGATAAGGCCGATGAAATTGAGTATTTTTCGATTCTTCCCACTTCACCTCCATGAGAATCACCTTCGCGCTCATTTTGAGTTTGCTGATGCTGCCGCTGGCCGCACAGGGGCAGCTTGCGGAACGGCCGGGCAATTCGACGGATGATCCGATCGAGACTCCGCGCGACCTGTCGGGGCTGTCGGTGAAGAATCCGCGGGTGCGGGTTGTGCATACCAAAGACCCGGCCAAGGCGGGGGGATCGATGTATTTGCAGCAGGTCGATCCGTGGCTGGGATACCAGTGGGGGCGAAATCTGACGCAGCGTGAATTTCGGGAGATGGATGGGGTGTACGGCGATGCCGGGAAGATCGATGGGATCATCCTGCCCGATGGGGCGACCAAAATGATGACGCGCGGGCACGTGAATTCGTGCGCCATCTGTCACAACACCCCGTATCGCGATGGCGGCGCGGGGGCGACGATTGCCAAGAATGGGGGAGAGGGGAGAAATACGCCGCATATGTTTGGGGCGGGTTTGCTGGAGATGATTGGGATTCAAATTCGCCTTCAGGCGCTGGTCATCGCGGATGCGAATCATGATGGGTGGATCAGTGCGGATGAGGCGAAGGGGAAGCGGTGCATTCTCGCGAATTTGCCCGATGGCGTGAGCGGTGAGAAGGTTGAGATCGACCTGGGGAGCTTCGAAGAGAATCCGAAGACGCATCGGCCAGCGCTGAATCCGCTTCTGAATCCGATATTTGTGGATGCGAAGGGGAAAAGAATCGCGTGGGCGTCGAGTTTGCAAACCGAGGGCGTGGCAGGCTACACATTCGAGGCCCAGATTTTTGGCTTTGGGCACCTTTTCGCACCCTGGCGGCCGCCGGTTTCAACGACGCTGCGATCGTTCATCGCCACGCCCTTTGATATCCACATGGGGATGCAGCCGTTTGATCCGACCACGTTGAATGATCCGGATGGAGATGGATTTTCGCAGATTTCCAATGCCGGGGCGCTCCAGTGTCTGACGGCCGCCGGCAAGGATCGCGGGGCGCACCGCGGGCAAGGCGGCATCAGCCTCGATGATCCGGACCGGGATGGATATTGCGAGGAGATCAGCGAGGGGGAGCTTGATGTATCGGAATGGTATCTGCTCAATCATCCAGCACCGGCGCGGAGGAAAATGACCGACGAAGTGAAGCGCGGGGAGAAATTATTCGCACAAATGCGATGCAGTGGCTGCCATGTGCCGGACTGGCATCTGGCCGGCGGGGATCGACGGTTTTTTGATCTGGAAGTGGAATGGAATGATCAAACCGAGCGCCTGGAAGGGAAACTGAATATGCTGGCGCGCCGCGATGGCGACGGCGCGGTCGCGCCTCATGACGCCTTTACCGTCCGCGGCGTGTTCAGCGATTTCAAATATCACGATCTGGGCGAGAATTTCTCGCAGATGCAGTATGACGGTTCGATGGTGAAGCTGTGGCGGACATCGCCGCTCTGGGGCGTGGGCGGCACCGCACCCTATGGTCACGATGGCGCGAGCCTGAGCCTCGATGACGTCATCCGCCGGCATGGAGGAGAGGCACTGGAGTCCCGCAAGGCCTACACTTCCCTCGATTCCTCCGATCGCAGCGCAGTGCTCGCATTCCTGGGTTCCCTGGTGCTCTATCAGACCGACCGCCTTCCCTGCGACATCGACGGTGATGGAAAGATCAGCGAACATTTCATCGTCGCCGGCATGGACACGGGCCTGGAGCGCTTCAATCCCGAATGGCTATTCAAAACCCCCGGCAGGATCGAAGGTCCGATCACCAACGTGCGCGGCGAAAAAGTCACGTCGTTCGCCCTCACCAATGTCCGCGCTGCCTACGGCCTGGATTTGGAATACCTGAAAGATTCCGATCACGACTGCTTCCCCGACATCATCGATCCCGCCCCGTCAATTCCCGGGTTTCTCGACGGCGTTCATTCACCAAAACAAATCTGGCACGGCCAGCTTCGCCCTTGAGGCGTCTGGCGGTGCCGATTTCCAGCTCGGAACAGTTTATCACCCATTCGAACTCCCGATTATGCCGCTGTGGGCGTGGAATCGTTCAGAACAGACCCATCTGCGCCGCGGGGGCCCGGAACGCTGCCGTCGATAGCTCCAAATGCTTGAACGGAATTCCGGCCTGGCGCGAGGCGATATCAAACATATTTTTGAGCTGCTCGGCGAAGACGCCGTGCCCGCGCATTCGGGTGTGGAAGTTGGAGTCATTTAATTTCCCATCGCGGATCGCCCTGATGCGGTTGAGGACCTTGTCCTTGCGATCGGGCAGGTGTTCTTCGAGCCATTTCTCGAATAATTCCTTCACTGCAAACGGCAGTCGTACCGGCAGGTAACCCGCGGTGATCGCGCCCGCATCGGCCGCGGCCTTCAGGATGGCCGGCATCTCCTCATCCGTCAGTCCCGGAATCACTGGCGCCACCATCACGCCCACCCCTATAGCCGAGGTTTGGGTAAAGTTAATCCGCTTCTGAAGTTCGTCGAATCTTGCACAAATCGACTGTCAGGCGGCACCCGCCTTGCGACGGGAAATAACCGATTCGGACTCCGACATTCGCGGGTCAGGTTGACCCTCAGGGCAGCCGCCGCAAGGACACCATGACCAAAGAGGTTCTCATGATCACGCTTGCCGACAGGATAACGCCACATTCTCACCCACCGATCAACCAACCACAGCGGCAGCGCATCGCCAACATGGGATTGATCGATCGAGCTGCGACCGGAGTCCTTGGAGCTGGATTGATTGGCCTGGGAATTACCAGGCGAACTCTGCCAAGTTTGATTGCCAGCATCGCTGGAGGCGGGGCATTGCTGGCAATGGCGGCCGCTGGGTATTGCCCCATCTACGATGTTTTCGGCATCAACAACGCCCGCAAAGGCACGGCCGAGCCGGCCGATTATTACGATGAAGGCATCCACGTCGAAGTCAATTACACGATTGCCAAATCGCCGCAGGAACTGTTCCAATTCTGGCGCAACTTCGAAAATCTCCCCAAATTCATGCATCACCTGAAGGCGGTGATTTGTAAGAGTCCCACTCGCTCACACTGGATCGCGCGAGGTCCCGCCGGCATCGACGTCGAGTGGGATGCGGAGATTATCAACGAGGAGCCCAATCGCCTGATCTCCTGGCGGACGGTCGGCGAGGCGGATGTGGATAGCGCAGGCACCGTTCGATTCCTGCCTGATGGCCCTGGGACACAGGTGCATGTCAATCTCGACTACATCCCTCCGGCCGGCCGCGTGGGTATGGCGATCGCCAAAATCTTCAGCGAGGAGCCGGAGCAGCAAATCCGCGAAGACCTCCAGCGCTTCAAGCAACTGATGGAGACGGGTGAAATCCCAACCACCGCGGGCCAGTCAGGTGGGCTTTGCAAATAATGAAATCCGACCCATAAGGGCGACGTCGGAGTTGACGCGATTGTCAGATGAGGCTTGCGGAAGTGAACAACGAGGCGGGAGCGCTGGGCGCTCCCACCTCGTGAGGTCAAGGTTGACGAATTTACTCCTGCGGCACGGTTGCCAAATTCGACTGCCGAGGGGCCGCCTTGCGCGGATTGGCAGCACGGATGTAAGAGCCAGACTCGCTGTCGCGGGCCACGATCGATGTGCCCAGCTCATCACCGGTGCCAGGCTGTCCGGGTTGGAGGTTGCTGTACTCGCTGTAATCGCGAGGCGACGTGCTACAACCGGCGGCCAAAGCCAGGACGCTGGCGACGATGAGGGACGAAACGGTTTTACGAATCATGTGTTCTCCAGTGGCGCAGCATTACCGCCGCGGCCTGTGAAGAATCGGCAGGGGAGATGGGCAAAGTGAGGGGATTGCGGGTTTTCAGCCGGATTTTCTGGGATTTATCGGCGGCCGCTGCTGAATTTTGCCGCCTGTGGCGATTGGGGGATTGTTGGCAGCGGGCCGGCCGGCCTTACAATGGGGCCAAAGGAGATCAACTATGCGCAATCGGTTTTGGTGTGTGGCGGCGTTGGTGGTCGTGGGAGCATTCTGGATCGGCCGGCTCTCGGCGGCGGACCAGACGCCCAAGATGAGGTATTTCGAGATGCGGACGTATACGGCCAATGAGGGGAAGCTGGATGCGCTCAATGCGCGATTCCGCGATCACACTACCAAGCTTTTTGAGAAGCATGGCATGACGAACATTGGTTACTGGGTGCCCACCGATGGGGATCGCTCGAAGGATACACTGATTTACATCCTCGCTTATCCTGATAAGGAGTCTCGGGCGAAATCATGGAAGGCGTTTGTGGACGATCCGGATTGGAAGAAGGCACAGGCGGCGTCTGAGGCCAATGGCAAGCTCCTGAAGAAGGCGCCGGAGGCGGTTTTCCTGACCCCGACAGACTATTCGCCCATCAAGTAATCATGCGCTGGGTGCTCTCGTTGATTATCGCTCTGGCCTGCACTGCCGCTGCGCGCGGCGAGGATGAGCCCTGGGTTGCGCCGATGAAGCAGGTGCACGCAAAATTCACCGGCAAGGCCGGCGCCTTCGCGCAATTTGGTGACTCGATCACCGTCACCATGGCCTATTGGGCGCCGCTGCGCTACGAGCGCAAGGGTATGGATCCGGCCGGCCAGAAGGCGTTCGATCTTGTCAACCCCTACATGCTCAAGGATTGCTGGGACAAGTGGAAAGGGCCCGACTATGGCAACAACGGCTCGATGACCATCCGCTGGGCCGATGAGAATGTGGATCGCTGGCTCAAGAAGCTCAATCCGGAGGTGGTGCTGATCATGTTCGGCACCAACGATCTGAATCAGCTCAAGATCGATGAGTATGAGCAGAAGACACGGGCCGTCGTCAGGCGATGCCTGGACAACGGCACGGTGGTGATCCTCAGCACGATTCCGCCGAGGAGTGGAAAGCTGGAGCAGTGCCGGGAATTCGCCGGGGTGGTGAAGAAAATCGGCGGCGACATGAAAACGCCGGTGGTGGATTATTTTGGGCAGTGTCTGAAGCGCCGGCCGGAGGATTGGGATGGGACGATGGCCAAATTCAAGGATGGTGATAAGGATGTCTATCAGGTTCCGACGCTGATCAGCAAAGATGGCGTGCATCCGTCGAATCCCAAAAAATTCGCCGGCGATTACAGCGAGGAGGGATTGCGGTCCAATGGATTTGCACTGCGGAATTATCTCACGCTTGTGGCGTATGCGGATGTGATTGAAAAGGTCTTGAAGTAGGGGCGGCTTTGGCCGCCGTAACAAAAACCGGCGGCTGAAGCCGCCCCTACGAGGCGCGACGCGATTGGTGGCGGCTGGGTGGAGTATCTTCAAAATTACAATCCTCTCGGAAACGCCTTCTGGTCCACGCTGGCGGCGGCATTGCCGGTGCTGACGCTGCTCTACCTTCTGGCATTGCACCCCACCAAATCCAACCGCGGAGACTTCCACAAAGGCATTGCCGCGCACAAGGCGGCCGCTATTGCGGTCCTGGTGGCATTGCTGATCGCTGTCTTCATCTTCAAAATGCCGCCGCGCACCGCCGGGGTGTCGCTGCTTTTTGGCGCGATGTACGGCCTGTTTCCCATCGGCTGGATCGTCATCTCGGCGATGTTCCTTTACACGATCACCGTGGTCAGCGGGCTCTTCGAGGTGCTCAAAGATTCCGTCGCATCCCTCTCCAGCGATCGCCGCATTCAGGCCATCCTCATCGCCTTCAGTTTCGGCGCATTTGTCGAGGGTGCCGCGGGATTCGGGACGCCCGTCGCCATCTCCGGCGCACTCATGGTCGGCCTGGGTTTCCGCCCATTGCACGCCGCGATCCTCTGCCTCATCGCCAACACAGCGCCGGTCGCATACGGCGCATTGGGCACGCCGATCACCGGTCTGAGCGGTGTCACCGGCATCCCGGAGATGCTGATCTCCAAAATGGCCGCGCGGCAATTGCCGTTTTTCTCGTTGATCGTGCCGGTGTGGATGACGGCCGTGCAGGTGCGATTGGATCGCCAGCCGTGGGGCAAAGTCTGGGAAGTCTGGCCCGCTCTGCTGGTCGCGGGCGGATCGTTCGCGACCACCCAGTTCCTCATCGGCAACTTCGTCAACTTTCAGCTTGTGGACATCCTCGGCGGCGTCGTATCCATGGCCTCTCTGGCGATCTTCACCCGATTCTGGCGGCCGCGCGTTGCTTACGGAGAAGCCTCTCATCAGGTTGCCGCGCTGCGCCGGCATCCGACGCCACTGGTTGTTCAGGCCTGGATGCCCTGGGCGCTGCTCACGGTGATCGTCTTCATGTGGGGGCATCCCTGGTTCAAAAATCCAGTTGAGAAGAAGCCGGGAGTCGTCCTGATCCAAAAAGTCCCCTACGTCCACAACGTCGTCTACCGCACCTACCCGGTGGTGAAGGAGAAGACGATCGACAAGGCCGAGTTCAAACTGAACTGGCTCACCGCGCCCGGCACTGCGATCATGTTTGCGGCATTGATTTCCGGCCTGCTTGCGCGGCTGAGCACCGATCAGTGGCGTTCCAGCATATTGATCACCGCCTCGCGCCTGCGCCTTCCCCTGCTCACCATTTGCCTCATCCTTGCCATGGGCTTCATCACCAAGTATTCGGGCATGGATGCCGTGCTCGGCCTGGCCTTTACCAGAACCGGCTGGTTCTATCCCTTCTTCGCCGCCATGCTTGGCTGGCTCGGCGTCGCCCTCACCGGCTCTGACACATCGTCCAATGTCATGTTCGGCTCCATGCAGAAGATCACCGCCGAGCGGCTCGGGATTCCTCCGGTGCTCATCGTCACCGCAAACTCCACCGGCGGCGTGATGGGCAAGATGATCGACGCCCAATCGATCGTGGTCGCCACCGCCGCGTGCTACGAGGACAGGGAAGAAGGAAAAATGGCCGCCGGGCCGATTTTCCGCGGGGTCTTGATCCATTCCATCCTGCTGGCCATGCTCATGGGGGTGTTGGTGATGCTCCAGGCGTATGTTTTTCCGGGAATGATCCCGAAATAAACGGTTCCAGAGATCGACTACTTTTCTAATGGCAAGACCCTCCGGCCCGCGGTCTGATAACCGCGTGGGAACAAATCCTTTGATCTTTGGTCCTGGTTCCATTATCTTTGTTTTTGCGGACATGCGCTGGGGCTCACGCGACACCGCAAAACTCAGTCGAAAGGCGAATTGACTGCCGCGGTCTGCCAGGGATGGCAATGCCGCTGTAGCTCTCTCCGCCAATTTGCAAAGGGCTGACGCGTGAGAAAATTCCTTCGGATATTCCTGATCATTCTCGTGGTGCTGGTTGGCCTGGGATTCCTGGTCAATTGGTGGATCAAGAAGAACATGTCCTCCGGGCCGGAGATTCAAACGGTTCGTGTCGAGCCGGTGATGCGGGGGAATCTCATCGAAACCATCAGCGCTCCCGGGGAGGTCGAGCCCAAAAGCAAGGTATCGATCAGCGCCCGCGTCGCCGCGCGAATTACCGAGCTTCCGTTCAAGGAGGGGGACAGGGTCACCAAGGGCAGCGCCACCACCAAACCTTCGGTGCTGGTGAAGCTTGATGATACCGAGCTGGCCGCAGCGCTCCTTTCGGCCCAGGCGCGGCACGCAGCGCAGCAGGCGCAGATCAGGGTGAACCAGCAACAAATCGCCGCCGCGCGCTCCCGCGTGGCCGCCACGCGTGTCACCCTTGCCGAGGCCAATCGCGACCTCAAACGGCAGTTGGAGCTTGGAAAGGATGTGGCGACGGCCGTCATCGAGCAGGCGCAGTCGAAGGTGGATGAGCTCGTCGCCCAGCTCAGGGCGGCCGAGGAGAGCATCACGGCCGATGAGACCGGCCTGGAGGTCATGACTCACAACCTCGACGCCGCGGCCGCCGAGATCGCGCGGGCCAAGGACAATCTCAGCTACACCATCATCACATCGCCCATCGATGGCGTGGTCACTCGCCTCAATGCCGAAGTCGGGGAACTGGTGGTTACCGGCACCATGAACAACGCGGGAACGGTGATCATGGAAGTCGCCGATCTCTCGCAGATGCTGCTCAACACGCGGGTGGATGAGACTTCCATCGCCGATGTGCAGGTCGGGCAGAAGGCGACGGTGCGCATGGAGGCGTATCGCGAGAAGATTTTTGAAGGGACCGTCGTCGCCGTCGCCCTGGCCAATTTTGATCCCAATATGTCCCGCGGCGGCGGCGGCAACCGCTTCATGATGGGCAACAACGATGGGACCAAGTTTTACAAGACGGAGATTTTGCTCAAGACCAATGGGCAGCGGATTTTTTCCGGGCTGACCGCCGACATCGACATCGAAACCAAGCGCTGGGACAACGTCCTGAAGATACCAAGCCAGGCCGTGCTGGGGCGCGAGGTGGACAATCTCCCGCCCGACGTCCGCGAGCAGCCGGAAGTGGACAAGACCAAGACCACCGTCCCCGTCGTCTATCGCGTCATCGACGGCAAAGCCGTGGTCACGCCGGTGAGCATTGGCGGCAGCGATCTGACGCACACGGTGATCAAGTCCGGTTTGACGGAGTCTGATGTGATCATCACCGGGCCGTTCAAGGTGCTGGAATCGGTGCAGAACGATCAGAAGGTGAAGGAAGAACGGGCCACGACCCGTCCAACCACCAAGCCGGCCACGACAATGCCAACCCCCAAAGGCGCTTAAAGACCCATCCATGGCCGTCATTTCCCTCAACAACATCACCAAGGTGTACACGGTCGGCCCGGAGGAGATTCGCGCGCTCAACGGCGTGGATTTGCAGGTCGAGAAGAACGAGTACGTCGCCGTCATGGGCACCAGCGGCTCGGGCAAGAGCACGCTGATGAACATCCTGGGATGCCTTGATCGGCCCACCAATGGGACATATGAGCTGGATGGCAAGCTGATCTCGACAATGGGGGCGGCGGCGCTGGCGCAGGTGCGCAACGAGCGCATCGGGTTTGTCTTCCAATCCTTCGAGCTGATGCCGCGGCTGAATGCACTCAAGAACGTCGAGCTGCCGCTGATATATTCCAAAGATGGCTGGTGGCGCAGGCGGGCGCGGGCGAAACAGGCTTTGGACACGGTGGGCCTCGCCGATCGAGTGAAGCATCGGCCAAACCAGCTTTCCGGCGGACAGAAGCAGCGCGTGGCCATCGCGCGTGCGCTGGTGGCCCGGCCGGCGATCTTGCTGGCCGATGAGCCGACGGGAAATCTCGATAGCGCCACCAGCGAGGAAATCCTGGCGCTGTTTGATGAGCTGTACCGAACCGGGCAGACGATCATCATGGTGACGCATGAGGCCGACGTGGCAAGGCACGCCCGGCGGATCATCCGCATGAAGGATGGGAAGATCGTCTCTGACCTGCCATCGGATCGGGATGCGGCGCTGAGCGCCCCGCTTCCACCGCGGCCGCAGGTCCCCATGGCCGAACAGGCGCCTTCCAGCGGCGAAAGGGGGCCGGCATGGGCGTGATCCGACTCCCCTTCGTGATGCTGGTCCTTGTCTACCAGAGCATCGTGCTTGCCCTGGGGCAGATATGGGCCAACAAGGTGCGCTCCACGCTGACGACCATCGGTATCGTCATCGGCATCGCATCGGTGACGGCCGTTGTCGCGGTGCTCACGGGTCTGCGCAGCAATGTGCTCAGCGAGTTTGAGAGTTTTGGCACCAACAAGATCTTTATCTTTCCCGATTGGCGCGGGGCGCGGCGGGCGAATATTCCGTGGCAGCGGATCATGTTCCGGCCGGAACATTTCGACGGCCTGGTCGAGCATTGCCCGTCGGTGGCGCATCTGACGCGAATGAACGGCCTGGGCGGCAACAATCCGGTGTCGTATGCCGGTCGCATCGAGCCGAATCCGGAGATCTGGGGCATCGAGCCATCCTGGCACAAGATCGAGAACCGCGACGTCATCATGGGCCGCCAGTTCAGCCTCATCGACAACGAGCACGCGCGGCCGGTCTGCATCATCAACACCAAGACCCAGGAAAAACTGGGACTGCCCAAGGACCCCATCGGCGAGACCATCATCGTCAGCAAGGCGCGGTATCTGGTCGTCGGCGTGATCGAATCCAAAGCGCAATCCTCCATGTTTGGCGAGAACCGCACTGGAGTCGAGGTTTATCTGCCCTTCCGCACCGTTCGCCAGAACCGTCCATGGGGCGGGATGCACGTGATCGCGGCCAGCAAATCGCCGGATGTCTCGGAGGAGGCGCAGGCCGAGATCAAGTTCTTCCTGCGCAAGAAGCGCGGCATCAAGCCGGGAGAAGCGGACACGTTTGGCGTCGAGGCGGTGCAGCAGTTCGTCGACCAGTTCCGCAAGATCTCCGCGACGGTCACCATGGCGGCGACGGGTGTGGTGGGCATATCGCTGCTGGTGGGCGGCGTGGGGATCATGAACATCATGCTGGTTTCGGTCTCGGAGCGGACCCGCGAGATCGGGCTGCGCAAGGCGGTGGGGGCGCGGCCGTCGGCGATCCTGCTTCAGTTTCTGGTCGAGGCGATCATGCTCTGTTTCCTGGGGGGGCTGCTGGGGGTGTTGGGAGGGCAGGGGCTCACCTCGGCGGTGGCGCAGATTCCCGATGCGCACCTGGAGAAGGCACACATTCCTGGCTGGGCGCTGGCGATGTCGTTCGGTTTCGCCGGCGCGGTTGGGCTGATTTTCGGCATGTTCCCGGCCATCAAAGCGGCGAGGCTCGACCCCATTGAGGCACTGCGGCATGAATGAGAAGCTTGGTAAGTCAATCCTATTCACCTTCGCACTCCTGGTGATTGCTCAACTGAGCGGATGCATCCGGCAATTTGGAACCGGCGGCACCGGCGAGCTGGTGGTGCCGCGCCAGCAGTTGCGGGAGATCAACCCGACGGACCTGAGCAGCGCCGCTGTCGCACCGCCATCCACTCAGGAGGCGACGACGCTGCCGACCACGCGCCCGGCGACGCGGCCGGCAGTGGCGGTTCCGCTCACCCTCGAGGAAGTGCGGCGCTGGGCGCTGATGAACAACCTGGACCTGAAGGTGGCGGTGCTCGATCCGACCATCGCCCGCGAGACGCTCAGCGCGGAAGAGGCGCGATTTGAGTCGATCTTTTTTGCCAACGTGAACTATTCGAAGACGGATGCGCCAACCTCCAGCAAGCTGAGCAGCTCGCAGGCGGAGAGCGTCGGCCTGGAGGCGGGCGTGCGGGTGCCGCTTCAGACCGGCGGTGTGCTCCAGTTTTCGCTGCCGATGAACCGTTTCGAGACCAACAACGAGTTCTCGACGCTCAACCCGGCATACACGGCCGACTATGTCGCATCGATCAGCCAGCCGCTGTTGCGGGGAGGGGGATTTGGGGTGAACGCGCAGCCGATTCGCGTGGCGTTCTATGCGTATCAACAGAGCGAGGCGCGGACCAAGCTGGCGGTGATCGGAGTGCTGGCGGACATCGACCGGGTTTACTGGCAGCTTTACGCAGCGCGGGGCGCGCTGGAGGTGCGCAAGGCGGAGTACGACCTGGCGGCGGCGCAGTTGGAGCGGGCGCGGCGGCAGGTGCGGGCGGGGACCATGGGCGAGCCCGAGGTGGTGCGCGCTGAGGCGGGAGTGGCCGACAGCCTGGAGGCGATCATCACGGCCGAGAACCTGGTGCGGCTGCGTCAGCGCGACATGAAGCGGATGCTGCGGCAGCCGGGAATGGAGCTGGACTCGACGACGATCATCGTGCCGGCGACGCTGCCGGGCGCGCTTTTCTACAAGCTCGATTCCGAGCAACTGGTGCGGGTGGCGCTGGCACAGCGAATGGAGATGCTGGACCTGGAATTGCAGTTGGCGCAGCAGGCGGCCAATATCGGTGTTGCCCGCAACGACCTGCTGCCGCTGGTGAATCTGAACTACACCTACAGCATCAGTGGCCTGGGCTCGTCGCTGAACAATGCGCTGGGTATGGCCGGGAATCACGACTTTGACAACCATCAGGTGGGCGTGAGCGTGGAAGTGCCGATTGGAAACGAGGCGGCCAAGGCGCGGCTGCGCGGCGCGCTGGCCAGCCGGTTGCAGGTGCTGGCGAGCCGCGAGCAGAGGGCGGCGGCGATCGCGCAGGAAGTGCTCAATGCCCTGGACCGGCTGGAGGCCAACTGGCAGCGAATCATCGCGGCCCGCAAGCGGGTGATCTATTCGCAGCGGGTGCTGGATGTGGAGAACCGGCAGTTTGGGCAGGGGCTGCGCACCTCGACAGATGTGCTGGATGCGCAGACGCGGCTGGCCAATGCGCAGTTGTCGGAAGTGTCGGCGATTGCGGACTATCAGATCTCGCAGGTGGACATCGCCTTCGCCACGGGGACGGTGCTGGGGGCTTCGAAAGTGATCTGGGAGCCGGCGAAAATCAAGAAGTAGCGGTAACACTGGCGGAGAAGCCGCCAGCGGCACGAGAGCAAGAAATAATTCGGTCACGTTCCCCCCTTTTGAGATTTATTTGATTTCCACCTTGGGCGGGTTGGCCCAGTCGCTGTAGAGGCGCTCGATGAGTTGCTTGTCCGGGCCGCCGTCGGCGACGACGAAGCGGTAGCGGGCGGTGTAGGGTTTGGTCGGGGAGATTTCCCAGTCGCCGTCCTGGCTGGGGGCGAAACAGAAGAAGGGCTCGGTGGGATTGAGGCGCATGGGCTGGGGGGAGCGGAAATTGTCGGGGTGATCGAAGACAGCGACGCCGATCAATTGGTCGTCGGTTTTGCCGGAGATGTGGCACCAGCGGCCCTTGGTCTCGTTGCCGTTGGAGCGGTCCTTGCCTTGGGAAGTGAGGAAGTAGCAGTTGGTTTTGGCCCATTGGCGGTTGCCGCGGAAGCCCAGACCGCCGTAGTGATATTTGGGAAGCAGCAGGGGACTCTGCGAGGCGCATTCCTGGTGGATTTGCAGATCGAAGATGTAGAGTGGTTTTGGGCCGGCGATGGGGGCGTAGACGGTCAGGTCCCAGGTCTCGTTAATGGCCGGTTTCTCGGGGGTGGCGGTCATGTCGATCATGCGGTGGTGGGTGCGGAAGCCGGCGCAGACGGGACTGGAGAAGGTGTCGTCGAGTTTGACGAATTCGACGCGGCCGGTTTTCTGGCCCATGTTCCAGAAGTCGGGATGGCGGCCTTCGAATTCGGTTTTGGTCCATGGGCTCCAGATGCCGTGATGGTGCTTATGATCGGGGGGATAGTCGTCGGTGAGGAGCTTGCCGGAGGGAGTGTAGACGGGGTGGATATAGCCGCCGCGGGTGAAGATGGGTTCGACTCCTTGTGGTGGAGTGCTGGGGTCGCCCTGGTAGGTGAGGATGGGTTTGTCGCCGGCGGATATTTTGAGGACATTGCCTTCGCGGGCGAGATTGATTTTGTTGGCCTTGGCTTCGCCGGGTTGAAGTTTGTAGATGGCGGTCTGATTGGCGGGGAGGTTGTCGAGGATGAAGAAGGCCTGCTTGCCGGAGATGTAGATGGGGATTTGCTGATCTTTCTGGGAGACCAGGTGAGCGGGGCCCTGGACGGTGTCGGGGAGTTGAAAGGAGAGGGGGACTTGGTTGCGGTTGGTGGGGCCGGCGGAGACAGTGAGGGTGTAGGAGTCGGCCGCGTGGGCGAGGGAGGGAAGGATGATGATGGCGAGGGAGCAGATAAAGCGGTGGAGCATGATTGGCTTCCTTTTGTGGGAATGGTCGTTTCGGTGAGATTTTGATCGGGAGGAGGAGGGTTGGCAATGGGTTCGTTTTGCAGCGGGGGGGGGAGGGAGGTGGGGTGAAAGAAAAGTTTTTTGAGGAGGTGGATTGGTAAGAGGATGATGGAGCGGGGGTTGTGAATTTTGGTCTGTGAAAAAGCGAGTCCTTTCCGAGTCCTTTTCAAGTCCTTTTCAAGTCCTTTTTGAGGCCGGTTCGAGTCCCTTTTGGGTCCGGATCGGGTCCTGGGGGGAGAAAAAGCGAGTCCCGGGAAAAGAGTGGAACGCAGATGACGCAGATGACGCGGATTTGCGCAGATCGGAGATGA
Source organism: Tepidisphaeraceae bacterium (assembly GCA_036001665.1). GTDB lineage: Bacteria > Planctomycetota > Phycisphaerae > Tepidisphaerales > Tepidisphaeraceae > JBGPEF01. The sequence continues at coordinate 16,385 of DASYUA010000068.1, forward strand.
GGAAGGGAAATGGGTTCGTTTTGTAGAGACTGAACATCGAACATCCAACATTGAACATCGAACGAGGAGAGGGTGGGATCTGGAAATGGCTTCGTTTGGTAGCGCAGGAACGACCCGGAGTGAGCGCAGACCTTGGGCGGGACGCCCAAGCCACGAAGAGGCGGGGAGCATTGGGTGCGGCGAAGATGGGGTCCGGTGGGGCCGGACGTTCGATGCATAAAACACCTCCCTCTATATATCCCTGGTTTGTTGCGCGAACGGACACGTTTTGAATCGGGTGGCGCAACGGGAATGGAGATTTCGTAAGGGAATGTGAGAAAGATTTTTTTGAAAAAAGTCATATGGGCAACGGTCAGGCGCAACATGGAATGCTGTGAAAGGGGATAATCGCGGCTGGAGTCTGGATATGGCCAAGAGCAATAGCTTGATGGTGATCGTCCCTTATTGGTATGAGGGGACGTGGGTGTTTGATGATGAGCGGGCGGGGCTGGTGCGGGAGCCGTTTGTGGCGGGGGTGCCGGAGATGATTGATTTGCTGGTTGCGGATATTCCGGGGGCGCGGGAGGGGTTTCGGCTGACGTTTTCGGCCGGGGCGTTTCCGGGGGTATCAGAAGCGGTTTGACTGGGTGGGGGAGGAGTTTGGGGGGAATTACTATAGGATGGCGGACTCAGAGATGGAGGGGTGGCTTTGTCCGGCGCTGTTTCAGTATTTTGAGGAGACGCCGGCGAGCTTGTATGTGAGGGCGGATGCGAGGGGGAAGTAGAGAATTGGAATTTCAGATTTCAGATTGGAGATGCGATGGGATTTGCGGTGGAGATGTATTTTGATGAGAGGACGGAGAGGGCGCTGCGGGATTTGCGGGGGGTGTTGACGGCGGCGGGAGTGAAGCCGGTTTTGGATGAGATGGGAGACCGGCCGCACATCAGTCTGGCGGTGTTTTCGCAGATTGATCCGGATGACATGCTGGAGGAGCTGGAGGAATTTGCGGGGAGGGTGGAGCAGATGGGGATTACGCTGAGCGCGATTGGGGCGTTTGCGACGGCGGAGGCGGTGTTGTTTTTGACTCCGGCGATGAGCAGGGAGTTGCTGGAGGTACACGGGGAGTTTCATGAGATGCTGGCGGAGATGAAGTGGCACGCGCATGCGTATTACCTGCCGGAGAAGTGGGTGCCGCACTGCACGATGGCGCAGAATGTGGAGGGGGAGAAGATGGGGATGGCGTTTGAGGTTTTGAGGAAGGCGTTTCGGCCGATTTCGGGGAAGATTGTGGAGATGGGGTTGGTGAGGTTTCGGCCGGTGGTGAGTTTGGGGAAGTTTTTGTTGCAGGGGGAATGATCAAAGCGGGCCGGATTGTTTGTCGTCGAATTGGAGTTCGCCGCCACATCTCATCGGCCGCAACGGCGCTATTATCGGACGCACGAGCTCAAGCGGTGGAAAATTCAGTTACATCGGCCAAGTGGCCGGGCGGGCTTTAGATTTTTTCGTGGACGGGTTGCAAAATACGGGGTAATTTGTGCTATTCGCCGTGGCGCGTTTGCGGGCCTCGCAGACGCCTTTGTATTTCAAATGGGTGTGAGCATGACGCTTCGAAACCTGCTGCGGCTGATTGTATTGGGCTGTGCGTTTGTCACTTGCACGGCACCAGCGCCGCAGGCGGCGGCACGGTCAGGGGACGCGGTGGCGTATCTGCATCCGGAAGTTCGATTGCGGAAGCTGCACCTGGTCCGGCCGGACCTCATTCATTATCCGTTGTCGGTGGAAGTGGTCTGCTGAGCGGGCAGATTGGTTTTGCACACGACAGCAGCGTTATTTACTTATCCAATTCAAAATCTGGGTGGGCAAGCGGGAATTTGCGCGCGGGTTGGGATTCGGGGGGAATCTGGATTTGTGATTGCAATTGGGAAGAGTCGGGCAAGAGTGCCCGACCTACCGAAACGTCCAACGCTCAACGTTCAACTTCCAACTTTCAAAGAAGGGCCCTCATTCGGACTCTCGCCCGGAGTATCGGGAAAGTGAGAGAGGCGCGGCAGGGGAGGCGCGGTTTTTGGCGGCGATTTGGGCGAGGGCGTCGGCGGCGTAGTGGATGTCTTGCACAGTGAGGAAG
>DASYUA010000069.1:0-15717 GCA_036001665.1 Tepidisphaeraceae bacterium
GTAGGGGCGGCTTCAGTCGCCGTCCCCTGTGGCACCGAGACTCCGCTGGCTCGATCATTCCTTGCCCGCCGAGATGCCGGCACAACCCACCTCTGATCGCCTTGCTCATTGCCCAGACCGGCCATCCTGACTAAGCGGGTCCTCCGGATATTTCTGCCTCAACAGATTGCGAAGTGCGCCGCTTTTGACCAGGTCAGTTTTTGCCAGCAACTTGCTGGCCCGATCCAGCAACTGCGGAGCATAAGAACTCTTCGGCGCCGCCAGCGCAAACGCCTCCGCAGCCTTCGCCGCCCCCTGCTGCGCCCCGGCCAATTCCATCAGCCGCGTTTGCAGCACAACACTATATCCCTCCAGAAAATCCGCCGGATATTGCAATTGCCACTTCTCCCACGCCTGCTCCCCGCTCTCCCAGTCGCCTTCGGTGATGTGATATTCAATCGTCCGCGCCAGCGCCCCAATCAACGCCGCCCTCCGATCCTCTGGCGCATCCGATGCGATCGACTCCAGAATCTTCCTCCCCGCCGCCGCATTCTGATTGAGCACCAGCGCTTGCCCCTGCGCCCGCCTGAGCGCACCATCATTGGGAAACAATCTTCCCAACTCCTCCAGCACTTTCGCCGCCTTGCCAAAATCTCCAACGCGCCACAGCAAAATCTGCCCAAATCGCTTCCCCACCGTCGGCTGAAATACCGAATCGGCCGGCACCGCCTCCAAAATCCGCGCCGCCGCATCAAAATGCCCTTCCCTCGACAGCTCATCCGCCGCCGCCACCAGCGTATTGGCCCCAAATCCCGCATCAACCCCCTCGCGCACCGTCGCCAGCCGCATCGCCACCTTTTCCAACGGCCCCGCCATCTTCGCCCGCTGCTGCATCAACGTCGCCCACGCCAGCCAGCGCACCGGCATGGCCGCCACATCATATTCGGCCACGATCTTGGCCAGATTCACCAGCGCATCCTCCGGCGGCGCATCAATCCGCTCATAAAGCCGGCTCACCGAGATACGATTGGTTTGCACATCCGACTGCAATCCCGCCCTGATCGACAACTTCACCGCATACTCCCCATCCGTCAGGTAAACATGATCGGCCGCCGTCCCCACTCCCATCTGCCCATCCCCCAAATCCCACTCATATTTCACCTGCGCCCCCGGCGGCATTTTCCCCGGTTGCGCCGTGAATTTGTAATGATGCGCATAGTGATCCGCGAAAAACGCCTCCCCCACATATTCAATCTTGAAATCCGCGATGAACTGCTTCCCCACCTGCTCCATCGCCCCAACCGTCGCCCTCAGCGGCACCCCAAACGCCTCCCCCGGAATCTGCTCATAGTTAACAGCCCCCGGCCGCTTCCACACCACATTCATCCTCATGTCCCCGGACCTGCTCAACTGATACAGCACAACATCATGCCGCCCCCGCTTCAGCTCAATCCCCGCATTAAAGCGCGCATTCCCCGTCTGCCCCAACGCCATCAGCACCGGCTTGCCATCAACATAAAATGCCGCCCGATCCCCCGCCGAAATGGCAAACGAATATTTTCCCTCCTCCAACACAATCAACGACCCGCTATATCGCGAGATGATCGAACTCTGGTCATCAAACGGATTAAACCCGGCCTGAGGATGCGACACCACCATCTGCCCAATCGGCTCGCGGCTCCGTTCCCACGCCGCCTCCACCTCCTTGAAATCAGTGCCCATCGTCCCCGTCAACTTGTGCATGTTGAGCAGAATTCCGCAGTGATAGACAACATCCTCCGTCCCCCGCGGCGGAGGCGGCGCCTTCGGGTGCCCAAAATAAACGTAATAACGCCGCACCCCCCGCAACGGCGCAAACACGATCCGCATCCGATCCCCCGGCCCGATCATCAGCACGTGCGATGCAACATATTTCCCCTCCTCCGTTGCCACGCGAATGTTCTCACCACTCGGCTGGTGATGCCCACCCGTATAAAAATCCGCCGTCGCCAGATCCTCAATCGCAGGCCGATCCCCCGCCCAATCCACCTCCAACCCCCGCCGAAACGGCCACGCATTGTCCGCCCACCCCCCAAACGCCGGCCCTGCCAGCGCAAGTACCAACAATAAAGGGATGGTCCAGCCTCGCGTCATCCGCTTAGACTGTAGCCGAGATGCCGGCTCTTCCGAAGGTGATTCTCTTCGACATGGATGGGACCATTACCCAGCCCATGCTCGATTTCCCCCGCATCAAGCGTGACATGGGCATCGGCCAGCGCCCCATCCTCGAAGCCCTCGCCGAAATGGACGAGCACGCGCGACAAATCGCCCAATCCATCCTCCATCGCCACGAAGAAGAGGCCGCCGCCAATTCAATCCTCAATCCCGGCTGCAAAGAAATTCTCGCCTGGCTGAATCGACATCAGATCGAAGTAGCGGTGATCACCCGCAACAGCCGCGCCAGCGTAAAAACCGTCTGCGAGCGCCATGGCCTCCACTTCGAGGTTTTGATCACCCGCGAAGATGGCAAGTTCAAACCCGACCCTGCTCCGCTGCTCGAAGCCTGCCAGCGGCTCAATGTCGAAAAGAACCATGCTTGGATGGTCGGCGACGGTCAGTACGATGTGGAGGCCGGCCTGGCCGCCGCCATTCGAACCGTCTGGCTCAGCCACGGCCGGCCAAAACCCTTCGCTGCCGACCCCTGGCGGGCGGTGCAGGATTTGCACGAGCTAACGGCGCTCCTGCAAGACTGTCTGAATCAGAGGTAGGGCATGCTTCAGCATGCCGCGAGCTGACGGCATCATGCTGAAGCATGCCCTACAGTAGTGAAAGGTGATTATGCGATTTGCTTTGGCAGGATTTCTGTCGCTGATGTTCACAGCCGCGACTTTTGCGGAAGTCCCGCTGGATGCCACCTCCACCCGCGAGCAAATCCTCGACGCCCTCGACGCCCGCGGCCAGGGCCTCAAGGATTTCACCGCCGATGTCAGCCTCGCCGAAACTGACGCCCTCGGCGGCGATCCCACCACTCTCATCGGCAAAGTCTGGTATCAATCCCTCGGCCAGGGCGATGCCCGCCTTCGCGTGATCTTCGACAAGAAAATGTTCGGCAACAAGCCCCAGGCCAATTCCAAAGTGGAATACATGCTCGACAAGGGCTGGCTCACCGATCGCGACTACAAGCGCAAAATCGAGGTCCAGCGCCAGGTCCTCAAGCCCGGTCAGAAAATGAACCTGCTCAAACTCGGCGAAGGCCCCTTCCCCCTTCCCATCGGTCAACCACGCGACGAAGTGCTCAAGCAATTCGATGTAAAAAAAGTAGACGCCAAGCCCACCGATCCGGCCGATACATCGCATCTCGAGCTGGCCCCAAAGGAAAAAACTCAATTTGCCAAACGGTTCAAGAAAATCGACGTCTGGGTTGAATTCAAAACCAACTTCCCCCGCCGCATCGAAACCCTCGACAAAAGCGAATCCGAAACCCGAACCACCGACCTGACCAACATCAAAGTAAACGTCGGCCTCAACGACAACGATTTCGTGCAGGAAAAAATCGACAACGGCTGGACCCAAAAGAGCGAGCAATTGGAATAATCATCGCGACACTCGCCGGTCGCGGAAATACAAAACCATCAACACCGCCAGCACCACCACGCAGGCGCCTTTCCAAACCAGCAACCCCATCGGCCGATACCACGCCCCCGTCCGCGATTCCACCAGATCCGAAATCCCAAACAAGATAAACGTCACCGCCGCAATCCAGCAGCGGCCACGAACCCCCGCCGCCACGCGGACCGCGGCTATGGCAAAACCAATTCCAATGGAAATCCACAGCCCGGCCTCGATGTAATTCGAAAGCCGAAACAGCGGCGTTATCTGCTCCGCAATCATTTTTGAGTTTCAGCCGCCGCCTTCTCGCGCTTCGGCTTGGGCTGTCGCGGCACCAGCGCCCGCTCCAGATTGCTCATCGCCTGCCGCAGCCGCTGATCATTCTCCACCAGCGCGATCCGCACAAATCCCTCCCCATGCTCGCCAAACGCCCTCCCCGGCGCCAGCGCCACCTCCGCCTCATCCATCATCCTCAGGCAAAAATCAATCGTGTCCTTCCCCTTCAAATGCTCCGGATTGATCTTCGCCCACACAAACATGCTGGCTCTGGGTTTCTCATACGTCCATCCCAGCTTGTCCAGCCCATGACACACCACATCCCGCCGTTTCTCATAAATCCTCGACTGCTCCTCCGGCGTCTGCGCGTGCTCCCGCATCGCAATGATGCTGGCGATCTGAATCGGCGCGAAAATCCCATAGTCGTAATAACCCTTGATCGTCGCCAGCGCCCTCACCATCTCGCTATTGCCCGCGCAAAAGCCCACCCGCCATCCGGCCATGTTGTAGCTCTTGCTCATCGTCGTGAATTCAACACCCAAATCCTTCGCTCCCTCCGCCGACAGAAAACTAGGCGCGCGATACCCATCAAAACACACCTCCCCATAAGCAAAATCGCTGATGATCATCACCCGATGCCGCCGGCACATCTCAATCGCCCGCTCCCAAAATCCCGCCTCAACCGTCACCGACGTCGGATTGTGCGGATAGTTCAGGATCAGCAACTTCGGCGTCGGATACAGCCCCTCGATCACCTTCTCGATCTTGTCCAAAAACGCCTGGTCATTCCCCAGCGGCACCCGAATCGCATTCGCCCCGGCCATCGCCACCGCATAAAGATGAATCGGAAACGCCGGGTCCGGCACCACCGCCGTATCCCCCGGCCCCAGCAGCGCCAGGCACAAATGGCTAAACCCCTCCTTGCTCCCGATCGTCGCGATCACCTCGGCCTCCGGATCAAGCTCAACACCATATTTATCGCGATATTTCTTGGCCACTTCCCGCCGCAATCCCGCCACGCCATTGGAAACGCTATACCGATGGTTCCGCGGGTCCCGCGCCGCCTCGGCCAGCTTCTCCACCACGGAATCCGGCGTCGGATCGGTCGGGTTACCCATCCCCAGGTCGATAATATCGACCCCCGCCACCCTCTTCTCATACTTCATCTTGTTGATCCGCCCAAACAGATACGGCGGCAATCGCTGAATGCGCTGCGACACTTCGATTTTAAAATTAGGATCACTCATAATTCGGCTACCATTCTATCGGCGCGGCCGCCCGCTGCTCACAAGCCGCCCACGCCTAATCTGAATTCTCAAATCTGAACTCGAACCCCGATTTGAACGCCCGGTCATTTACCGGGCCTGGTAGCCGGCGGCCGGGCCACCCCGGACCCGATCGCTCGATCTGTTGGCTGGCTCGCGGGCTGCGTCGATGGCCGCTCGCGGGCCAGATCCTTGCTGATGTCCTCCCGATCGCGCGGAACCTCCCCCACCGTGCGCGCCATCCGCTCGTCATACTGCTTCTTCAGGACCGGATCCTCGATCTTGAGTGCCTTGGCCGCTTCCACCGCAATCTCCGTACGAATCTGCCCCATCCGCGCCTGCGTCATCAAAGTATACAGCTCCTCCCGCAGAATTTCCCGGTGATCTTCGAACTTAACCGCCGCGTTGGGCGGAATTTTCCCATCCAGCTTGAGAAGATGAATCGTCTCTCCGATGCTTATCGGCGGCGACACCTCCCCCGGCGTCTCCAGCGCAAATGCCGCCTCCTTGAACTCCTTCGGCCACATCACCTCCGCCCTGCTAAACGGCCGAAGGCTCCCTCCATACCCTTTGCTCTTCTCATCCAGACTCATCGCCGCCGCAACCTGCTCAAATGTCTGCTTCTCCTCGCTCAGCCGCCGCAGCGCCTCGGCCACCTCGCGCATGTTGCGCAGCTCGATGTGCCGCACCTTCACCTTCTCCCCATACTTGATCTTGAACGCCGCCTCCACTTCCTTGTCGCTGATCCTGTCCTTCACCTGAACCTGCGCGATTTTATAAAGCCACGCCCCCGTCTCCATCGCCAGCGCAAATTCCGGCTTGCTGATCCGCTTCATCTCCAGAAGCTGATCCAGCATCCGCGCATACTCCTTCTGCACGAACGCATTCTTCTCCGACTCCGTCCCCGGCACCTTGTCGATGTCCACCAAATCCTTAAACGCCTGCTCCATCGTCCGCTGCCGTTCCTGCGCGATGTCCTCCGCCGTCACTTTCAACCCCATCGCCACCCCCCGCTGCCGCGCCAGCTCCAGCTGCGCCAGGTGCAACATGAACTGGAGCCCGTGCGCCTCCATCATCGGACGGTAAATATCCCCCACCTTGATCGGCACTCCATTCACCTTCGCCACCACCGCCGACGGCTCCCAATTGCTCATCACGCTCGGCTGCGGCGAGGCGTTGCTGCCATCCGTGGCCGTATTCGGATTCGCCAGCGACGCCCGCCCGCCCTTCCCCGAATTTTCAGCCGTGGGCGAGCACCCAGCCGCCAGCGCAAACAAGAGAATGATTGCCGTTAATCTGGACAAGATCTAACTCCGCAAACGCCCTTGGCGAGCCCCAATCGCCGAGTATGTGCAGGGATTTTCAACTGTCAAGCGGTTTTGCTTGACCCGCGGCCAGTCAGATCAGAATAATACCCGCTTTGGGCTCCGTGGCGGATTCGTTAGGAGGAGTTTGCATGCCAATCCGGGTTCAGTGCGACAATTGCAGGCGCGTCTATAACCTGCCTGACGATAACGCGGGAAAACGCCTGCGCTGCAAACAATGCGCAGTCGCCTTCACCGTCCCCGCTCCCGCGGCGGCAGCTCCGCCGGCCAAACCGAAAATCTGCGTCGTCTGCAACCAGAACGTCGCCGGCCTGCCGCGCACCAAAGACAACGCCGGCAATTACTACTGCCGCCCCTGCTACGACGAACAGGCACGAAAGCACGCCATGGCCCAGTCCCGCGCTGGCGCGCCCGTCCCCGCCGGCATAGGCGCTGGCGGCGGCTCGGGCAGTGATGACGGCGACATGATCGACCTGGCCGCGCTGGAACCCGAACAGTTCGACGAAAGCACCCAACCCCCTCCCCCTCCAATTCCCGACCTCGAAGCTCCCCCGATTCCGGACATGGACGAGCCAATCGCCGCCGAGCCAATCGTCGTCGAAGCACCCCGCCCCAAAAAGAAAAAGAAAAAGAAAAAAGCCCAGGCCGCCGCCGCCAGCAGCGATTCCTTCATGAGCAAGGTGCAGGCGATGCCCCTTGAACTTTGGGTCGTCGGTCTCGCCCTGATTTTGGCCGGCGTCGGCATGTTGAGCCGCTCGGTGGCCCCGCAGATGTCGTTGTTGTTGATCCTGGGCGGCCTCGCCTGCTTCTTCTGGGGCAAGATCTGCCTCGTCATGGCCGCCTTCGCCGAGGATACCACCACCGGCATCCGCTACATGTTCTTCCCGTTCTATGCGATCTTCTTCATCCTGAGCAACTGGTCGGGCGTGCAACGCTATGTCGGCCGGGTCGCCCTGGGAATCGCCATAATGATCGGCGGCTTCGCCATCTCCGTTAAGCATGTCGTCAACGATGTGCTCGAGGGTCGCGCGAACTCCCGCAGCGACAGATCAGGGCCCGAAAATCTTTCCACCGATCCGGCTTATGTTATCCAGGTGGACCTGGGAGAACCTCCCGGGGAAGAGGGCGTACTTGAGAAACAGGTCGCCGCCGCCATTCAAGACAGCTTCATCCAGCGCGGTGTGAAGCCACCGCCGGGAGGCAAATATCAGGTCGAGGCATTGGTGGAAGAGGGTGCCAGCGCCACTGATAAGATCAGCATCCCCATCAACGGCCGCGAGTTGAACATGCCCGCCCCCATGCTCACCTGCAAACTCAGAGTGAAAGACGCCGGTGGCAACGTGGTTTGCGATAAGGAAGGCAACATCATCCTTGATAAAAACGCCCTCCTCAACGCTCCCAAAAAGAAGAGCAGCGACGGCGAAAGCTTCCTTGAAAAGCAATTGTGGAAAAACGTCGTCCCTCAATTCAAGACACTCGCCGCCGACGTGCCCGCAACCCCCGCCAGCGGCTCCCCCGCCCCCTGAGCATTTCATGCCCATCCTCGGCCACGGCATTGACATCGTCGAAACCCACCGCATCCAGGGCCTGCTGGACAACCACGGCGAGCGCTTCCTCGAACGCTGCTTCACCCCCGCCGAACGCGAATACTGCTACCGCAACAACAAGCGCCACATCGAGCACCTCGCCGGCCGATTCGCCGCCAAGGAAGCCGTCCTCAAAGTCCTCGGAACCGGCTGGCGCGGCGGCATCGCCTGGACCGACATCGAAATCCTCCCCGAACCCTCCGGCCAACCCAAAATCCGCCTCACCGGCGAATGCCTCCGCATCGCCAAAAAACTCGGCATCACCAAGTGGCACGTCAGCATCAGCCACATCGAAACCCACGCCACCGCCAGCGCAATTGGTATGAGAGGTGAATAAACGCCCTGCTCCGTCGTGGCATGGGCGCCTCGCCCATGATCCCCCAAAAAGGATTAATCCTTCTGCTTCGCCACCCCCAACTCCTTCGCAATCTCACTCTCCAACTGATCCAGTTTCCCCAATTCCGTTTTCTCCGCCGCCAGAACATCCGCCTGGATCATCCGATCGATCTCGTCATCGCTCACCAGCTCTTCCCTGGCCGTCCCCGCCGACCCCGAAATCGCCGACTGCTCCATCGACTCCAAAAACAGCTCCATCCGCTCCTCCATGCTCCCGGCCTGCGTCACCGCCTTCTCCCACTGCGCCTGCGTGCGCGATAGATCCATCTCCCCAAAAATCTTCCCGATCTCCTGCGACATCAAATTCATCGACTCCGCAAACTGCCGCGAAGATTCGGCCTGCTGATGGATCAACATCGCATTCTTGATCGCCAAGAGCTGCCGCTCCAGCATCTTCTTCACCGCCGCCGTCTTCTTCAGCGCCCCGCGAATGAACAGATACTGGTTCTGGTCCCCGATCTTCTTCGCATTCTGCGCATTCTTGATGAAATCATCCGAAAACTTCTCCTGCTGCCGGATCGACTTCTCAATCGCGCGAATCCCCTGCCGGATCTTCATCTCCCGCTCAATCCGCCGCTCTTCTTTGCTCTTGAATAGACCCATGATCGGCCTCAGATTTTTTTAGCCACAGATGGGGCACAGATGACACAGATTTCTAAAATACAGATCTCAATGGCGGTGCAGAACGTCCTGCCAGCCGCTTTACTTCAACCTTCTTTGCGAAGTTGATCAGAAGACAGATTGGCATTCCGGTGGCTGCGAGGTAGTTGATGCACTGCGCAGAGTGAATCTCTTCCAACGCTTTTATCGCCTTGATCTCAACGAGCACCAGACCCTCCACAACCATGTCTGCTACGTAATCTCCCACCACGACACCGTCGTAGAAAACCTGAATCCGATGCTGCTGCTCTACATGCAACCCCTGCTTCCGTAGTTCGTGAGCCATCGCATTTTCATAAACTTTCTCCATGAATCCGCACCCAAGCTCATTCGCCACTTTGTAAGCAGCGCCGATTATTCGCTCTGTAATTCCATTCAATGTCTCTTCATCTGTATGCATCTGTGCCCCATCTGTGGCTATTCTTCTTTCTTCATCTGTGTCCATTCGTGCCCCATCTGCCGCTATTCTTCTTTCTTCATCTGTGTGCATCTGTGCCCCATCTGTGGCTTAAACGTCTTTCTCCGCCGATCTTCGCCGCGCCGCCTTATCCGCCTCCTCAAACGCCTCATCCTGCTTCATCACACCCCGGTCCATGTCGTTCCAGATGTTCATGATCTCCGTCCCCGCCTCCTTCAGCGTCGTCCCCGCCAGCGCATCCCGGTCCGACTGCTCCCCCAATTCCAGAATCTGATCCAGCCGCTCGCTATACATCTCCTGCGAAACCGCATCATCCTCGATCCACCCGCTGATCCGTGCCACGTCTTTCTCCGTCACATTCAGCCGCCCCAGCGCCCGCCCCTTCTCCCGGTTCTCCTGCACCATCCTCAATCTGCCCACCGTCATCAATTCCTTACTTCGCAGGTTCAGCTCCCGCGCCACCATCAACTGCTCCTGCGTCTTCATCTCAAACTGAAGCGCCAGCGATTTCCGCAACTCCGGGGCCTTCTGCGTCGCCCCCTGCTGAAAAATCTTCTGCTTATCCACCCCAATCTGCTCGATCTTCTTGAACAGCCGGTCCCGCTGCTTCTCCAGCAGAATCTCCTCGCGCCGCAGCTCCTGGCGACTTAGCTCGCTAAGGGTTTTCTTCTTGGAAAAAATCTTGTCGATCAAAGCCATAAATTATTCGACCATCATGAATCTGTTGCCGGACCGTGATCACGTTCAAGTTCATCCATCATGGATTGTTCTTCTGGACTACTACCGCTGCCGTCGCCGACGATTATCGGGCCGACGCTCATTTGCCTTTCAACCTCCCCTACAACCTTTTTCGCTTTGGCCATGCTTTCCCTTAGCTCGTCAGTTGCGATGTTGCCTTGTCCCTGCTCGGCGACCTTAATGTGATGAACATGCGTTTCCAATATTTGAATTTGCTGCCCCACCATTCCAACCAGTTGATTGTTGTGTTCTTTCCTGCGGCGTATCGTCGTCACCTCCATAACAATCCGCATTTTATCCGAACGTGTTAGGGCTGTAGTGAATGACCTACGCAACACCTGTTCCTCGGTCTCCAAGGCCGTTCCTCTTTTCATCAGCCGCAGCCGCTGTGCACAAAGTTCTTCGAGTTGCTCAGCAATTCTTCACGCCCGCCGCCGAATCGGGTCTAAATACGGAAATATATCGGCAAGCCAACGGATCATTCCGGCCGAGCTCCCATCCTTCACATCACCCTGGTTCCGCATCCGCTCGCCGAGGCTGATTCAGGGAAGCGTCATTCGCCGCCTGAGTCTTGCGAGTTGGCGACGTGGCGCTGCTCTTGGCCTCGCTCCCTGTCATTGGAATCGCCGGCGGCGTTGTACGCGCTTTCAATTCCTCAAACACACCTTGCGCATTGTCCGACAAAGCGCTCATGCCCGCTTCAGCGTCAATTTCCGCATCTTCATCCATCTGATCCAGCATGGCCATCCCCTCCTCCAATTGCTCCGATGGCTGCGAAAGCGCTTCCAGCGGTTGCAGGCTGCCCGGATTTACCTGCTGCTCCATCTCCAACCGGTGCATTGCCGCATTTACCACGTTGATCTTTTTGTCGATCGCTGATAAAAGCTGATGGCGGCGCTGCATGTCAGCTCGGATCGATGCCACCTCGGTCGCTATCCGCCGTTGTGCCAACGCGCTGGCCTGAGCAAAACCACTGGTTAGCTCAACCTCCTTCTTCTCCAGATTTCCGATCAGCTCATACACCTTTTCCCGTTGCTGGCTCAGGCCTACTCGTGTTTCGCTGAGCCGGGCGATCTTCCTGTCAGGGGTCTCGCGCCGGCTGAAAATCCCCTTGATATTATCCCAAAATGTCATGTGGCTACCTCCCGCCGAGGTGCTGGAAATCCCGCCTGGGTTGAAAAGTACAACTGTGCCTTCAATTCGCTTCGCGACCAGCCCGGGCGTCTCACCAGCATAAGACTTCAGCTCGTCCTCCACCATGCCCAGCGGCAGGTTCGTCGTCGTCGCCACGCGATTCGCCGCAACAGTTCCATCGATGTTTTGTCCCCTTTGGACCTCAATCGCCTCGCGTATCCTCTTCCGCTTATCGGTATCCACCTCCGGATCGAACAAATCCGCCAGCCCCTTCACCTGCGCCGGTCCGGTAACACTCCATCCCCCCGCGTCATTCGGCTCCACCAGGATCAGCGTCCGATCCGCCCGCCGGTCCACCAGTTCCCGCGCCTGCAAATCAAACCCGCACGTCGACATCAGCACGATCGTCGCCGGCGCCCGCGAAGCATCCCCCACCAGTTCCGTCATCGCCTGCTTCACATCATGTGCCGACAGCGGCTGCGGCGATTTCCCCTCCAGCAATTCCCGCCGCGGCGAAAGACAAACCACCTTCAGCTCCCCCACCACCTTCTTGAATATCAAAAACGCCGTCCGCGACAGCGTCACCGAAATCTGCTGCCCCAGCGGCATCTTCGCCTGAAGCTGCCGGTCCGGAATCCCCATCTCCCCCATCATCCGCTTCAGGTCGACCTCCCGGTCTTCCTTCCTCACATCCCGCCGCAGCGTCGCCACCGCCCGCCGCCCATTGGTCGTGTCGATGCGCAGCCGGTCATCGTTCAGCAGCCGCTCGACGTGCTCGATCAGCCGCTGCTCGCGCTGCCGGTGAGTGGATGGGTCCGAACTGTTCCTCATGGCTCTGGAAAATTCCGCGGGATCTCCGCCGCTCCGCCGGCCGGCTCCCGCAATGCCGCCTTATAGCCGACCGCATAACCCGCCGCAAAGAACAGCACCAGCGCCGTCCACACCCACCCGGCCACCGCCAGAAAAGTATTAAGAACCGTCATTGGTGATTGACCAACCCCATTGTAGTGCAACCGTAGGGCATGCTTCAGCATGCCGCACCCGGCTATGCAATGTTCACCACATCGCCGCCTGCCGCGAAAGCTGCCGCTTGAGCAACTCATGTCCACAGCGCCGGCAAAACCGGGCCGAAGTCGGATTGATCGCCCGGCACGAATTCCGCGGACACGGATACGATGGCCTCGTCAGCGGCTCCGGCGGCCTGCTCCATCCAAACAACGCACCAATGCCCCTCCCCACAAGCTGGAGCACCAGCGCAATCAGCCACACGCCAAAAATAACGGCGCCAATGATGATCACTGCAATCATCAAAAAGCCAATTGTAATGCCACTCATCGCTTCTTCTCTCTTACGTGGCACGGGCGTCCCGCCCGTGTCCTAAATCTTCGGGCGCGACCCTCATGCCACTAGAACTTCACGCCACCGTCTGCGGGCTCACCGCCACACCACAAAATATGCAAAACCGATCCGCCGGATCAGGATACGCGCCGCATTGCGGGCACCTCAAAACCCATTCCACCAACTGCACCCCGCAGTGCATGCAAAACTGATCCCCGCTCGCCACCGCTCTCCGGCAGCTCGGGCACTGCTTCCCCGTCTCCGCCTGTCTCTGCCACGGCAGCGGCGGCGGCAATGGCGGCGGCGTCGCCGGCGTGCTCAAACTCGCCAAAAACTGCTCCGCCGACGCATAGCGCTTCTCCAGCCTCGCATAGGATCGTCGAAACACCTCATCCAGATATTTCGGGCTCTTCGGATTCAAATCACTCGGCAAATCCGTCCCCGCCGGCCGTTCTCCAGTCAGCAGCTCATACAAAATCACCCCGCACGCATACAAATCCGCCCGATGATCGATCTCCCCCCCGCTGCGCTGCTCCGGCGCCATGTAATCCAGCGTCCCGGAAATCCGCTTCGCATCCTCCGCGTTCATCGACGCCGAAAATGCGATCGACTGCCCCATCGAAATCGTCGCCGCTTTCCCCAATCCAAAATCCGTCACCTTCACCACCCCCGGCGTCGCAAATCCGGCCGCCTTAGACCGCTCATCAATCAGAATATTTTCCGGCTTGATGTCCCGGTGAATGATCCCCGCCTTGTGCGCATGCGCCAGCCCCCCCAGCACCTGCTTCATGATCGCAACCGCATCCTCAACGCCCACTTCCCGCCCCGCAATTAGCGGCCGCAAACTCGTCCCCGCCACATACTCCATCACCAGGTACGGCGGGTCCGCATAAGGATCGAATCCGCGCGCATGCACGATGTTCACATGATCCAGCCCATGAATCGCCGCTCCCTCCCGCTGCAAATTCCGGATGTACTGCCCATCCGTCGGGATCTTGATCGCCACCAACTGATCCGCCCAGACATGATGGCGCGCCCGCCACACCTCCCCAAAGGTGCCAGCGCCCACCCGCTCCTCCAAAACATATTCACTGATTCTTTGATTGGCCGACGGCATATTAAACTCCCACTGCACTTACGACTTCTTCTGAATTCTGAATTCCGAATTCTGACTTCTCTCCTATCCTACTTTCTCCGCGATCCAATCGCAGGTGAATAAATTATACACCGCGGCCAGCAGGCATCCGAAACCCATAAACGTCCATCCCGTCGCCCCCGCCACCGACCAGTTAAAAAGCCACGCCAGCAAAACCATCTCCAGCGCTGTGTAAACCACCACCAGCGCCCCTCCCGCCAGATTGCTCTCCATCCGCCCGATTCGCCCAATCACAAAAAACGTCGCCCACGGCAAAAAAAGCACGATCCCGAACCATCCCGCGATCCTCCCCGCATTTCCCATCAAGTGCTGCCGCGCTGCCGGGTCCATTCTCCACCACGAAATCCCGGCCACGATCACCACCAGGGCAACCACCCCGCCCACAATCTTCCCACCAACCGTCTTCAAAAAATCCATCGATTCTCACCTTGCTTGAATTGTACAAGCGCTCCAGTGACCAAGTCGTTATAAACCACACCCATTCCTCTCTCCTCTAGTCGATTGACGGCCCCAAGCGCTTCCCTAATGATTGCAGCATGTACCGCCCAGGCGAGGTCAAACGCTTCGATTTCCCTCCCGGCCGCCGCGTGGCCGGTAAATACGAGATCGAACGTCCGCTCGGAAGTGGTTATGAAGGCGAGGTTTACGCCATTGTCGAGCGGTCCACCGGCATCCGCCGCGCTGCCAAGTTCTACTACCCCCACCGCGACCCCCTCGGCAAGGCCGCCATCGCCTACGCCCGCAAATTAGACGCCCTCCGCCACTGCCCCATCCTCATGCAATACCACCACCAGGAAGTCACCATGGTCCGCCGCAAAAAGGTGATCGTGGTCATCAGCGAATTGGTCGAAGGCGACAAGCTGAGCGAATTCATGTCCGCCCAGCCCCATCGCCGCCTCTCCACCTTCGAAGCCCTCAACGTCCTCTACATCCTCGCCAAAGGCATCTCCCCCATCCACGCCCGCGGCGAATATCACGGCGACATCCACGATGACAACATCATGATCCGCCGCCAGGGAATTACTTTTGAAGTGAAACTGCTCGACTTCTTCGACCTCGGCCGCCCCACCCGCAGCCGAATCCACAAGGATGTCCTCAACCTCATCCAGGTCTTCCACACCATCGTCGGCGGCCGCGATCACTACGCCAAACAACCCTCCGTCGTCAAAGACATCATCCGCGGCCTGAAGGATTCTCTAATCCTGGCCCGTTTCCAAAGCGCTGGCGACATCCAGCATCACCTGGAATCTTTGGAGTGGTAAACTCGCTCCCCCCATCCCCCTACCTCTTCGTGCCGGACTTCCCCCTACCTCCTCGTAGGTCCGGGTGTGCCGGACTTCCGCCTCCGCACCATCAACATCCCCGCCACCCCCAGCATCATCAGCGCCCCCGGCTCCGGCACCGCCCGATTATACGAAAGCTGCAACCCCGGCTTGTCCGCCAGGTGCGCCAGCCTGCGATAATCCTGATACCCCAGCGACCGCCTCAATTCCAAACTGCTGAAATCCGCAAACGAATCCCCCAATCCCTTCAATTCCCCACCCCCCAGCGCCTCCGGCAGATAAAAGTGAAACCGCCCATCCCCCTGCCGCAAAACCACCAAATCCCCATCCCCACCCTTCAGCAGCGCATCAATCATCGTCCGCAATTGCGGATCCAATACATCTGCCACCGCATCCCCCGAACCATCTCGCTGACCGCGTTTATCCGTCAATGCCGCCAAGCCCCCAAACACGTCCCCTCCCCATCCCGCCCACCCCACAGGCAATTGCCGCACATCCAGCAACCGCGCTGACATCATCCCGCCCGCTGTTTCATGCCCCCCCGCCAATGCAATTCGTCCACTCGCGCCTCCCCC
>DASYUA010000070.1:0-19509 GCA_036001665.1 Tepidisphaeraceae bacterium
GAATGGGTGCGCTGGTGACGCTCGCGCAGCTGGGGGATTATCTGTACGCGCCGACCGATTACATTTTGATCAATAAATTCCTCGGAAATATTGATGTGGCGGCCTATGCCCCCGCGGTACAGATCGACGCAGCGCTGCTGGTGCTGGTCAGCGGGATGGCGGCGGTGTTATTTCCGCGCAGTGCGCTTGCCCATGCGGCGGGGGATGCGGGAGCAGTGCGGAGGTACTACGTTCGCGGGACGCTGGCGAGTGCGGGGATCCTGGTGGTGGCGGGGCTGTCCGTGTGGGTGCTATCACCAGTTATTTTCCGGCTGTGGCTGGGGACACCGTTGATGGATACGCGAATAATTCTGCCGCTGGTTCTGATTCACACGGTCATCGGCGGATCAAGCATGGTGGGCAGATCGATCCTGCTGGGGACCGGGAAGTTCAAGCCCTTCGCGATCTCGGTTCTGATCGCAGGGGTGACAAATGTTGTGCTCAGCTACATCTTCGTGAAACACTTTCGATGGGGATTGAAGGGGATCATCTATGGCACCATCATCGCCGTCGTCGCCCGCTGCCTGCTTTGGATGCCGTGGTACGTGATGCGATCGCTCAAACATGCTCCACTGCTCATCATCGAGCCGGCGAGCGTGCCGACGATTTGAGGTTTTTGCGTGAGAACCGTCGTTGCTTTTGAAGATTCTCCTGCAAAAATGGCGGTCAATTAGCACGAATTTATCTTTAAAAAGGTGGCACTATGGGGCGCGCTCAAGGGATCATCTGTCAGGCGTGCGGAATTGAAGCGCCGGTCAAGTATGTCGAGTTTCGCCAGAACATCGGCGCGCTGGTCGTCCGCTTCAGCAAAGAGGTCAAGGGCAATCTCTGCAAGCCCTGCGTTCACGCCAATTTCTGGAAAATGACGCTGGTGAACCTGACCATCGGCTGGCTCGGCACCATCTCCATTGTCCTGGCACCGATCTTCACCATCATCAATATCGTGCAATACCTGGCCGCGCTGGGGCTGGAGCGCGTGCCGGCCGGCGCAAGTGTGCCGATGCTCACCGGCGAGGCAATCGCGCGCCTGGACCCATTCGCCCAGGAGCTCATCAATCGCCTGGAAAACAAGGAAGAACTGAGCGACGTCGCCCGCGACATCGCCCCCCGCGCCAACGTCTCGCCCGGCCAGGTGGTGCTCTATGTCATCGAACTGGGCAAACACCTCCGCAACCAGGGCGCAGTCGCCCACGATCAGCCCACCGGCGGCTTCCCCGTGGTCATGCCGCCCAACCAGCTCGGCATGCCTCCTTCCGATGAGCCTTCGCCCGGTTTCATCGTTGATGTCCCCGACCCACAACCCCAGCAGCAGCGCAGCGGCAACCGAATCTGACGGATCGCGCATGCCGGCGCTGGAAGTGGCGTACACCGTCGAGCACAAGGAGCAGCAGCATCAATGAGCTGCTCATTGATGGCTCGGGAATGGTGATGGAAACGAGGCGATGATCGGAGGCGAGAACGAGTGAATAGAGGGGGTCGGAGGAGAGGGGCCAGAAAACGGCGGAATCTGAAATCGGCAGGTCGATTGAGGGAAAGATGTAGTCGGAGCGGAGATTGCCCGGGCCAAAATCGTTGAAGTCGCCGGTGTCGAAGGCGGGGTTGCCGAGCTGGCCATTGTTATTTCTTCCTTGCAAGAGCGCCTGCTGCGGGCCGCCGGGGCTGGTGGGTGTTTGTGCGGTGTTGATCAGGGGCGAAAGCAGGAGTTGATCGATGGGATGATCGAAAGAATCGCCATCGACCGGATCGGCATTCATGTCGCCAAGGATGACGAAGGATGCACCTGCGGCGAGTCCGCCGGTATGGCCGGCGTCATCGTAAATATAATTTCCCGCGTTGTTCGTGATGTAATCGCGCCAGAAACGAATCTCATCGTGGTTGCGCTTGCCGTTGCGATCCTCGGCCGAATCAAACACCGGCGGCGTGGGATGAGAGGCGAGAAAATGAATGATCCGGCCATTGACGTCGATCGGGATGTCGAGGTGATTTTTGGAGGAGAGTCGCAGGGCCGCCTGTTCTTCCGGGGAGTGGTAGCTCAAAAGCGCGGCATCGCCGCTGAGCAGGTTGCCGGGCATGTTCTTCCACTTGAAGAGTTGAAAACTGCGGATCTGGGAATCGAGAATGGGATATTTGGAGAAAAGGGCAATGGCGTGTTGTCCCGGAAACGCCCCGAAGCCGAACGCATCATCCGCATAGCCCGATGCGCCTAGCGTCGTCACCGCTCGGCCGTTGTTATTCAAATCAAAACCGGAAGCGATGCCGGTATTTGATTCGAAAGCGCGGCGATAAGGATAGAGAACCGGCTGGCCCGAAGTTGCCAGATTCAGCTTGTTCTGCGGCGTCGAAAGAATGGACTGCAACAGATCGACAGCGGCGTTGTTGGGGTAGTAGTCGAATTCATTGATCAGCAGCACGTCGGGATTGGTGCGTTGGATGATCTCGGCGATGGATCTAATTTGCGAATCGGTGGCTTGCGTGAGATCGGCGAGGAGCTGGCCCGGTTCGTCGCGATAGAGCGCGGCGTTGAAAGTGGCAATTTTGAGTTGTGCGATTGCTGTTGAAGGAAGAAACAGCAACAGAAGGATGATTCGCCCCATCGAGTTGCTTTTTAGCGACTTGGGGAGCCGATCGCCAGCAAAATCATGGGCGGGGCGGATCAAGCCACGATAGAAGCTGAAGATACGGGCAGGATGCCCGTGCTACGATCCATTTCCCCGCACCGCCTCGGTTTCCGCCTCCAGTTTCTCGGCCTCTTTCTCCTTGACCTTCACCACCGCCTTCTCCGTCGTGATATCCACCCGCAGCCGCGAATAGAGGCTCATATAGGCGTTGGCCAGCCACACAATCGCAAAAAAACTGATCACATATCCCCGCCAGTCATCCAGCAGCAGTTTGTAGCGCGTCAGCCACAGGAAAAACAGCGTCACATAGTGGCTGAAGCAGTATTCGCAGGTGAAGAGATAGGCCATCTTTCGCACGAAAAGATTTCGGCCGCAATCTCTGACCTCCTCAAAGAACAGCCGCGGCTCGCGAAAGACTTCTTCCTTGGTGACGGTCCAGGCGATGCATGAGATGGGGATGGCGAGGATGAGGAGCCAGACGATCTGCTGGCCCAGGTGCTCGGCGGTGGGGGGGTGCATGAGGGCAGGCTAGCCTGCCCATGGTTGAGCCGGGAACGCCTGATTTTGAGCCCGCCCGCTGTTGGCCCTACAATGACCCCGCAATGGCCGAACAAAAATCCTGGCAATCCCGAATCAGCGAAGCCACCGACAAACTGGCCCAATCCTTCGTCGAATCGATTTCTTATGACCGGCGGATGTATAAGCAGGATATCGCGGGGTCGATTGCGCATGCGACGATGCTGGCCAAAGTGGGGCTCATCAACGACACCGAACGCGACCAGATCATCGAAGGGCTCAAGAGCATCGAACGCGATATCGAGGCGGGGAAATTTCAGTTTGATGAGTCGCTGGAAGATATTCATATGGTGGTGGAGGATGCGCTGATCAAACGGATCGGCGAGCCGGGGAAGAAGCTGCATACGGGGAGGAGTCGGAATGATCAGGTGGCGCTGGATCTTACCTTGTGGCTCCAAGCCGCTTCTCGCGCGATTGCACAGCAGCTGTTTGAGCTTTGTCGAGAGTTCGTCGTTTTAGCGGAACGATCCCGTGACATCGTCATGCCGAGCTTCACTCATCTGCAGCGGGCCCAGCCCATAGTCGCGGGAGCCGAGGCTCTTGCTTGGGTTGTATTCTTTCAAAATGACCTGACGCGTGTGGCGGAGCGTTGGTATAGGCCAGACGACGTTTTAAATGAAGACGAGCTTCATGGCGATTTTGAATCACCCTTAGGCTCTGGAGCGATTGCGGGAACGTCACTCCCGATCGATCGTTATTTTGCGGCAAACCGAATGAAGCTTGGAGAGATTGCCTCAAACAGCATCTATGCGACGGCCACTAGAGACTATGCGTGTGACTTTGTTTACTCGCTTGCGATGATCTCCATGCACCTCTCCCGCTTCGCCGAGCAGTGGATCATTTACATGACCACCGAGTTCTCGTTCCTCAAGATCGCCGACAAATACACCACCGGCTCGTCGATGATGCCGCAGAAAAAGAATCCGGACATGCTGGAGCTGATTCGCGGGCGGTGCGGGCTGGTTTATGGCGATCTGGTCGCCCTGCTGACCATCCTCAAGGGCCTGCCCATCGGCTACAACCGCGATCTTCAGGAAGACAAGCGGATCGTCTTCCGCGCCTACGACACGGTGAGCAGTTGCCTCACCATGGCCGCCGCCATCGTCAACAGCGCCAACTTCATCAAGGAAAACATCGAACCCACCCTGGAGCGTGGGTTCCTCGATGCTACAAGCCTCGCCGAATACTTCGTCACCAAGGGCGTGCCCTTCCGCACCGCCCATCAGATCGTCGGCGCACTGGTTGCCCGCTGCGAAAAAGAAGGCAAAACCGCTTTGGCGCAACTGAAATTGGAAGATTTTCAGAAGGCCGTCGCCGACACCGGCGCCAAGGCCGAAATCAGCAAAGACGTCTTCGACGCCCTCGGCGCACGCAACGTCGTCAATCGTTACCAAAGCGCAGGCGCTGCCGGCGGTGAGCCCCTCCGCCGGCAACTTGAAGACTGGAAAAAACGATTGGGAATGTAATTGAGAGGATGTCGGGCAGGAGTGCCCGACCTACCAACGACCTACCACCGATCCACCGGCGGATAACACAACCCATTCACCTGCTGCGTCAGCTTCTCCGCCGAGAACCAACCCACGTGATAGTCCGAAAACAGCACCGACATCCCCGATGAATTGATCGTATTTGAATCCCCCATGATCTGGCTATGCCCATCCGTCCGCCGAACGATGTGCGCCCCGGCCGCATGATTGCTGCCGTGATTCCCATACCCGAGCATCGCCCGCAGGTTGGCCGGCATGCCGGTGAAATCGGTGATGATGTCGCTCACCAAGATCTTGGTCCCCTTTTCCTGCCGGTATTTGAACGATGCATAGCGAACGTCAAAATCATCGGTGGCGGAAAATCGCCACGGCCAATACGCATAATCCATGAACACTGTGCCCGACCGGATCATGGCCGGGTCATTATAAAAATCCCGATTGCCCCCCGACGCCCATCCATCCGGACATGCGAGGTTGGCCAGTTGAAAATCCACCTGCCGCCGCAGCGCCAATAAGCCGCTTCGCTGTGCGGCCACGAAGATCGGCGGCTGATTCTTGCCAGTGACCATGTCCGCCGGCGCGGCAAACACCCCCGTCGCATCCAGCACCGGATATTCGCCATGGTCCGACACATACACCGCCAGGGCGATCCCAATCTGGCGGACATTGTTCTGGCAGCGGGTGCGATTGGCCTGCTCCCGCGCCCGCGAGACGCTGGGCAGCAGCATCGCGATCAATATGGCGATGATCCCAATGACCACCAGCAACTCGACAAGCGAGATGGCAGTGCAAGCTGCTTTCCTGCGACCGGACATGAGGACCTCGACAGATGCGTCTGAAATGGCGAACCTCAGAATCATACTCAACCATCCCGCGAAATGAAAGGCCCATTGCCGCCCGCCGGCCACGCTTCTTTCTTCGGCCGGGTCCTCATCAATCAGCGAGTTTTTCCCGCCAAAAGCCTCCGAAAAGGATTGCCCGCCGGCTCGGCCGCTGGCCGGGTGGCGGCATGGCTATTGCACGTTGTAATCAGGCGGGGCGAGTGGCTTTGTAGTCGCAGTCAGCAGTGGAGATGTCATGTGGCAGACCATCAAAGAAACTTTTAACGAATGGACCGAAGACAAAGTCCCCCGTCTCTCCGCCGCCCTCGCTTTCTATACGATGTTGTCCCTCGCTCCGCTGCTGATCATCATCACCAAAATCATTGGACTGATTGTCGGCAAGAAAGGGCTCAATCAGCAGGTGGAAAACTATCTCTCCGGCGTTTCCAGTCCCCAAGCCGGAAAAACCTTTCACGAGATACTCCAAAACAGTCAGCAGCCGGGCGCCGGCGTCTTGGCAACCTTCGTCAGCGTGATCATCCTCCTCTTCTCTGCCAGCGGTGTCTTCGGCGAGCTCCAAACCTCCATGAACGAAGTCTGGGAATTGCAGCCGCGTCCCGATCGCGGCTTCATGGCCACCATCAAAGACCGTTTTTTCTCCGTCACCCTCGTCCTCGGTGCGGCCTTTCTCCTGCTCGTGTCACTGATCATCAGCACCGCCATCTCCACGATGAGCAACCACCTCATGCCCAGTCAAAGCCTGATTTGGCAGGCCGTCAACTTCATCGTCTCCCTGGCGATCATCACTGGCCTCTTCGCCCTGATCTTCAAGTATCTCCCCGATGCCGTGGTGGACTGGAAATACGTCTGGATGGGCGCTGTGGTCACGGCCGTTCTCTTCACCATCGGCAAATGGGGCCTGGGCATCTATCTCGCCAATGGCACGACTGCCTCCGTGTTCGGCGCTATGGGCTCGCTGGTGGCGCTGTTGATCTGGGTCTATTACTCCTCGCAGATCTTCTTCTTCGGCGCTGAATTGATTCAGGTTTATGCCGCCCGCCAGGGCCATCCGCTCAAGCCGGATGCAAAGGCCATGCGCATCGGCGAGGAACAAAATCTGGCCACGGCCGGCCCGCAAAAACCGCAAGAACCCTGGTATCCCGCCGTCCCCGCCCGCCGCGAGCTGGCCATGGCCCCGGCCTACGCAACCGCGCCATCCCACAACGGCGGCGGAGCCGGCTCCAAACTCCTCATGCTGGCCGCAGGCGTCGCCGTCGGCAAATTCCTCCTCGGCGGCGGTCCCCAACACGGCCGCAAAATCCGCGTCGATAAACTCGTCGAGCCCGGCTTCGTCAGCCGGCGAAAACAGTTCGACAAGGAATACGTCTTCCGCTTCCACCCGCCCAAATTCGTCGCCAAAGCCGCGAGCAAAGTCCAGCGCGGATATCAAAACGTGAAAAACCGCATCGCCGATTACGTCGAAAAATAACGTCGGGAATGAAACAAGGGTCGGGCCAAGGTGCCCGGCCCAACGGTGCTGTGTGCGATTGCCCCCTCTTCTCCGTTAACTCGGTGGAGAGGGGTTTTTGTTTCGCCACATCCTGCACAAGTCACGTAGGGGATGCTCAGCATGCCGGCCCTATTTCGCCGCCTCAATCGCCTCCCGCAAATCCACCGTCCCTTCATACAAACTCCTCCCCACAATCACCCCCCAAACCGGCAGCTCCTTCAATTTCCGAATGTGCTCCAAATTCCCCACTCCCCCGCTGGCAATCACCGCCACCTTCCCCGCCTCGGCCAGTTTCCGCGTCTGCTCCAGATTCGGCCCGCTCATCATCCCATCCTTCGCCACATCCGTGTACAAAATCCCCCCCAGCGGCCAATCACTCACCCTCCTGGCAATCTCCACCGCGCTCTGCCCCGAAGATTCCGTCCACCCCCGCGTCGCCACAATCCCCTCCTTCGCATCCAGCGCCAGCACAATCTTCCTCGCCAAATCCGCTCGATGCACCAAATCCTTAAACCACTCCCAATCCTCCAGCGCCTTCGTCCCCACCACCACCCGTTCCGCCCCCGCCGCCAGCAACTGATGCACATCCTCCGCGCTGCGCACGCCGCCTCCCACCTGCACGCTCAGCCCGCTCCCCGCAATAATCTTCCCAATCAACGCCGTCTGCACGGGCATCCCCCGCTTCGCCCCATCCAGATCGACAATATGCATCCACCTGGCCCCCGCCGCGGCAAATTTCCTGGCCGTCTCCACCGGATCCACGTCATAATTCAACTGCCGCCCATAGTCCCCCTGCACAAGCCGAACCACCCGCCCCTCGCGAAGATCGATGCTGGGAACGATGACCATTACGGCTAGCGCCCCTTCGACGATTGCCGAACCCACTCCCGCAATGCCTTGATCGCCTTTAGATCGCCCTCGACTAATGCCTGCGCGACGAACTTGTTGAATCGTTGCATATCCAGTTGCGGAAATGCCAGACTCTTTTTCTTCGGCTGATATTCTCCCCTGCGATCCAAATGTAGCGGCGTGATCCGCCCGCCCACGTATCGCCATACCTCTTTCACCTTCAATGCGGCGTAAATGGGAATTTTTGAAATCACCGTCTCCGAAATCTCGACCTCAATCGCCAAATCCGGCGGTGGATTGACCGAGAGGTTAAATTCACCTTCTGTTGTGGGTGGCGCCGGTGTTTGCACGTAATAACATTCATCCGGTTCCAGCCCTCGTGCGAGCTTTCTCCGCCTCATCGTCAACATGCCAAGACCGGTTATTTCGATCTCCATCTCCACCGCGTACATCTCCAGCAATCGCGCGATTACTTTCTTAGTCCGCTCATGCTTGTCGCTGTGCGTCACGATTTCCATCCTCCCCTGGTCATAAATCACCTTGGTGCCGCGGCTGGGACCCAGTTCCTCCAGCGTACGGCTGTAATAATCCCAGCTCACATAATCCATCACTATCGAGCCGGGTCCTGATTGAATCTGTACTGTCATCCGAAACCTCCGTACTTCTGACCGCTTATAATACACTACCCATCATGGATGAACGCACCCAAAACCTCAACGAGAAGGCCAAGACCCTCCCCAAATCCCCCGGCGTCTACCTCATGAAGGATGACAAAGGCCGGGTGATCTACGTCGGTAAGGCCTCCTCGCTCCGCGACCGCGTTTGCTCCTATTTTCAGACCAGCACCAGGCTCGAACACACCAAGGCCGGCCTGCTCGATCATGTCGTCGATTTTGAAACCCTCGAAACCGAGAGCGAAGTCGAAGCCCTCCTCGCCGAAAACCGGCTGATCAAGGACATCCAACCGCGCTTCAATGTCCGCCTCGTCGATGACAAGACCTATCCCTATCTCATGGTCACGCTCGATGATGATTATCCCGGCGTCTATGTCACCCGCATCCCCCGCACCGATGGCGTGAAGCTCTACGGCCCATTCACCAGCGTTTATCAGCTCAAAGAGGCCGTACAGCACCTCCAGCGCGCCTTCAAATTCCGCACCTGCCATCTCGAAATCCTCGAAGCCGATTCCCGCAAGAAGTTCTTCCGCCCCTGCCTCCTCTATGCCATCAATCAGTGTACCGCCCCCTGTGCCGACAAAATCCCTCGCGACTCCTACAACGAGGATATTGGCCGCCTGATCAAGTTCCTCGACGGCGACCGCAAAACCGTCCTCCGCGACCTCGAAAAGGAAATGAAGGCCGCCTCCGAATCCATGCACTTCGAGCGCGCTGCCAAATTGCGCGATGAAATCAAAGCCCTAAACGCCCTGGGCAACCGCGCCGGCAAAGGCACCGAGCAATTTTGGCAGCCCGAGGCCTTCGTCACCCATCCGCAGGAAGGCGTCGCCAAGCTCCAGGAAGCCCTCGGCCTGGCCGAGCCGCCGCGAATTATTGAGGCCATCGACATCGCCCATCTTCAGGGCGGCGAAACCGTCGGCTCCAAAGTCTGCTTCATCGACGGTGTACCCTTCAAAGATGCCTATCGACGCTACAAGATCAAACACGACCTGGGCAACAACGACTATCTATCCATCCAGGAAGTCGTCTCCCGCCGCTACCGCGAGGCCGGCGCCAGCAACGAGCTCTACCCCGACGTCATCCTCATCGACGGCGGCCTCGGCCAGCTCCACGCCGCCATGGAAGTCTTCACTCAAATGGATGTGAAGCCCCCCATGGTCATCTCGCTGGCCAAAAAGGAGGAACTCCTCTACATCCAGGCCCGCTCCGCCCCCGTCAAACTCCCCCGCAACCACGTCGGCCTCAAGCTGCTCCAATATCTCCGGGATGAAGCTCATCGCTTCGCCCAGCACTACCACCACATCCTCCGCCGCAAAACCCAGCTTGAAGAGGATGTCAAAAAAGGCCGCCGTCCGCCGCGCGCCAAACGCGCCGGCCCCAAGCGCTTCGGCCAGCTCACGCCCCTGCCTCAAACGCCGGAAGGCTTGGACCAGCCCCAACCCATGCCCCCCGCGCCACCTTTACAAGAACCTTTGTGAAGGAACGCCTGGGATGGGTCTAATTCACCACTTATACAACTTCTTCCCACTCCCATTGGTCGCCCAAATCATCCCCGTCCCACTCCCACCCCTATAGTCATACACAAAACCGCACCGCTCCGGCGGATCAACATTCAGGCCATCCAGCACATTGCTGCGCTTGTGGCTCATCGGCGTCTCCGACAAATAAGGCCCGTAAGTCCGGCCCTTGTAGATCGTTGGCTTGGTCATCTCGTCCCAGCTCTGGATCAGATTCGGAATACTGCCGCCGTGGTGGACCTGGTAGAGCTCGATCTGGATGCGAATGTTCCTGATCATCGCGCGGTGAACATTCTCGTCGGCGTTCTCCGTCGCCGTGGTAAAGGAGGGGTACGCGAAGGTGGCAAGAATTGCCATGATCGTGATGACGATGAGCATCTCGATCAAGGTCAGCCCCGCTCGCTTGTAAAGCCTTTGATTCAGTTTCCCGACTTCATTTATTACCGGACGTGGACAATTTGCCATCTGTCGCCAACCAGATATCGGCTGCCCCGCAACATTTCATAAATGGCGGCCAGGCCAGGATTTTTAGGAAGGTCCGACATCCACTGGCGCTCTCTGTTACGCTGTCGGAGTAACGAATTTCACGTCATCCGTCCGATAAGGGCCAATATATGGATTCCCTCCTCGCGCCGAATATCCTGGCGGTGATCATGGCTCGCGCTGGCAGCGTCGGGCTCAAGAACAAGCACACCCTCCCCCTCCTCGGCCGGCCCGTCATCTCCTATACCTTCGACCACGCCATCGCCTCCAAGCTCATCACCGGTTGGGTCGTCTCCTCCGACTCCGCCGAAATCCTCGCCCTCGCCGCCGACGCCGGCTTCCACACCATCCAGCGCCCGCCCAACCTCTCCACCGCCGAGGCCTCCGTCCAATCCGTCCTCCTCCATGCCCTCCAGGCCATCGAACGCGATTGCGGCTACGTGGCCGACGTCGTCGTCACGCTCTACGGCAATGTCCCCATCCGCGGCGACGGCGCAATTGACCGCGGCATCTCCCTCCTTCAGGAAACCAAGTGCGACTCCGTACGCAGCTTTTGCCCCGTCGGCAAATGGCATCCCGCCTGGATGTCCCGTCTCGACGGCGACAAGGTCATTCCCCTCCAGCCCGGCAGCATCCATCGCCGCCAGGACCTGGAGACGCTGTATCTGCACGATGGGGCGGTGATTGCCACCACCCGCGATTCTCTGATGCAGGCCGCCAAGACCCCGGATGATCCCCACGCCTTCTTCGGCGCTGACCGCCGCGCCATCGTGACTGCGCCCGGCGAAACCGTGGAGATCGATCAGCTTTCAGACCTGTTCGTGGCCGAGGGCCTGCTTCGGCACCGCGAGGAACTCCAGAAACTTCGCAAGGCATCCTGAGGGGCATTTCATGTCGATTCTCGCAAGCGCATCCACGCTGGTGATCGCCGAGCTTGGAGTAAACCACGATGGCTCGGTCACCCGCGCCCTCGAATTGGTCGAGCACGCGGCCAAGGCCGGCGCTGATGCAGTCAAGCTCCAGATCTTCCACGCCCGCCGCCTCATGCACTCCACCGCCGCCTTCGCCCACTATCAGACCGAGCGCTGCGACGACCGCAATCCCGCCGACATGCTCGAAAAATACGAGCTGCGCGAGGGCGAGATCGAGAAAATCGTGGCCGCCATTCGCCGCGCTGGCCTCCTGCCCCTGGCCACGCCATTTTCCCTCGACGATGTCGGGCTGATCGGCGAGCTGGGAATGCCCGCCATCAAAATCGCCTCGCCCGATGTGGTCAACTACCCGCTCCTGAAAAAATGCTCCGAGCTGGGCCGCCCGCTGCTGGTTTCCACCGGCGCGGCCACGATGGCCGAGCTGGCCGAAACCACCCTCTGGCTGCGCGAATGGGGCGCCGAGTTCGCTCTCCTGCATTGCGTCAGCAGTTATCCCACGCCCGCCGAAGAAGCCCATCTGGTCTGGATTCGCCAGTTGATCCAGCGTTTCGAGGTCCCCGTGGGCTATTCCGATCACACCACCGAGCCCATTGCCGGCGCGCTGGCCGTCGCCGCCGGAGCGCGAATCATCGAGAAACATCTCACCTACGACTGTGATGCCCGCGGCCCCGACCACGGCGCCAGCGCCAATCCCAGCCAGTTCACCAAATACGTCGCCACCATTCGCCTCGCCGAAAAAATGCGCGGCTCCGGCGCCAAGCGCGTGCTCGACATCGAAGAGGATGTCCGCGGCGTCAGCCGCCAGAGCCTCGTCGCCGCCCGCGACCTGCACACCGGCCACGAAGTCAGCGAAGCCGATTTGATCACCCAGCGCCCCGGCCGCGGAATCTCCGCATCCCAGTGGCCCCAAATCGTCGGCCGAAAAATCACCCGCCCCGTCGCCGCCGGCACCATGCTCGAACCCGGAATGCTCGCGGCCTGATTCTCTTAAATTTTCTCCCTCGCCCCGGGCACCATATCTTCTCCCTTCTTCTCCCCCCGCCCCGGTACTCCGGGGAGAGGGCAGGGTGAGGGGCTCTTCTCCCTCGCCTTTCTAAGGGTGATGATAAACCTGCCAGACGCTCTCCCCTCTCCGATACGAATCCACCGGCACCCAATACGGCGGCAACGCCGGCGCAGCTGTCTTCTTATCCTCAAAAACAAACAGCAACTGTGGCCCCGCCGGCGGCGGAAGCTTCGACAGATCCGCCAGTGCCTGCACCGTCCGGTTCATATAAATGCTCAACTCCTCCGGCGGCCGCCGGCCAGCGCGAATGCTGTACGCGGGAATCACCGGATAGCGCTGCCGAATGCCAAACGCAAACTCCTTCATCTCGCTCCGCCCCGCCTCACTTCTGCCATAGGCCCACATCAACGCCGGATTCATCAACAGCATGACCACCACCGTCGGCGCAATCACGCCCCAAATCCGCCCCCGCCCCAGATATGCCCCCACCGCGACCAGCGCCCCGCACCCAACCGCCAACCCACCCGCCAGCGGCCAGGAAAACCACGCCTGCCCATCGACCGTCAGCATCCCCGGAATTCTCTTCATGGCGGCCATCAGAGGCACAACAACACCCAGCCCCGCGACAATGACCCAATGGACGATGAGCGGCAGCCTTATGCGCTGCGCCAGCACTTGATCACGTAGAGCCAGCAAGCCGTGCGCTGTAAGAATCGCCGCTGCCGGAACCATCGGCAGCA
This sequence comes from Tepidisphaeraceae bacterium, assembly GCA_036001665.1. GTDB lineage: Bacteria > Planctomycetota > Phycisphaerae > Tepidisphaerales > Tepidisphaeraceae > JBGPEF01. The sequence goes on from DASYUA010000070.1 coordinate 13,256, forward strand.
GATATCGCTCCTTCCGATCCCGAAAAAACGTCATGACCAGGATCGGTGCCAGCAGCAGAAACAGCGCATACGTCATCCGCGGCAACGGCCGCTGCCCAGCCTCACCCAGCGCACGAATCAGCCCCACAACAAAAAACGCCGACCAGGGAAGCATCAACACGAATATCGTCAGATAGTTAAACGGATTGCTCGACGGCACCAGCGGATCCTTCCGCAACACCTCGATCCGCCACGTCGCCCACGCCTCGCTGCGCGCTGCCACATATAGAAACCACGGAAACGCCACCAGCGCAAAAACCAGCGCCCCGAAGATTGCGGGCCCCAGCCACCGCCGCGGCCACGCTTTCTTGTCGCTTCTTTGACGAACCATGAAAAAGAGAATGAACGGGATAATCGTCTGCACCAGCGCCACCGGCCCCTTGCTGATAAAAGCCAGTGCCATTGCCAACCCCGTCCCCACCCCCGCCCACCATCGCTTATTCTCAAACAACCCTTGGGCCAGGAACAAATTCGCCCCCGTCACCCACAGCGCCAGTTGCACATCCGTGCTGGCGATCCGCGCATAGCGAAGAAATGCGTATGAGGCCCCCATCACCAAAGCCGCCACCACCCCCACTATCCTCCCCCCCAGAATCCGCCCCAGGTCATACGTCAGCGCCAGCGTAATGCACGCACACAACAGCGCCGGCCAACGAATCTCCAGGGTCAGCCGCCGATACGCCGAATCGCGCGTCTCCGGATCATCGCTGAGAGTATTAGTAAACGTCTGCCTGTCGATGCTCACCGCCGCAATCCACGCCGCCAGCGGCGGCTTGGCCAGCCTCTTCTCCCCCGCCAGCGTCGGGATCACCCAATGCCCGCTCCTCCGCATCTCCATCGCCGTCGCGACGACGATGTTCTCGCTTCCCCCGGCGAATTCCACCCATTGCAGTGTCGGTGCGGTGGCGGCAAAGAAGAGCAGGGGAATGAGGATTCGAGCGGCCCAGTCTCGGGCGGCATCCGGCTGCGGCATGAGCGGCGATTGTAGGGGCAAGTTGGAATTGTGGGTACTTTATGATCCACTCCACCAGGCAAACGTGATAATCCTTGACACATTGACCAGTTGTAGTACATTCCCTCTCGCGGCGGAGCCGCCACGAAGCGCCGGGCGGAAGGGGGCGGCGGGCCTTTCGCCGCTACATCAACATGAACTTCACAGGACTTGATTTGCACCGTTGCCGGACCCCGCGTCCAAGGAGCCACACGTGAGCGTACTGACCAGAATCTTCGTCGGGCTATTAATTGTCTGCTCGTTGCTGTTGACGGCCGCCACGGTCGTGTTTGTCAATCGCACTGATGATTTCCACAAGGCCGCCGTCGCCGCCGAGGAGAAGATGCTCGCCGCCCAGCGCGGCAAGGATGCCGCCCAGCGCGATGCCGATGCCGCCCGCCAGCGCGAAACCGAGGCCATCGCCACCGCCAACGGCAAAGTATCCGACCTGATGGGCCGTATTCAGCAGATGAGCCAGGATGTGTCCGCCAGGGACGCCGAGATCAATGACCTCAAGGCCAACCGGGCCGTGGACAAGGCGCTCATCACCGATCAGGCCGGGGGGCTCAAGGCCATGGGCCAGAACGTCGCCGACGTCTCCGGGCGCAACAAAGCACTGACCGATGAAAACGACAAGCTGCGGCTGACCAACGCCGAGATCGTCGGCGCCAACACCGACTTTGCCAAGCGCCTGGAAGAGGCTGAGCGGGAAAGGCGCTTCCTCAACGAGCAGCTCAATCAGACCCGCAGCGACCTGGCCAAGGCCACCGGCGTGATCCGCGAAAAGGGGCTGTCGTTGGATTTGCCCCGCAAGAGCGGAGGCTCGCTGCCCGATTTGAAGGGTGTAATTCGCAATGTAAAGACCGATGAAGGCCGCACCTACGCCACCATCTCCCTAGGCGCCCAGCAGAAGGTCGAAAAGGGGATGGAGTTCAGCGTCATCGACCAGAACGAGGGAACTTTCCTCGGCAAGTTCATCGTCGATTCGGTTGACCCGGACAGTTCCTTCGGCCGCCTCGAAGGCCCGCGGGTGCAAAATGTTCGCCAGGATAATCTGGTCGTTTCGCGGCTGTAGGTCCGGCTCTGCCGGACAGATTTGTTGGCCCGGCTCTGCCGGACAAACCCGAAGCAATAAAAGCGGAGCAACATCATGAGTCGAGCAGCAACAGGCGATACGGTTGTACTGAGGCCGGTGAACAACATCTACACCGTGCTCTCGGGGGTGGCGCTGGTGGTGGTGCTTTTGGGGCTGTTGGCGATCTATCTGCGCGGAGAGACTGTGTGGAAAGATGCCGGCGGCTTCTTCGGCGGGCCGGTCCAGCAGTCCAGCGGCCGGCGCTGATCGTTTCAGGCGACCGCTTTGCCCATCCGCGGCTCGAGCTGATTGGCCGGGACGGCCTGCCCAAAGAAATACCCCTGCATGGCGTTGCAGCCGATGTTCACCAGGAACTGCCGCTGCTGATCCGTTTCCACCCCTTCGGCCACGACCTTCATCCTCAACCCATGGGCCAGCGAAATGATTGCCCGGACGACGGCCGTGCCGTCAACACCCTCGCAGTTGAGGTCGATCTCGCGGACGAAGGATCGGTCGATCTTCAGCGTGTCGATGGGGAGCCACTGGAGATAGGCCAGCGACGAATAGCCGGTGCCGAAGTCATCCAGGGCGATGCTGACGCCGGTGGAGCGAATCTTCTCGAGCTTTGCCGCCGCATCCAGCGTGTTTTTCATCAACAGCGTCTCGGTGATTTCCAGTTCCAGCCAGTGGGGGTCGAGGTTGTGGGTCTTCAGCACGCGCTCGATCGTGGCGGGGAAATCGGACTGGGCAAATTGCAGCGCTGAGACGTTCACGGCCACGCGCACCGGCGGCAGGCCCAGCACCTGCCACTTGGCGCACTGGCTGCACGCTTCTTCGAGGACCCACTCACCCAATTCGACAATCAGCCCCGATTCCTCGGCCATCGGCACAAACTTTGACGGCGGGACCGGGCCCAGCTTGTGATGGGTCCAGCGCAGCAGCGCTTCCATCGCCACCATGTTGTTGTGGCGGTCGAACTGCGGCTGGTAGTAAAGCATGAACTCGCGGTTGCCCCAGGCGCGGCGGAGCAGGCTTTCCATCTCCAGGCGGTTCGTGCCGGTGCTGATCATCTCGTTGGCGAAGCATTGATAGCCGTTGCGCCCCTGGGCCTTGGCTCGATACATCGCGATGTCGGCGTTCTTCTCCAGCGTCATGGCGTCGCGGCCATCGTCCGGATAGACGGCGATGCCGATGCTGGAGGTGATGAACAGCTCCTGGCCCACGACGTCGAAGGGCTCCTTCATCGCCTCGATGAGTTTATGGGCGAGGTCGGTGGCCATGGTTTTGGATTCCAGCTCCGGAAGGATGAGGGCGAATTCATCGCCGCCCAGGCGGGCCAGCGTGTCGGTGTCGCGGAGCAGGCCGCGCACGCGGGCGCTGAACTGCGAGAGGAGGATGTCCCCGGCGTGATGGCCAAGGGTGTCGTTGACGAATTTGAAGCGGTCCAGGTCGATGCAGAAGGTGGCGACGGGCTGGCTGGTGCGCTGCGCGCGGGCCAGGGCCTGGGTGAGGCGGTCTTCGAAAAGCATCCGGTTGGGCAGGCCCGTGAGCGAGTCGTGATAGGCGCGATAGGAAAGCTGGTGGGTGAGCTGGCGGTTTTCGCTGGCGATGGTGATGAGCCGCGCTGCCGTGTTGAGCAGTGCGACGGCCGCCTGGTCGGGCTCGATGGGCTCGTGATGGTATACCGCGAACATCCCCAGCGCTTCATTGTCGCCTGCGCGGAGAGTCAGCGACCAGCAGGTGGAAATCGCCTGCTCGGCCGCGGTATCTTTGACCTTTTCCCAGAATGGATTGGTGGCGATCTTGCTGCAACTGACGCCGTGCGCCTCGCTGACGTTCTCGCTGCACAAATCGGCGGCGAGGCGAAGGAGCTGCGTGTCCATGGCGGTTTTGAACTTCGCCGGGAGATGCGGCGCGACGTGCTCGAGGCGGCCTTCGGCCAGGAGCACGACCGAGGCATAGGACCGCGGATATTCCTCTTCCACCATGGCGACCAGCGTTTGAAGAATTTCGTTGAGGGGCTGATTGGCGGCAATCATCTCCAGAACCTGGGCGCGGCCGTGCTCGACGACCTCGGCCTGCCTGCGAACCGTGATGTCGCGCGAGGACATGTGGATCTCGGTCACGCGCGCGGAAGTGACCGCGCGGGCGGTGGATTCGATCCAGATGAAGCGGCCATCCTTGCGACGGGCGCGGAAGGTGATGGTTTGCGGCTCCGAGGATTGCTGGACTGTTTTGATGCACTGGGTGAATTGTTCGATGTTGTCGGGATGAACCAGCGAGCGCAGGGAGTGGCCGAGCAATTCGTCGGACTGGTACCCCAGGATGGCCAGGCTGGCGGGCGAGGCGTAGGAAAATTCTCCGGTGAGATGATGGCGGGAAATCAGGTCCGTGGAATTCTCTGCCAGGAAACGGAAGCGTTTTTCGCTGACCTCCAGGTACGCGGCCTTTTCACCCAGCAGGTCCAGCAGGTGCTTGGTGCGAAGCGCCGAGCCGACCCGCGCGCCCAGCTCTGCAATGTCAAACGGCTTGGTGATGTAATCGACCGCGCCGATTTCCAGGCCACGGAGCTTGTCGGCGGGCGTGGAGGCGGCGGTGAGGAAAATGACCTGGATGTCGCGGGTGACCGGGTCGGCCTTGAGCTTCCGGCACACTTCAAATCCATCTTCGCCGGGAATGGCGACATCCAGCAGGATCAGGTCGGGCAGGAGCTGGCGGGCCATCGACAGGCCCCCTGGGCCGCTTTCCGCGAAATGAAGGGTGAGCGGTTGGTTTGCGAAGCAGGTGCGCAGCACATCATGAAGCGCCGGCGCGTCGTCGATCATCAAAACGGTGCTTGGGGCTGTCATCGTCAATGGCCCGGACGCCCTCCCCAACCAATGGATGCAGGCAACGTCCCAATAAACCCCGGCCCTTTTGCTGTGCCAGGTATCTGTGTTATCGAATCGCCTTTTGCTGTCCTTAATTAAGCAATTGAATCTAAAGAGGAACCCGCGAGCCAACGCGAATGAGCGGACAGTATTTCCGGCCGATAAGATGGTGCTAGAATGAAGGACTGAGAGCATTATGCCCCTTTCACCAATTCCAGAAGTTCTCGAGGAGCTGCGGGCCGGCAAGCCGATCGTCCTGGTCGATGATGAGGACCGGGAAAATGAGGGAGACCTGGTCTACGCCGCCGAGAAGATCACGCCCGAAGCGGTCAACTTCATGCTCAAGGAGGCCCGCGGCATTCTCTGCCTTGCCCTGATGGGAGAAGTGTGCGACCGCCTCCGCCTGCACAGCCAGACCGAGGTCAACACCGCCAGCCTGGGAACCGCCTTTACCGTTTCCATCGATGCCCACAAAAGATTCGGCGTCACCACCGGCGTCAGCGCCCGCGACCGCGCCAAAACCATCGAGGTGGCGATTGCCGATGATGCCCAGCCGCAGGATTTGCTCCGCCCGGGACACATCAACCCGCTTCGTGCCCGTGATGGCGGAGTTTTGGTCAGGGCCGGGCAGACCGAAGGATCGGTCGATCTGGCCCGACTGGCCGGGCTCAAGCCGGCGGCCGTGATCTGCGAAATCATGCGCGAAGATGGCGAGATGGCGCGAAGGATGGAATTGGAGGAATTCTGCCGGAAGCACGGCCTGAAGATGTGTACCATCGCCGAGCTGATCAGCTTCCGCCTCAAGCGCGAGCAGTTTGTAAAACGCATCGAAAGCGTCATGCTGCCGACGCGCTGGGGGACTTTCCGGCTCCATGCCTATCAAAGCGCGATTGATCCGCAGCCCCATCTGGCCCTCTGCGCCGGCGGAGTGGGAGAATTGGATGCGGAGGGAAAAGTGGTGGCGCAGGATGAGCCGGTTTTGGTGCGCGTGCATAGTGAATGTCTCACCGGTGACATCTTCGGCTCGGCCAAGTGCGATTGCGGCCCGCAACTCGATGCCGCCATGAAGCAAATCGCGGCGGCCGGCAAGGGTGTGCTGGTTTATCTCCGCCAGGAGGGCAGGGGCATCGGCCTCGCCAACAAACTCCACGCCTATGCCCTTCAGGAAAAGGGGCTGGACACGGTGGAGGCCAACGTTCAGCTGGGCCTGCCGGTGGACAAGCGCGATTATGGACTCGGCAGCCAAATCCTCCGCGACCTGGGCCTGAGACAGATCCGC
>DASYUA010000071.1:0-26446 GCA_036001665.1 Tepidisphaeraceae bacterium
CTGCGGCGAAGGCGGCTCCGGCGGCGCCCTGGGCATCGGCGTCGCCGACAAAGTCGCCATGATGGAATTCGCCTGGTACTCCGTAATCTCCCCCGAAGCCTGTAGCGCGATTCTATTCAAAGGCAACGAATCCGCCCCCCAACTCGCCGAATCTCTAAAACTCACCAGCAAACACCTCATCAAACTAGGCGTCATCGACACCATCATCCCCGAACCCCTCGGCGGCGCTCACCGCGACCCCCATACCGTCGCCCACTCTCTCGAACAGTACATTTCAAAAACTCTCCGCGACCTCAAGCGCTGCAAGATCGACAATCTCTTAGAGCGCCGCTACGAAAAATTCCGCAACATGGGGCAAGTAGTAGAACCCTCCAAACGCGCGGCCAAGGTGGCGTCGTAAATAAGTTGTCTCTCGAACTCCGTCCGCGAATAATTACCTATTGGTTTGCGACAGCAGGGCGATTTTGGCGCTCCCCAGCTCGATCGCCAATTCTCTGGACAGGAGATGAAACCGGGAGATGAAACCGGGACGGGGCTAGTTTTCATCCGCGGATCATCCCGCTGATCTATCCTCATCAATCCCCCGCACAATCTCCCGCGCCATATAAACCCGATTCCGCTTCTGCCCGGTAACCTCCTCAAGAATCCCCGCATCAATCAACCGATCCAACGCGTTCTGGGCCGGCATGGCCGTGGAGAATGAAACAGGGACGCAACTTCTACTCCAATTCCCCCCGCCTCTCCAGAACCTCAATCACCTCCCGCGCCACAAACACCCGCCCACGCTTCCGCCCCGTCGCCTCCTGAAGAACGCCCAGCTTGATCAATCGCTCCACATTCTGCGCCGCCGCCCGCGCTGTCACTCGCAGCGACTTCGCGGTAGACGCCACCGTGACCGCCGGATTCGTGAATAACTCATCAATCAACGTGAAAACCAGCGACGATGCCCGCGCTTTCTGTGCCTTCGCGTAATACTGGCGCTGTAGCTGGAGCAGCGCGCTTCCCCGCCGCACCGCATCCGCGGCCTCGCTGCGCACGCCTTCCAGAAAAAACCCGATCCACTCCTTCCAGTCTCCGCGCTGGCTCACGCCCAGCAATCGGCGATAATACTCCTGCCGGTGTCGTTCAAGATAAGCGCTCAGATACAGCAGCGGCATGGGCAGGATCGAATCCACGCACAACAACAGCGTGATCAGCAGCCGCCCGATTCTGCCGTTTCCGTCGTTGAAGGGATGGATTGCCTCAAACTGATAATGAATCAGCGCAATTCGCACGAGCGGGGGAAGCGTCGATGGGGCCCGAAGATATCCCTCGAAGCCTTCCAGCGCGATGGGTAGATCCAGCGGTGAGGGTGGAACGTACGTTGCCTCTTCGAGTCGGCCGGTCCGCCCAATGAAGTTTTGCATCGTTCTAAAGTTTCCCGGCGTCTTGTCGCCGCCGCGAACATCCTCCATCAACAGTTCACGCATCTCGCGAATCAACGTCAATCCCACGCCGGTCTCCCGCTGCCGTTTCAGCCCATACTCCATCGCGCGGACGTAGTTCGAGACCTCGCGCACATCCGGCACATCCTGCTCCACGGATGTGCTCTGCTCGAAGAGAACCAGATCGGTCAAAGTAGCCTGTGTGCCTTCGATCCGGCTGGAGAGCACTGCCTCCCGCCGCACGAACGGGCCAATCAGCAGATGGGGATTTGGAAGCGTCTGGCCTACGCCGGCAAGCTGGCCAATGGAACGATCGGCGGCAGATACTGCCAGGAACAATTTATGGTCCAGTTCGAATGACGGGGGCAGTGAATTGGGAACAAACGTCCAATGCCCGGCCACCGATTTGACCAAACGGCCCGCCGAGCTGCTTGTAAATTCCTGTGGATCCACTGATTACCTCTTATGATACCTGGGTATCATCGCCGCGCAGATAATGATACTAAATCGATAAAAAGTATCATAATGATAATCCTGCACCCAACAACCTCTCACCCCACCAGCCATAGTACCCCCCATACCTCCAGCAAAATCAATAAGTTGCGCCTCGTTGTTGCGCTCTAGGACAATTCCCAAAAATTTTTCCCCCATTTCCCCAGGGCAAATCTCCAATCCCGTTGCGCCCCCCGGAAAAAAACCGGCCCGTTTGCGCAACACGGCGGGATATATAGAGGAGGTCAGTTATGCCCGCATTACGTAGCACGGGGGTCTCGCCCGTGGTTTTCATTCTCCGCTCCCGTTTCCCCTCCCGCGCCCATTCCCCCTCCACTTCCCACCGACCCTCTTATCTGTGTGCATCTGTGCGTATCTGTGGTTCCTCTTCTCTGATCCGCGCCAATCTGCGTCATCAGCGCCATCTGCGTTCCACTTTCCTTCCTCAACCATCGCTACAAAACGAACCCATTTCACATCGAATCTCCTCTCCTCCTTCGACGTTCGATGTTCAATGTTGGATGTTCAATGTTCACGCGAGCCAGACCGATCGCATTTCCCTCTCTCTTTGGACGTTGAAAGTTGGACGTTGGAAGTTCAATCGCTACCAAACGAACCCATTTCACCCCTTCGCCCATTCGCCCCTTCGCCTTCCGCCCTCCCCTCACTTCCCCTCCCCCTTATACCCCCTCCAAACATACTCCAGCGCCTCCGGCAGCGTCTGCTGTTTCACTCCTCCATCGCAATGCCCCGCGTTCTTCGCAAACACAAACTGATAATGATACCCCTTCTCCGCCAGCACCTTGGCCATCCTCTCATTCGCCAAAACCCAGTCATGCATGTTGTCCCGCATCAAATTCGGATTCAAAAGATCCTTATCCCCCACCTCCATCCAAATCCGCAGCGGTTTCACCGGACTGTTCGGAATCAGCCGCTCATGAAAATCCCACGCCCCACCCGGTGTCTCCGCATTCTTCGGCCACTGCTGATTCACATGCGTCCCCGAATACGTCAGCACCCGGTGATACCACTCCGGGTGATACCAGGCCATTATCATCGCGCACGATCCCCCGGAGCTGCACCCCATCGTCGCCCTTCCCTCGGGATCCTTGGTCAACTTCACCTTGCACTCCTTCTCCACCAGCGGCAGCACCTCGCTCTCCACAAACTCCGCATACAGTCCCGACATCGTGTCATATTCCAATCCCCGCTGGCTGCCCTGCGCATCGCCGCTCCCGTTGCCAATCGAGATGGCAATCATCACCGGCACCCGCTTCTCCGCGATCAGATTGTCCAGCGCTACAAACAACGACCCATCCGGCCCATCCGCCCCCACAATAAACGGCGCGGCCGTCCCCGCCTCATATTGCTTGGGCACATAAACCGCCACCTTCCGCGTGTACGGCGTCGGCCGGCTCGTGGTCACAATCAGCTTGCTCGGGTCGGCCGGATCGACCGTCCCAAACGTCCCCTTGTCCCGCGCGATTCCCGGATAAATCTTGCTGTCCGCCGAACTCATGGTGAGGTTGTGCACCGTCCCCTTGGGCACGCCTTCCTTCACCGTCATCTCCGCCGCCTTCTTGTGAGTCGGCCCAATGATAAAGTTCCCATCCGCATCCGCCGCGGGATTCGTCCCATCCGGCAGCTCCGTGGCCTTCACAAATCCCGCCGTATTCGGATCGCGCGCCGGCGGCGTCGGCCGCGCTGGCCGTGCCGCAGGCTGCGCTGGAGCCGGCGCTGGGTCCGCCTTCTGCCCCATCACCTGATTCGCGCCAACCATCACGCAGATCACGCAGGCAATTCTGATCAGTTGTCTATGCATTTGAATTTCCTTGGACTCGTGCAATCTTCATCACTTCCCCGCCGCCGCAGGCTTCCCCGCCGCCGCGGCCTTCGGCTTCGGCCTCTTATCATCCATGTTCTTCATCAGCTCCGAAGGCTCCATTTCCACCTTCGCCCCGCCTTCCGGCACTTCCACCTTCGCCGTCCACATCAGCGCATTCACCACCAATCTCCGAAAATTCTCATCCCCCCAGTTCTTATGATAATGCGCTCCCGTGAATCCAAAGCTCCTCCCCCCATCCGGCCGCTCATACCCCCAGGCCATGTGCTCCGGCTCCCCCTTGTGCTTCTGCACCTCCGGATTCCCCCCATGCGCATCGTTGGTCCCCTCTCTTCCGCGCGTGTTATCCGGCGGAACATCCGTCAAAATCGGCGTCACTCCCTTCATCCCATCCACAAACTTCATGTGGTAATACCACTCATCCCGAATCGAAAACGGCTTCACCCCGCGCGTGATCGGATGATCCGGAAACTGCTTGAAGTTTCCCATCCACGTCGGATTCACCGACCAGAACGGCTCAAAATATCCCCCCAGCATCGGCAGCACATCCTTGTCGCTCTCCTTCGGATACTCCACCGCATAATGCAGGTTCGCAAATCCCACGCCCTTGGCCAGCAATCCCTTCATCATCTCCAGCCGCGACTTGCCCCCATCCTTCCGCAGCATCGGATGCCCACCCCCTCCATCAGCATAAATCATCACCGCCGCCGCCCCATCAAAAACCTTCTCATCCTTCGGCCATCCCTCCCGCGCCATCACCGCATTCACCCCATTCTGCTTCAGCATCTTCTGCAAGATCGCCGTCCCCGCAAAAAACTCATGGTCCCCCGGCCCGTGCGACCGGCTCCCCGCGATCAACACGATCTTCGGCGACCCCGGCAAAACATCCTGCTCCAGCGGCACCGAAGACTGGTCATACATCGCATCCCCGGCCGCCTGCTGCGCGCCGGTGGCCGGACAAATCAGGCCCAGCGTGGCTATCAAAAGGAATGCCTTCAAGATTCGACGCATGCGTGCTCCTTGAGTTGGGGGCTGAGCATATTACCCGGCCGCCGGTGTGGATGTTGTGACGCCGCATTCCGGGCACTTCCCGTCCGACGCCCGCAGGTCATACCCGCACTCCGCGCAGTGCCCCGGGATGTTCCGTATCCTCCGCCGCCGCAAAGTGATCGCCCACCACGCCGACGCGATCGCCAGCGGCGTCGCCAGATACCAGTATGGAATCATCAGAATGCACGGCCGCTCCGATTTGAAGTCGATGGCGATCCATTCCACCCCCATCCAACTCCCCTGCGGCAGCTTCCTCATGTTCGCTACTCGCCGGATGTTGTTGATCACATCCGTGGTGCTCGTGTACTCGTTGCTGTCCGTGTCAAACCAATGGATATAGGTGCCGGAAACGAAGACCATCACCAGCTTCCCCCGCTGAGATCGGAAGAACGTCTTCTCCGGAAGATAACTGCGCGCCGAGGCGTAAAGCACCACAAACAGCAGCGGCAGCGGCAGGAACAAAATGAAGCTTCGCAAGCGCCGGGGCATGGCGGCGTATTCTACCGCCACCCCACAAAATGTTGCCCACCAGCAGCAACAGCGATAACATGGAGTCTTCGGGCGACCGCGCCACGCAGAGGACCGCGATGGATTGCGCCGACTGCCGTCAGGTTGCGGGATGATGCAACGCTACCAAAAAGATCTCGCCCTCTTCCTGCTGTTGACTCCCCTCTATTTCTGCGCTGGAAAACTCGGCCTCTCCGTCGCCTTCGTCCATGCCAGCGCCTCGGCAGTCTGGCCCCCAACCGGCCTGGCCCTGGCGGCCATGTTGCTCCTGGGATATCGCATCTGGCCCGCGATTCTGCTGGGCGCATTCCTCGTCAACTGGACCACCCCAAGCCCGCCGGCCACATCGCTGGCCATCGCCGTGGGCAACACCCTCGAAGCGGTCGTCGGCACAATGCTGGCCCGGCGGCTGGCCGGGGGAGCAACCGCATTCCAGAACACGGCCAACATCTTCCGTTTCGTCTGCTTCACCGCGCTTCCGAGCACCGCCATAAGCGCCACCATCGGCGTGACGTTCTTGCTGATAGGTGGATCGGTTGCGCGGGAGGCCTTGTTCCCCGTGTGGCTGACCTGGTGGATGGGCGACTTCGTCAGCGACCTGCTGGTAGCGCCACTGCTGCTAATGTGGCTGTCTCCACCGCGCCCGCGCTTCACTCTGGGCCGATTTGCCGAAGGCACGGTCATGGTGCTGGCCGTATGGCTCTTCAGCCGCATGGTCTTCGCCGGCGGCCTGCTGGGCCGGGGCCGGGATTATCCGCTGGAGTATCTGGGCATTCCCCTGCTGCTCTGGGCGGCATTTCGCTTTCACCAGCGCGGCGCACTCACCGCCGCCTGCGTCATGTCGGCCGCGGCCATCTGGGGGACGCTCAAGGGAAGGGGGCCGTTTGCCGTCGGCAATGCCAATGACTCGCTGCTGCTGTTGCAATCATTCCTGGGCGTGACCACGCTGACGATGCTGGTATTGGCCACCGTGGTGGCCGACCTGCAAAAAGCCCAGGAGCGCGAGCGCGCTGCCCGCACCGAGGCCGAGCGCGCCAACAGCGCCAAGGACCAGTTCCTGGCCGTCCTCAGCCACGAGCTGCGCACGCCCCTGACGCCCGTCATGCTGGCCGCGTCCATGTTGGAAAATGATCGCGAGCTGCCAGCGCGGATGCGCCAGGATTTGCAGACCATTCGCCGCAACGTCGAGCTGGAAGCCCGGCTCATCGACGACCTGCTCGACCTGACGCGCATCACCCGCGGCAAGCTCCAGCTTGATCTGCACGTCACCGACATCCACGATCTCATGCGCCGCGCCATCGACATCTGCTGCCGCGATAATCGCCTCAAGCTCGACGTGCAGCTCGAAGCACCATCCCACCAGGTCCGCGCTGATCCGGCCCGCATACAGCAGGTCTTCTGGAACCTCCTGAACAACGCGCAAAAGTTCACCCCCGAGGGTGGCGCAATCACCATCCGTTCCCGCAATGCTCCCGATGGCGCCATCGTCGTGGAGATCTCCGACACCGGCGCGGGAATTGAACCCACCCTGCTTCCAAAGTTGTTCGCCCCCTTCGCCCAGGGCCAGCGCGGCAGCGCCCAAAAGGGCGGCGCTGGACTGGGACTTGGCCTGGCCATCTCGCGCGCCCTGGTCAGCGCCCATGGTGGAACCCTCGGCGGCCACAGCGAAGGCCCCGGCCGCGGGGCAACCTTCACTGTGCAGATGCCCACCGTCTCCCAACCAGCGATCTCCCCTCCGGCCCAATCCACCCCGCGCGAAACCAAACCTTCCATATCCCACGGGCTGCGTATCCTCCTCGTCGAAGACCACGAAAGCACCCTGGTGATGATGGGCCGGCTGCTCTCGGCCATGCAGCACAAGGTCACGCCCGCCACCAGCATCGCCTCGGCCGCGCGGGCCCTGGAGAGCAACTCATTCGATCTCCTCATCAGCGATCTGGGCCTTCCCGACGGCCTGGGATACGAGCTGATGCAACTGGTCAAATCAAAATATGGGCTGAAGGGAATCGCCCTCAGCGGCTATGGAATGGACAGCGACATTCAGCGCAGCCGCGAAGCCGGCTTTCTCGAACATCTCACCAAGCCGATCGACATGGACACCCTGGAAGCCGCCATCGCCCGCGCCGCCACCCACGACCCGGCGGCGAAGGGGTGATGGGGCATGTATGAACTGCCAGAAGACGTGAAGAACGGCAGCGGCGAGTTTCAGAACCGAGAATCAGGCCGCGATTTGCTCGTATGAGAAGCTGGGAACATCTGTGCGTTCTTTGGCGTGCTCGATGGTGATTCCGCAGATCTTCCCCTCCGCATCCAGATCGAGGAGCGTGTTCTCGTCCAGGTCCTTCGTCTCCACGATCTGCGCTGGACGCAGTTCGATGTAGAGCGTGTCAGTGTCGATGAAATATTTCACTTTCATTGTGCGATCCGTTCTCTTCGTCGGATACGCGAGAGTAAGCCGGTCCATGGAGCGGGTCAAACAGACACTGGCGTAGCGATCTCCAAGAGTAGAAGATACCCACTCAAAAGAGGAGCCTATGAAGAAAATCATGCTCGCGGCTCTGGCGATCGTTCTGACGGCAGCGGTGGGGGGGCGCGCCCAGGAAACGGACTTCACCGACATCGTCAAAGATCTCGCCCAGAAGCTCGGCGGCCAGGACAACTACGCCCGCGGCGAGGCCGCGACAATGCTGGAGATGCTCTGCAATCAAGCCTCCCGACCCGGCGCGAATCAGGACCGCGCTGCCATTTGCAAGGCGATGGCCAAAGCCGTGGGCAAGGACACGCCCAAAATGGGCCGCGTCTGGCTCCTGAGGCAAATCGAAAAGAATGGCCGCGCGGAAGTCGTTGATGTTCTGGCCGGACTGCTGAACGATCAGGATGCTCTGGTCAGACAGCACGCGCTCCTGGCTCTGGCAAATAATCCCAGCGACGAGGCCGGCGCAAAGCTCCGCGAGGCGCTGGAGAACGCCGAGGATTCCCAGGCACGCGTCGCCGTCATCAACGCTCTGGGCTATCGCCGCGATGCCAAATCCGTCACGACGCTTGCCAAATGGCTTCAGGACGACGATGTGCGTGTCGCCTCATCCGCTCTGGCCGCGTTGGGATCGATCGCCAACTCCGAAGCGCTGGCCGCCATGGAAAAACTGGAAGACCTCAACACCCGCAAGGAACTCCGCAACACCGGCCTCGACGCCTATCTCCGCTGCATGGAACGTCTGGCCCAAGGTGAGAAACAAGCCGAGGCGGCCGATTTCTATTTCAATCTTTATGAGTCTGGGGCCCCCAAACAGCAAAAACTCGCCGGCCTGCGCGGCGCGGCCCTGAGTTCGCTACAGGAAAAGGCGGTCGCCGCGCTGCTGGATGCATTGGCCAACAACGATCTCCAAATCCAATTGACGGCCGCTCAGCTCGCCGCCCAGGCCGGCCCGCAAGTCGCTTCCAAAATCCTCGACAGCTTCGACCGCCTTCCTCCCGCATCCCAGGCCGCGCTCCTTGTCGCCCTGGCCGATCGCGGCATCGCCAGCGCCAAAGACAAAGCACAAAACGCGATCAAAAGCTCCGATTCGACCGTTCGCGTCGCCGCCCTGCAAGCCCTCGGCTCCCTCGGCGATGCCTCAACCGCCATGATGCTCGCCGAACTCGCTGCTGAAAAGACCGGCGCGGAACAAACCACCGCCCGCGAAAGCATCGCCAAAATTCGTGGCACCGACGTCGATGCCGTCCTCCTGGCCTTTCTCCCCAGGTCCAATACGAAAGCAAGAGCCGAACTCGTCCGCGGCCTGGCCGCGCGCCGTGCCATGCCCGCCATCCCCACCTTGGAGAATCTCGCCAAATCCGACCCCGACATCTCCGTCCGTGTCGAATCCATCAACGCACTTGGCGCAATCGCCAGCCCCAACTCGCTCAGCTCGCTCTTGGACATCCTCCTCACCACCAAAGATCAAAAAGAATCCCAGGCCGCCGAATCCGCCGCCGCCGCGGTCCTCTTCCGAATCGACAACGCCAATGACCGGGCTGCGCCTCTCCTCTCCTCCCTCTCCACCACCGCCGGCGCCCAGCGCATGGCCCTCCTCCGCCTCCTGGGCCGCACCGGCAGCCCAACTGCGCTTCACGCCCTCCGGGAAGAGCTAAAAACCGGCGCACCCGAAATGCACAACGCCACCATCCGCGCCCTCTCCGAATGGCCCGACGCCGCCGTCATCCCCGACCTCCTCACCATCGCCCGCGAAGACCCGGCGCAAACCAACAAAGTCCTCGCCCTCCGCGGCTACGTCCGCGTCGTTGCCCTCCCCACCGATCGCCGCCCGGCCGAAACCGCCCGCATGCTCGGCGATGCCCTGGCCATCGCTCCCCCCAACGAGAAAAAATCCATCCTCGGCGCATTGGGCGCTGTGGGCGACGTTGGAGCCCTGCGCCTCGCCGCTCCGCTCATGGATGATGAAGAGGTCCGCACCGAAGCCATCACCGCCACCCTCCGCATCGCCCGCGCGCTCGCCGGCACCGCGACCGACGAAGCCACCACCGCCGCCAACCACGCCCTGAAACTCTCCCAGGATGAGGCCGTGAAACGCAACGTCGCCGCCATCCTCCAGGCCGCCGACCGCGCCCGCGATTTCGTCACCGACTGGTTCGTCGCCGGCCCCTACATGGAGGATGGCAAGGACAAAAACGCCGTCTTCGACCTCGAATTCCCTCCCGAAAAAAGCGCCGATGCCAAATGGGTCAAGATGCCCCCCAACCCCGACCGCGGCCGCTTTTGGGAGATGAACCTCGACGCCGTCGACAATCTCCGCGGCGAGAACCGCGCGGCCTATCTGCGCACCCAGATCTATGTCCCCAAAGCCCAGGAACTCCAGCTCGAAGTCGGCAGCGACGATGCCATTAAAGTCTGGATCAACGGCAACCTCGTCCATTCCAATAACGCCAGCCGTGGCGATGATCCCGGCCAGGACAAGATCAAGGTCAAGCTCGATGAGGGCTGGAACAAGATGATGCTCAAGGTCATCAACGGCGGCGGCGGCTGGGGCGCCAACGCCCGCCTGCGCACCCTGAACGACAAAAAAGTCACCGGCATGAAGGTCAAAGCCGAATGAGCGTCCAATAAACCCGTAGGGTCCGCTTCAGCGGACGCATTTGCAGGGTGGGCACTGCGCACTGTCCATGAGTTCGCTTCAGCGAACCATCTTGCACAAAAAGTCACATCAAAGCTGGGCCGATAGTGTTATCAGTAACGATTTTCAGGGCTGAACTGCGCGAGCGCAATTCATGAAGGAAGAACTCATCAAGAAAATCCGGGCCTGTCCCACCCTGCCATCGCTTCCGGCGATTGCCATGCAGGTGCTCGAGCTGACCCATAACGCTCACGTGGACATCGCCGAAATCGCCCGCGTCATCTCCAAGGACCCCGCCCTCTCCTCCAAAATCCTCCGCACCGTCAACTCCAGCTTCTATGGCCGCGCCAACAGCATCAGCACCATCAGCCACGCCCTCGTGCTGCTGGGCCTCCAGTCCGTCAAAACACTGGTGCTCGGCTTCTCCCTCGTCGGCAATCTCTCCAAAACCAAATCCAAAGGCTTCAAGCACGTCGGCTACTGGCGTCGCAGTGTCTACGCCGCAACGGCCGCGCGCATGCTTGCCAGCAAGCTCCACATCGTCCAACAGGAGGAATGCTTCCTGGGCGCGCTGCTCATGGACATCGGCATGCTCGTGCTCGACCAGGTCCTGGGTGAGGAATATGGCAAGGCTCACGACAGCGCCCCCACGCACAAGCAACTCGCGCCCATCGAGCAAAAAACTTTCGGATTCACCCATGCCGAGGCCGCCGGCGTTCTCGCCGAGCAGTGGAATCTTCCGCCCGTTCTGACCACACCCATGGCCTTCCACGATCGGCCGCAGGAAGTACAGGATCCCGCTCTCAAGAAGCTCACCGACGTCGTCGCCCTGTCGGGCCGCTGTGCCGACATCTTCGTCGACGAGCATCCCGCCGATGCCATCGCCTACGTCCGCAAGGCCTTCCTCGAATCCTTCCAGATCAGCGAGGCCGACTGCGATTTGATGATGAAGGAAATCAGCACCCGCACCAAGGAAGTCGCCTCGCTCTTCGAACTGAACATCAGCGACGCCGCCAGCTACGAGGCGGTCCTCAAGCGCGCCAACGAAACCCTCGTCGACCTCACCCTCCGCTCCCAGCAGCAGGCCGAAAAGCTCCAGAAGCAGAATCTCAAGCTCAAGGAACAGGCCGCCACCGACGGGCTCACCGGTCTGGGCAACCGCGCCAGCTTCGATCAGGTCCTCGCCAGGGAATTCGCCGCCGCCCTCGAATCCGGCAGCGCCATCTCATTGCTGATGATCGATGTGGACCACTTCAAGAAAATCAATGACCAGCACGGCCACCCCATCGGCGACGAGGTCCTCAAGGCTCTCGGCCAGTTGCTCAAATCCGCCGCCCGCCCTGCCGACTCGGCCGCACGCTACGGCGGCGAAGAGCTTGCCCTGATCATGCCCAATACTCCCAGGGCCGCCGCGGCCGCCACCGCCGAAAAAATCCGCCGCGCGGTCTCCGCCAAACTCATGATTTTTGGAAACACCTCAGTCCCGGTCACCATCAGCATCGGCGTCGCGTGTGTTGAGAAAGGTCTGCCCTTTAAGGAAGTCGCCCACTTCGTCAAGGCGGCCGACCTGGCCGTCTATGCCGCCAAGCATCTCGGCCGCAACTGCGTAAAAGTCTTCACCGCCGCCAAACCCGAAGCCAGCGCGGCCTGAAATCTCTCCAATTTGCTCTCAATCACTGGCCGGGCGTCGCTCCGCCGCCGCTGGTCGCGCCCGCTCCGCCATCATTGGTGCGCGTCTTGTCATTCTCATTGACCCGCTCCGCCGGCGTGACATCCTTGCCGGTAATTCCGCCACCCGTCCGCATGTCCTTCCGCAATCCATCACCGGTCGTATCCCCCATCACCGGCGCATACGGCTCGCGCGTATCCCGTCCCGGACTGGCATCCAGGTTCCCCTCCTGCCGTGCCCCATACACCCCGCCTTGCTCTGTATCATCATGCGAGGCGCACCCGGAGGCCAGCAGCCCCAGCACGCAAACGGTGGCAAAAACTTTATTGGTCATGATCAGGCTCCTTTGGTGTCAGGCTTGAAGCGATGAGCAAACAATGGGCCAGCCCCCGCAGAGACCGCCCGTCAATCATGATTATTTCACCTGCGGCGTCGGCACACTCGGCGTCGGCGATGGTGGGGGCTTGGCCGGCTTGGGATGGTCCTCATTGTCGCATCCAATTGCCCCCATCAGGATCATCAGCAGCAGGAGTGTCGATATTGGCTTCATGAGGGCTCCTTCATTAATGCACGGCTACAGATGCAACCCGAATGCCGCGTCGGGCGGCTTGATCCGCAAAATTGAGGTAGAATGAATTCGCCGAAAGGGCCATAACCCCAATGACCGCCAATACCGACCCTCCCACAACCGCGACCAACAACTCCACTCAGCCCAGCACCGACGGCCGCGTCTTCGTCCTCATTTCCATCGCCGTCGTCGCTGTCCTGTTCGTGGGAATGGTCGGCCTGCTCTACTGGCACGAAAGGCCCGCCCCCTCGGCCCTGCTCGTGCTCCGCGTCCCTCTCAGCCAGAATGGAGCGATCGCCACCGTCAACACCGCCGACGGCCGCGACCTCTCTCCCATCGTCAAAACACTCCAGGGCGGCCAGGAAGTCCGCATCCCGCTCCCCCCCGGCGATTACTCTGTAAAAATCGAGCACAAGGGCAGAAGGGTCCGCGTCGATGGCAAACTGACCGACTATTCCTACTTCCCCGTCATCCTCGAGGACCCCTCCGCCACTCAATCAACAACCCAGGGCAGTTCGAAACATTAAAAAGAATCGGGAGGATTCATGTTCAGAGCGGCGATGCTGTGGATGTGCGCGTTGGCTTTCTTCGTCACCGGCTGCAACCGCGATAGCGCAAAAAACCAGGGCGGCTCCAAACTCCGCATCGCCGTCATCCCCAAAGGCACCACCCACGACTTCTGGAAATCCGTCGAATCCGGGGCCAAAAAAGCCGGCTCTGATCTCAATGTCGAAATCATCTGGAAAGGCCCCCTCAGGGAAGATGAAAAGAGCGAGCAAATCGGCATCGTCGAACAGTTTGTCTCCGACGGCGTCTCCGGAATCTGCCTTGCCCCCAACGATGACACCGCCCTCCTCGCCGCCGTCCGCAGCGCTGCCGCCAAAAAAATCCCCGTGATCGTCTACGACTCGGCCCTCAAGGGCGAAGCCGGAAAGGATTTCGTCAGCTTCGTCGCCACCAACAACAAAAAAGGCGGCCAAATGGCCGGCGAAGCGCTGGTCCGCACCCTCGACTCAAACAAAAAGGTCATCCTCCTCCGCTACAAGGAAGGCTCCGCCAGCACCATGGAGCGCGAGGCCGGTTTTCTCGAAGTGATCAACAAAACCCCCGGCGTCACCATCATCGAGCAAAATCGCTACGCCGGCGCAACCATGGGCGAGGCCCAGACCGCCGCCATGAACATGATCGACAAGCTCCGCGAAGCCGGCGGCATCTTCTGCCCCAACGAATCCTCCACCATGGGCATGCTCCTCGCCCTCCAGCAAAATGGCCTGGCCGGCAAGGTGAAATTCATCGGCTTTGATGCCTCTCCACCCCTCCTCGACGCCGTCCGCGCCGGCGAAATCCACGGCCTGATCGCCCAGGATCCCACCGGCATGGGCTACAAAGCCGTCGAAACCATGGTGAAGCACCTCAAGGGCGAAAAAGTCCCCGACTACCTCGATACCGGCTGCAAACTTATCACCAAAGATTCTCTGAAGTAGGGTGTGCTTCAGCACACCGCTTTCGTATGAGCATCCCCTCCAATGCCTCCCCACGCCTGGGAATGGAACAAGTATCAAAGCGCTTCAGCGCCACCATCGCCCTCGACAACGTCAATCTCTCCGTCAACGCCGGCGAAATCCTCGCCCTCGTCGGCGAAAACGGCGCAGGCAAAAGCACCCTCATGAAAATCCTCTCCGGCGCATACCACCCCGACGCCGGCCGGATTTTTCTCGACGGCGCACCCTATTCCCCCCGCAATCCCCTCGAAGCCCGCCGCGCTGGCGTGGCCATGATCTATCAGGAACTCTCCCTCGCCAAACACCTCTCCGTGATGGAAAACATCCTTCTCGGCATGGAGCCCACCATCGGCCCCCTCATCAACTGGCCCCAGGTCCGCCGCCGCGCTGCCGACGCCATGCAACAACTCGGCCGCCCCGACATCCCGCTCGATGCGCCCGTCGCCCGCCTCTCCCTCGCCCAGCAACAGCTCGTCGAAATCGCCCGCGCCATCGCCATCGGCTGCCGCGTCCTCATCCTCGACGAACCCACCAGCAGCCTCTCGAAAGATGACATCTCCCGCCTCTTCGACCTCGTCCGCCGCCTGCGCCAACAGGGCCACGCCATCATCTACATCTCCCACTTCCTCGAGGAAGTAAAACAAATCTCCGACCGCTTCCTCGTCCTCCGTGATGGCAAAACCGTCGGTGGGGGGGCCGCATCGGACTCAACCACCGATCAAATCGTCTCCCTGATGGTTGGCCGAAAAGTCGAAGACCTCTACCCCCGTTCCCCGCGCACCCCCGGCCAAATCATCCTCGACATCCAAAATCTCCGCGGCCCTTCAAAACCCAAATCCGCCTCTCTCCAACTCCGCCGCCACGAAGTCTTCGGCATCGCCGGCCTCATCGGCTCCGGCCGCACCGAGCTCCTCCGCGCCATCTTCGGCCTCGATCCCGTCAAATCCGGGGCGATTCGCATCGCCATTTATCAAGGCCCCGCCTCCCCCAGCGCCCGCTGGACCCAGCGCGTCGGCATGGTCAGCGAAGACCGCAAATCCGAAGGCCTCGCCACCGATCTCACCATCGCCGACAACCTCACCCTCTCCCATCTCTCATCCCTCGTCCTCCCCTCCGACCAAAACGCCTCGGCCCAAAACTGGATCACCCGCCTCAACATCCGCTGCCGCGCTCCATCCCAAAAAGTCCGCGACCTCTCCGGCGGCAACCAGCAAAAAGTCGCCCTCGCCCGCCTCCTCCATCACGATGTGGACGTCCTTCTTCTCGATGAACCCACCCGCGGCATCGACGTCGGCTCCAAAGCCGAGATCTATCGCATCATCGACCAGCTCGCATCATCCGGCAAAGCCATCCTCATGATCTCCAGCTATCTCCCCGAGCTCCTCGGCGTCTGCGACCGCATCGCCGTCATGCACCGCGGCATCCTCGGCCCCGCCCGTCTCGCAACTGACCTGGACGAACACCGCATCATGCTCGAAGCCACCGGCGCAAACACCAGCGCGGGAGCGGCCGCATGACCACTCTTCCCATCCCCGATGCAGGCCCCGCCCAGCCCTTCGATTGGCGCGCTATTCTCAACAAACTCGGCCCAATCATCGGCCTCCTCTTCGTCTTCCTCCTCTTTACCATCCTCGTCCCTCTCATCACCGGCCGCTCCCGCTTCGCCACGACAGACAATTTCGAGCTCATGCTCCGCCTCACCGCCGTCGTCGGCACCGCCGCCATCGGCATGACCCTCATCATCATCTCCGGCGGCATCGACCTCTCCGCCGGCCCCGTCATCGCCCTCACCACCGTCATCATCGCCCTGCTCCTCCAACAAGGCTACTCCGCCACCATCGCCGCCGCCGGCGGCGTCGCCGCCGCCTCATTCTGCGGCCTGATCACCAGCCAGCTCATCACCCGCCTCAAGCTCCCTCCCTTCATCGCCACCCTCGGCATGTGGGCCGCCGTCCGCGGCGCGGCCAAAGGCTTCGCCAACAATTCCACCGTCTATCCCCCCAACTCCTGGCGCAGCACCTGGCTCCACGGCCTTCTCCAGACACTCCCCCAAAACAAATGGTGGCTCCTCGTCCCCGCCGGCGTTTGGCTCATGATCATCCTCGCCACTCTCATCGCCCTCATGCTCCGCTACACCCGTCTCGGCCGCCACATCATCGCCGTCGGCTCCAATGAACAAACCGCCCGCCTCTGCGGCATCCGCGTCGAGCGCATCAAACTCATCGTCTATGTCCTCGGCGCTGCCTTCGCCGGCCTCGCCGGCATCCTCGAATTCTCCTACATCTCCAGCGGTGATCCGACGACGCGCTCCGGCGCTGAACTCGACATCATCGCCGCCGTCTTCATCGGCGGCGCCAGTATCTCCGGCGGCCACGGCTCCATCTTCGGCAGCCTCATCGGCGCACTGATGATGAACATGGTCGGCAACGGCTGCACCAAACTCGGCTGGCCCAACTGGGTCCAGGAAATCGCCACCGGCGTGATTATCATCATCGCCGTTGCCCTCGACCGCCTGCGTCATCCACCCGAGCTGAAAGGATGATCGCAATCCTCGTAGGGTTCGCTCCGCCAACCTCCCGTAGGGTCCGCTTCAGCGGACGTTTTTGAAAGGTCTCCCAATGCCTGACCGCCCCATTGTCCTCGTCACCGAAGGCGGCGACAAAGCCCCCATGGACTGGCTCCACTCCCAGGCCGACGTCCTCGAAATCCCCCTCGGCGACCCCCGCCTCGACGATGCCCTCTCCCGCGCCCAGGGCCTCGTCGTCCGCACCTACACCAAAGTCAACGACGACCTCCTCTCCAAAGCCCCCAATCTCAAAGTCGTCGGCCGCGGCGGTGTCGGCCTGGAAAACATCGACGTCTCCGCCTGCCGCCGCCGCAACATCCAGGTCGTCTACACCCCCGACGCCAACACCCTCGCCGTCGGCGACTTCATCTTCGGCTGCATCCTCCAGCTCATCCGCCCCTATGCCGCCTTCCGCGATCGCACGCCCGACCCAAAAGAATTCAAGCGCCTCCGCGACACTCTCCGCGGCCGCCAGCTCAACGAACTCACCCTCGGTATCCTCGGCATGGGCCGCGTCGGCCGCCGCGTCGGCCACATCGCCGCCAACGGTTTCGGCATGCGCGTGATCTACAACGACCTCCTCGACGTCAGCTCCCAAGTCCATTTCGCCGCCACCCCCGTCGACAAACCCACCCTCTATCGCGAATCCGACATCCTCTCCCTCCACGTCACCATGCTCCCCGGCAACGAAAATCTCATCGGCCCCCGCGAGCTGGCGCTGATGAAACCCACCTCCATCCTCATCAACACCTCCCGCGGCGAAGTCCTCGATGCCAGCGCCCTCGCCGACGCTCTCAAAAATAAAAAACTCTCCGCCGCCGCCCTCGACGTCTTCCATCCCGAACCCCCACCCCCAAACTTCCCACTTCTCGGCCTCGACAACGTCATCCTCACCCCCCACATGGCCGCCCGCACTTACTCGGCAATCGAAAACATGAGCTGGGTAGTCCGTGACCTCATCGCCGTCCTCCACGGCCAAAATCCCCAATTCCCCGCTCCCTGATCCCTGATCCCCGTCCGATCCTCTCTGATCTGCGTAAATCTGCGTCATCTGCGTCATTTGCGTTCAACGCTTCTTTTTTCCACGTCCCCACAAACTCTCCCGCGCGATACCCTCATCGAATCGGGGGGTATGTAAAAGGAGCGCACCATGACATCCAATCAAAATCCCGGCGATCAGAATAAAGGCAAAGTCGGCAGCGACCCCCAAGCGGCTGAAAATTTCGCAGAAAAACACGACTTCGGCATCCCCTCCGAAGACGCCGCCCCCGACATGACCATCGAAGACCGCGACTACCCCGGCCGGCCCGCCGGCAGCAAGAAAACCCGCAGCGGCGCATCCGGCAGGCGCACCGTCGGCGTCGGCTCCACCGAAGGCCCCGACGGAAAAGGCAGCGGCGGCAAGGTTGACCCCGACATCATCGGCCTCGACGGCCGCGGCGGCATCGCCTCCGACGGCGAGCTCGGCAACACCGAAGGCCCCGACAACTCCGACGGCACCAGCAACGAATTCGCCAGCGGCCCACCCGCCAAAGGCGAACACAAGGCCCGCTACCAACCCGGCCAACCCGCCGGCGACGTCCTGCAGCGCGACACCAGCCCCGAAAACGAAGACACCAGCGCAGAAGCCAACCACGACCTCGGCGGCGGAGACTAGAAGCTCCTCAGCAACCATACTCCTGTCCTCGGTAGGGGCGGCTTCAGCCGCCGTCTTCAGTTCTCTCCTGCCACTGGCAGCTTGCTGCCAGTGTCCCTCTTCAGCAGCCGTACTCCCCATAGCACCCTCTCCCCACCCGTGCTACCTTTGACGCCATGGCCGACCCCCATTCCCTCACCCTCGAAATCTCCGACGAAGCCGGCCACGTCTCCCGCCAAACCATCTCCGGCCAGCGCCTGGTCATCGGCCGCTCCGCCGAATGCCAGATCCGCCTCGACCGCACCACCGTCTCCCGCCGCCACGCCGAATTGTTCTTCGATCCCTTCCAGCGCTGGTGGGTCCGCGACCTCCAGAGCCGCAACGGCACCCAGGTCAACGGCGATACCATCGCCGACCGCATGCTCTCCCCCGGCGACACGCTCACCGTCGGCGAATTCACTCTCCGCATCGCCGCCCTCGGCGATTCCGCCACCGCCACCCGCCCTCCCGAAAATCTCAGGCCCCTGGAAATCTCCGAAGCCGGCGCACCCGCCATCACGACACTTAAGGATCTCGAAGCCCCCCGCATCTCCTCCACCCACCTCTCCACCCTCAACGAATTCGGCCAGCGCCTCCTCAAAATCGAAGACCCCACCGAACGCCTCCGCGCCCTCTGCAAGCTCCTCGTCCGCGATGAATTCCACGGCGACTGCGCCATGGTCCTCCGCGTCACCAAACCAACCGCCACCCATCAAGGCGCCCACGCTCCCCGCATCCTCATCCCTCCCGAAACATCTCCCCGCTGGCGCCAAGGCCCACCCTACATCTCCCGCACCTTGCTCCGCGCCCTCGCTCAACGGGAAGAACCCATCCTCGCCAGCAACGTCCCCATGCAGGGCGCAATGATGGCCGAGATTTCTCTCTCCCCCGACGTCATGTCCATCTCCACCATCGCCTGCCCGGTTCGCTCCGACGATCAAACCCTCGACGTCCTCTACATCATCCTCCCCCCGCAATTCGGCACCGGCGAATGGCTCGCCCTCGCCGCCCTCGCCACCAAGCAATACCAGCAGTCCGAGATGACCCTCGCCGCCCAGGGCCACGCCGTCATCGAGCGCGAGCTCCAGCGCGCTCGCCAGATCCAGCTCAATCTCCTCCCCAAAAATCCCTCTATCGGCGGCCTCGACCTGGCCATCGGCTTCAAACCCTGCCGCTGGGTCGGCGGCGATTACGTCGACATCATCACCACCTCCGACGGCCGCACCCTCCTCGTCGTCGCCGACGTCTGCGGCAAGGGAATGGGCGCGGCACTCCTCGCCGCCAGTCTGCATTCCGTCGTCCGCGTCGCCGTCCGCTCCGCCATGCCGCTCGCGGAGCTCATGCGCCATCTCAACGAGCACCTCTGCCAGATGCTCGCCTCCCAATCCTTCGTCACCATGGTCTGCGTCTTAATCGACCCCAAAACCGGCCAGCTCGAGTGCGTCAACGCCGGCCATCCCCCCGCCATGCTCATCCGCGCCGACGGCGAAGTCCGCCTCCTCCAGTGCGCTGAAAATTTCCCCATGGGCATCCAGACCGATGCCCTCATCTCCCAAACCGAATCCATGCACCCCGGCGAATTGCTCCTCATGTTCACCGACGGCCTCAGCGACCTGACCGATTCCTCCGGCCACCGTCTCGGCACCGACGCCGTCAAAGATCATCTCAAGGAAATCTACCAATCCCACCCCAGCCTCCCCGCCTCCGACCTCAGTGCCAAGCTCACCGAAATCCTCGACTCCCTCGAAAGCAGCGCCATGGCCCAGGACGACCGCACCTTCCTCCTCGCCCGCCGCACGTAGCACTGGCGTCTCGCCCGTCTCTTCACATTCTTTGTCTGCCGCTTATTGCATCCGCCAAAATATTCCTGTTGGCATACTCAATATTGCTCCCCGCCGGCAACCCCCTCGCCAACCTCGTCACCTGCACATTCGGATACTGCGCCAACATCGACTGAATGTGCAACGCCGTCCCATCCCCCTCCATGTTCGGGTTCGTCCCCATGATCACTTCCCTCACCATCCCACTCGCCAGCCGTTTCACCAGCGCATCGATCGTCAGGTCCTTCGGCCCCATATCATCCAGCGGCGCGATCCTCCCCAGCAGCACGTGATAAACCCCCTTATAAAGTCCCGTCGATTCCAGCGCCAGCAAATCCTTCGGCTGCTCCACCACACAAACCAACCCCTGATCCCGCGAAACATCTGCGCAAATTCCGCACGGATCATCTTCCGTCAGATTAAAACACACCGAGCAATTGCGAATCCGCGTCTTCACATCCCGTATCGCATCCGCCAGCTTCAGTGCCTCATCCGGCCGCTGTTTCAGCAGGTGAAACGCGATCCGCTCGGCCGACCTCATCCCTATTCCCGGCAGCCTCGCCAATTCATTGATCAATGACTGAACGCTTTGCGTGTAACTACTCATCTTGCCGCAATTATAGAGCCCAGCAGCGCGCCAAAGCGAGCCGGTGAGTTGACACGGAGAATGCGTGGCATGGGCAGCGGTACTCCGATGCCCGTGCTCCTGCATCTTCTCGCGTCCGTCCAGCCGCGCCCGCTCGCCACACTCCTCAAATCCTTACACCCTCGGTACAAGAATTGCTCAACACGCTTCTCGTGAGACCGCATCATCTGCTCCTGCTCCTCTCTCTCTCCCTTCCGGTCTACTCCCTCGCCAACCCTCCCACCACCCAACCCGCCCCCGATCTCCAACCTCTCCTCCGCGGCCTCTCCGCCGACGACTGGCTTACCCGCGAACAGGCCCAATCCCGCCTCGAGCAGCTCGACCCCACCGCCCGCCCGCTCCTGCTGGGCATCATGCGCCAAACCACCGACCACGACGTCCGCGCCCGCCTCGAAGCCGCCCTGCGCACCATCGACGACAACAGCAAAATCTCCCCCACCCTCGTCACCCTCTCCCTCAAAAACGTCACCGCCCGCCAGGCCTTCTCCGAGCTCGCCAAACAAGCCAACATCCGCATCGACGTCTCCGACCTTGAGCGCGAGGATGAGCCCCGCTTCTCCATCGACCTCCCCCAACAGTCTTTCTGGCAGGCCCTGCGCCAGTTGTGCGTCAAGACCTCCCTCCAGCCCGAAATCCGCGGCGAGCCCCCGCAAATCGTCATCGACTCCCTCGCCACCCGCTGGTCCTGCCGCCCGGCCTCCGCCCACGGCTCGTTCCTCGTCGTCGCCGACCGCATCGAGCGCGACTACAAGGTCGATCTCGCCAAGCCCGATGAGCATCACCACCGCTTCAACCTCCAACTCACCGCCTACAGCGATCCCAAGCTCCTCATTCTCAAAAATGCCCGCGACACCAAACTCGAAGAAGCCCTCGACGAGCGCGGCAACTCCCTCCTCCCCCCCCAGGAGCAGGAATACATCCCAGAATCCTCCGACTATCGCGCCCCCTGGGAATGGCGCCTCTCCGCCAAGCTCCATCACCCCGACGGCGCCGGCCAGCGCATCGCCCGCCTCCGCGGCTCGGCCCAATTCCTCGTTCGCACCCAGTTCCAGACCTGGGAACTCTCCCAGATCATGACCGTGCAAAACGCCACCCGCACCATCGCCGGCTCCCGCCTCACCATCGAAGGCCTCGCCCGCGGCGATGAAGGCTACACCCTCCGCATCCGCGGCCAGGGCGCCCTCTGCGGCCTCATGTCCCCCGGCCTCGCCGATCAGTTCGAAGCCATCCGCCGCTCCATCCGCCTCCTCGACAATCACGGCCGCGCCTTCGCCGTCGATTTCGCCGGCGGCTCCGGCCGCGAAGACTGGTCCTACCTCTTCACCTTCAAACCCACCCCCGCCCAGGACGCCACCGCCGAACCCGCCAAACTAATCTGGGACGTCCCCACCGAAGCCAAATTCCTCGTCGTCCCCTTCGAATTCAATAATCTCCCCATGCCCTAACTCGTGGCACGGGCATCCTGCCCGTGTCTTCTCTCCTGAACAGTAGCATGGGCGCCCCGCCCATGGTTTCGTTCTTGGCCTTTCCCCCCCATCATTTCCGTTTATACTCCCGCCCATGCCCGTCAAAAGAATTCCCCGACTTCTCTCCCTCGCCCTCCTCCTCCTCTCCACACCTCTCTTCGCCCAAACCGGCCCCTCTCTCCTCATCAAACCCTGGCCCAAGGAGGAATTCATCGAATCCAGCACCGACGCCCTCTTCTTCTTCGACTCCACCATCAAGGACAACGGCCGCGACTACAACCTCGACATGTATGAATCCATCGGCCGAATCCGCCTCCTCCCCGGCAACATCGCCAGCCCCCGCATCGGCTATGACCTGATCTCCCTCGACATCAGCTCCACCGATCCCCGCCTGCCCCGCCATCTCTCCGATCAGTCCCTCGGCGCTGGCTTCGCCTTCGCCAAATTCGACCGCTGGATCGCCGGCGCAACCGTCGCCCTCGGCTACGCCGGCGACAATCCCTTCGCCGATGGCTCAGGCTGGTACAGCAAGGCAACCCTGATTTTCGGCAAGGAAATCAACAAGAATCACGGCCTTCTCGTCGCCCTCGACTACGACGGCAACCGCACCATGGTCCCCGACATCCCCCTCCCCGGCATCGAGTATTCCTTCACACTCCCCGAGCGCAATCTCCAGCTCGTCGTCGGCGCGCCCGTCGATGCCCTCATCTGGGACCCCAGCGACACCCTCAAGGTCGAGCTCACCTACACCCTCCTCGATCGCTTCGACGCCCGCGTCTCCTGGCAGCTCGCCAAACCCATCTCCATCTTCGGCCGTTTCCAGTCCCGCGAAAACGCCTTCCGCCTCGACGAGCTCGAAGACACCAACGACCGCCTCATCTTCCACCAGCGCCGCCTCGAGGCCGGCCTCTTCTGGTCCCCCTACAAGTTCCTCAACGTCCTCATCGCCGGCGGCTACTCCTTCAACCAGGAATACACCATCGGCTTCGACACCCGCCACGACTTCAACCTCGCCCGCATCGACGACACCCCCTACGCCCGCCTCAGCATCGAATTCCGCTTTTAATCACCATTCCCATCATCGCCAAAAAGGATAAAAACGGGGACGCAGCTAGGTTTTCTCCACAAGACTAAAACCGGGAGACTAAAACCGGGACTGGACTAAAACCGGGACTGTGGACTAAAACCGGGACTGGGCTAGTTTATTGCCCCGAAGCGAAAACCCACGGCCGTCCAGTCGGGAAACCGCCATGCCGCCCCATTGGGCGAGCGACGACGCGAATGTGCGTCGCCATCCGTCTGTATGAGTGTTTTCGAAAGAACCCACCCATGCTGAGCGGGCCGAGGCGGGTGGAATTAAAGGTGGAATTAAAGGTGACGCGAACCTTTATTTACGGGAATTAAAGGTGACGCGAACCTTTATTTATAACGTCTCTTCACATATCATCCTCTTTTCATGCCGCGTATCGCCAGAAAAGCCCCCGGCGGGCTGGTCTATCATGTGCTCAATCGCGCCAACGGCCGGCTCAGGCTCTTCAAGAAAAAGGACGATTTCCTCGCCTTCGAACGGGTGCTGCTGGCGGCCTGGCGGCGAGTGCCCATCCGAATTCTCTCCTGGTGTGTGATGCCCAACCACTGGCATCTGGTCCTCTGGCCAGGCAAAGATGGCCAGCTCACCGCATTCATGCGCTGGCTGACGCTCACCCACGCCCAACGCTGGAAACATGCCCACGCCGCCGTGGGACACGGCCATTTATATCAGGGACGCTTCAAGAGCTTCCCCATCGAGCAGGATGAGCACCTGCTGGCCGTCTTGCGTTACGTGGAGCGCAATCCGCTGCGCGCCAAGCTGGTGCGCAAAGCACAGAACTGGCGCTGGGGAAGCCTCTTCCTGCGACGGGCCCGATCGCATGAACTGCGCCCACTGCTGGCCGAATGGCCCATCCAGCGGCCGGCCGGATGGGTCAAGCTGGTGAATTCCCCGCAAAGCGATGCCGAGGAGGCAAGCATGAAAGAGCACATCGTCCGCAACCGCCCGCTGGGCAACGAGCAATGGATGCATGAAACGGCCAATGCGCTGCATTTGCAACAAACCCTGCGGCCGCGCGGCCGGCCCAGGGGATGGAGAAAGCCGAAAACCGCCAGGGAATCGTAATTAATGGTTCGCGTCACCTTTAATTTATCCCGCGTCACCTTTAATTTATCCCACCTTTAATTTATCCCACCTTTAATTTATCCACCTTTAATTTATCCGCGTCACCTTTAATTTATCCCGATAAAATAAGCCGCTCTGCTTGGTACACAGGTCCGAGCGCTTCGAACTGGTACAAAGGAATTGTCCTTCCCTACTGGCTCCTCGTTTCCATCGCGGCGATCTTGCCAATACGCTGGTCGTTGCGCATTTGGCGGACAAAGCGAAAGAAAAATCCTACTCGATGTGCAAATTGCGGCTACGACCTCCGCGCCACCCCCGACCGCTGCCCCGAATGCGGAAAATCCTCAAAAACGTCAGCAAAGGAATCGCCTCCTTCGGCCCAGCCACACGAATCTTCTGAATTCTGAATTCTCGCAGCAATTTACTTGACATCCCCCTAACATTCCGACATAATCCCTGCCGAGGAACCAGAACAGGGGAAGCAATGCTCTCGTCTCACCCACCCATCCGTACCCCCGCCCCCTCCGCGCGCCTTCGATCCTCCATCTTCGATCCTCGATTCCCACGCCAGACCCGCTTTTCATTCACCGGGACACGATTTCCCTCCCCAGGGACCTGTTCGGGACACAATCGGGACCTATTCTGGACCTATTTCGGACCTATTTTTCTATCACCTTCTTGCCACACCCTCTCCTCAACCTCCGTCCCGCCCTCAGTTTGCCCTCAATTGCCGAAAACCATCCCCCCAAAACACTTTTTTCCCACCCCTCCCGCCCCCACCCACCAAGCCGGCACGACAAACCACCATCCACGAACAACAAACAAGTTCGACTTCAAAACCGAGCCACGGGGGGGAAAACAAACCCACCAAACGAACCCAAACCCCCTCCAGCGCTCCAAAATCGCCGTTTTTGCCATCCCCCAACCCAAATTGTTTGACGGAACGAACCCACCGCTCCCCATCCGCTCCAACCATCCTCTCCAGCCGCGCCCCTTACCGCTCAATCGGCGTCCCCGCCGGTTTGGGGACGGGCTGGCCGCCCGCGGGAGGCTGCGCGCCCTGGGGCGGCGGCGGGCCGAAGAAGGCTTCGTCCAGATTGGTTGGATTCTTCTTTTTCAGGTCCTCAATCAGCGCTTCCAGCCTCTGCGGCCGGAGTTGCTCAGTGATGTCTTCCTTCACATCGTCCAGAGCGGGGATTTCGCGTTTTTTCACCTGGATGAGGTGATAGCCGTAGCGGGTCTTCACCGGCGCGCCGATCTGATCGATCGGGAGCGTGAACGCCGCCTCGTCGAACTCCTTGACCATCTGCCCGCGCGGGAATGGGGGCAGATCGCCGCCATCATCCTTGGAGCCGGGATCGGCCGATTCCATCTTGGCCACGGCCGCGAAATCGTCGGGTTTGGCTTCGAGGCGCTTTTTGATCTCGTCAGCGCGGGTGCGGGCCTGGTCATCGGTGTAATTCTTTTCGCCGCCGATGGGAACCAGGATATGGCGGGCGGTGGCGCGCTCGAATTGGTTCTTGTGCTCGTCGTAATACTTCTTCACATCCGCATCGCTGACCAGCGTCGGCAGCACTTCGTTGAAGAACGCGCCGGCCAGTGCGTTCTCACGCATCAGCTCCATTTGCTTCTTGAATTTGGGGGTCTGATCCATCCCCTTCTTGGCCGCCTCGCCCGCCAGCAGCTTCAACTTCACCAGATCCTCGGCCACGCGGCGCTTTTGCGGCCCCTTGGCCATCATCTGCACCTCGGGCGGCAACTGGGCGACGAATTCGTTGAAGTCGCCGGCCGTCATCTTGTTCTCGCCAACGGTCAGGACGATCTTGGCGGGATCAACCTGCGGCTGGGGCGGTTGGGCGGGCGCGGCGGGAGCCGGTTTATCACCGGCCGGCTGCACCTGGGCCAAAAGGCCCGTGCCGATGATCATCGAGCAGCCTGCGACGGCAAGGTGG
>DASYUA010000072.1:0-2439 GCA_036001665.1 Tepidisphaeraceae bacterium
GCGGGAGTCTCCGCGCTGCCAGCGAAGGGCACGGCAAGGGGGCGGTATTTACGCTGGAAGTTCCTGTCCAGCAGAATGAGCCGGTCACATGTCAGAGATAAGCCGGGTCAATCGCCGAATCCTCATCGTTGACGACAACGAAGGTGTATTTGTGGCGGCCGGGGGGGGAGGCCCGGTGCATCAGCAAGGAATGGCCGGATGAAGTGGTGGCGGTGTTGAAGCAGAATTAACGAACTGGCCAAGAACTAATCAATCTAAACTTATTCTTGTTGCAAGACGATGTATGTCGGAGCGAGTGCTCACGGTCGGGTGGGCACCGCGCCAAGCAATGCACTTTCTGCGCCTGGGCGCCAGGTCCAACAAGTCCTTGAAGGCAGCGCGGCGCAAAGACAGCAGACTGGAACCGAATGCGAACCCGTATTTTGCCACCCCTGATGCTCTCCATCATCATCCTGATGGGGGCGTTTCTCTACACGTTTCACCGGACTTATCAGCAGCGACTGACGGAATTGAGGGAAACG
This sequence comes from Tepidisphaeraceae bacterium, assembly GCA_036001665.1. Lineage (GTDB taxonomy): Bacteria > Planctomycetota > Phycisphaerae > Tepidisphaerales > Tepidisphaeraceae > JBGPEF01. Next base: position 522 of record DASYUA010000072.1, read on the forward strand.
ACGGGCAAGCGCGCCGAGGACCTCACACGGGCGGAGCTGCGGAATTATGTGGACGTCATGAGCGCGGCGCTGAAGGCGATCATCCGCGACGAGCGGCTGGAATCGGCGTTGGCGGCGGGGAACCGGGAAGAGGCCATTGCACTGGCCGATCCGCTGTTTCACGAGCTGCAAACGCAGTTGCACATCGACCATTTTTATTTCCACAAGACCGACCGGACGAGTCTGGCGAGGATGCACGAGCGGGAGAAATTCGGCGACAGGATCGACCGGATCACGCTGTTGGAGGCGGAGAAGACGGGAAATCCCAGTTCGGGGATCGAGCAGGGGCCGACGGGCAACTGCACGCTTCGGGTGGTTTATCCGTGGCGGCGCGATGGCAAGCTGATCGGTTATGTCGAGCTGGGGACGGAGTTCGAGACGGTAGCGCAGCGGGTTCACGACATTCTCCAGGTCCATCTGGTGGCGCTGGTGGACAAAAAACACCTGGATCGCAAGCGATGGGAAAATCGCAACCAGAAATTGGGCCGCCAGACCGCGTGGGATGCGTTTGCGGATTTTGTGGTGATCGACAAAACAATGGAGACGTTGCCGCCGGCCCTGACCAGCCGGCTTTCGGCGGGGAAGATCGTGACTGGTGAGGATGCGATAATTGATGTGGACGGGAAGGCGACGCAGGTGGTTTTCCTTCCCCTGGCGGATGTCACCGGGCGCTCGCTGGGGAACCTGGTGGTGCTGCGCGACATCCAGGAGCTGACGCGAAGCGCCCGGCATTCGGTGATCGTCGTGTCCACCATCTCTTGTGCGGTCGGAATCCTGCTGCTGGGGTTCTTTTACGCGTTCCTGGGCCGGGTGGGATCGGACCTTCAAGGCAGGAGCGATCAACTGGCGCAAGCGAACGCCAAACTGGGGCAGGTCAACGCCCAACTGGGCGACGCGAATGCACGGCTCGAGCAGGCCAACGCGACCCTTGAAACGCGGGTCCGGGAGCGGACGGAGCAGTTGGAAGAGGCGCACCGGAAGCTGGTGGATACAGCGCGGCAGGCGGGGATGGCGGAGGTGGCGACGGGGGTGCTGCACAACGTGGGCAATGCGCTCAACAGCGTCAATATTTCCGCCAATGTTGTGAGCCAGAAAATACGGCAGACGCCGGTGGGCGGTCTGGGCAAGGCGGCGCAGATGATCCGCGAGCACCAGCAGAATCTGGGCGAATTCTTCACCTCCGACAAAGTTGGCTGCAAGATCCCATCGTATCTCATCGAGCTGGGTGAGCACCTGACGGCCGAGCAAAACGCGTTGCTGGATGAGGTGAAGAACGTGGTGACGGGAATTGAACACATCAAGCAGATCGTGGGCATGCAGCAGTCGTATGCCAAGAACACGGCCGTCGTGGAGAACATTCGTCCTTCGACATTGATGGATTCCGCGGTGGCGATGAACGCCGAGGCGCTGGCGGATAGCAGGGTCGAGGTGGTGCGGGAGTATGAGGAGGTCGCGGCGGTCGGGCTGGACAAGCACAGGATCATTCAAATCCTGGTGAACGTCCTGTCAAACGCCAGGCACGCCGTCAAGGGCAAAGATGGCGGCGGGAAGAAGATCACGTTGCGGGTGGGTGCATTTGAGCAAGGGGGGAAGCGCCACATCCGCTTCGAGGTGGCCGACAACGGGGTGGGCATTCCGGCCGAGAACCTGACCCGGATTTTCACGCACGGCTTTACGACACGGGTTGATGGACACGGTTTTGGGTTGCACAGCGCGGCCAACGCGGCCGGGGAGATGGGCGGGAGTCTCCGCGCTGCCAGCGAAGGGCACGGCAAGGGGGCGGTATTTACGCTGGAAGTTCCTGTCCAGCAGAATGAGCCGGTCACATGTCAGAGATAAGCCGGGTCAATCGCCGAATCCTCATCGTTGACGACAACGA
>DASYUA010000073.1:0-51487 GCA_036001665.1 Tepidisphaeraceae bacterium
ACATCAAGGAATACAGCAAGAAGAAGCGCGATGTGCAGGGGCCGGGGGCGGGGTTTGGGGTGCTGCTGCTTGAGGGGGACAACGATTGGCCGGCGATCATGAAGGCGCTGGATGATGTGGGGTATGCGGGGGGCTGGGCGACGGCGGAGGTCGGCGGCGGCGACCTCGAGAAGATGAAGGATGTCTCAGCGCGGCTGGACCGAATTCTGGCGTCGTAGCACGGGCATCCTGCCCGTGTTCCCGCACGTCAAAAAAATGGACGGGCCTCGTCAGAAGCCCGTCCAACATTTTTTTAATTCAACGGCATGCCAAAGCATGCCCTACCAATCATCACACAATCACACACAATCAGGCTCGACGACGGCGGCGGACCAGGCCGGCGGCGGCGAGGAGGGCAAGGATGCCCATGGTTGAGGGCTCGGGGACGAGCTGGAGGCCGTCGTAGTGAATCGTGTCATCGACATTCGCGCCCAGAAGCTGGAACTGGGGGCCGAAGCTGGTGTGTTCTCCCAGCGCGGCGTATAGAACGGTCGATGCTCCGCCGCCCTGTTCGTTGTTGACCAGTTCGAAGATGTAGTTGCCGAGGCCCAGGTCGTAGGTGCCAAAGACATCTCCGCAACACCCGCCGTCGTTGTGGAAGGCATCGTTGATGGTGTCGCCATTGCTGTCGGCGGCGTTCGCCGTCGTGCTGAACAGTGCAACCGGATTGCCGGTGGCCGCATCCAGCAGGCGGAAAAACATCGAGTCGTCTGCCAGCACATCGAAGGTGTACTTGCCGGCCTCGTTGACGGTCATGAATCCGGTGGCGAAGGTGGCGAAGTTATCGTTGTCCGCCCCGGCGGTATCGTTCGGGTAGGCAACCGTCCCTCCCCTGTTGGCGCCCATGTTGTCGGGATCGGCGAAGTTGACGACGTTGAAAACACCCGTTGCATCAGGCGTGCGCGTGCCGGCCTTGAAAGCCTGCACGGCGGCCAGCGCCTGGCTCAGGCTGGTGGTGCCGTTGAAGTTAGCGACGCTGATGTGGTTCGGGCCGACGAATGGGGCCTTGCGCCGCACATCTTTCTCACCGGATCCGACGAGCGCGAACTTGGTGTTATCGAAGCTGGTCAAGGCGCCCTTGGCGACGAAGAATTCGGCCGCAGCGCCGCCGCCGCCTTCCCAGGTGACGAATTGAATATCGTAATCGCCTTCGGGGAGGTCGACCTGCGCGAAGGAATCCTGTGCACCTCGACCGTCGTTGAAAGTAAAGATGCCCCCGGCGGTGCTGGTGCCAGGTTGACCGGCGGCGTTGGTGAACGACTTGCCCCTGATGATCACGCTGAAGCCGTCGTCGGAATTTACGCCGAAGGTGTAGGTTCCACCTTTGCCGGGGCCCACGCGGAGCTTGCCGGTGGCCAAGAGCATGATGTCATTGACATCATCTTCATCGCCAGGCGCAGGATCGATCGCGTGACCCAGCGCAACGGCCTGGTATTGGGAATCGTTCCCAAAGTTGCCATTTCCGCCATTGTCCCAAACGTTGATGACCGGGGCGGTATAGTCGATCACATCCTTGGCCGCATCACGTGTCTTCAGCGCGGAGTCGGAGACATCCAGCAGATTGCCCATCCCGCCATTTTTGTGAATTTCGCGCACGCCGAAGGCGCCCATGACAGCGCCGGGGCCGGGGAGGAAATCGACAGGCCGAGTCGGTGAATTGGTGCGATATTCGACGACGTATGTAAACTTTCCGCTATCGGGCGCCTGTCCGATGGTCGGACCGGCCGCGTTGTCATTCCAAAGGCCATCGCCGCGCATCTGCCCGGCATCTTCACCCGGCGGCGTCCAACCCGGCCAGTCATTGGGCTCACCATCGCCAAATGCATGGAACGTATAGGGTTCGCCACTGACCCAGGCCCAACCAATGGTGCGGTCGGAGCCGGCTTCGCTGCCGGGCATGGTCGCGCCATCGATGGTGCTGACAGCGCTGGAGTCGGTCAAACCGATCCACCAATCGCCTCTGCCAAAGTTGTGAACGAAGTCGTTTTCGGCAGTGCTGTGGATGGAAACCAAGGTTCCCGCAACGCCACCGAATGATTTTCCGGCAGCAGCGACGCGTGCCTCATCCCACGTCAGATTGGTCCGGACGAACTCGTAAACATTGTACGAGCCACCAGTTCCGTATGGACCGCTGAATTGGGGATCTGCAAAGACTGAAGATGCCGCGCCTGCCAGAATTACCGAGACTGCAACGGCTGGGATTGCCCTCCGCATGCCGAGCTCCTCTCAATGTAAGAAACTTAAATTACTAGACTGTAATCTATCCCGGAACGGCCGCTCGTCAAAGAATTATTAGGAGAATTTTTAAGCGCACCCCATATTCTTGTCAGTTTTTTGCAATGGAGGTTGGCAGATTTCCCAGTTTCACAAGCGGCGGAATGAACGATCGCGCATCGCTGCGATAGCTCTCTATAATGGCCCAACTCGCGATGCGCAAATGGCAGCTCATTCTTCCCTTCCTGCTGCTATACGCGGCCGTGGCGCAGGGGGCCGAGCCGTCGCCGGAGAATGTGGAGTTTTTCGAGAAGAAGATCCGGCCACTGCTCATAGAAAATTGCTTCAAATGTCACAGCGCAACTTCAGAGAAGCTCAAAGGCTCGCTGCGGCTCGATTCCCGCGACTCGGCGCTCAAAGGAGGGGACTCCGGCAAGCCGGCGTTCATCGCGGGTGATCCGGAGAAGAGCCTGATCGTCGAAGCGGTGCGGTACGGCAATCCCGATCTTCAGATGCCTCCCAAAAAGCGGCTTTCAGCGCAGCAGGTGGCGGATTTGGAGGCATGGATCAAAATGGGGGCTTCATATGCCGCGCCGATTGCGGCCAATTTGCACACACACAGCACTGGGCCGAGTTTCTGGCCCGCCGATGCTCCCAAAGAAGCGCAAGTTCCAGCGAACACGCAGCCGATTGATTTTTTTGTTCGCTCCAGACTATTGGAGAAGAATCTTCTGCCTGCGCCGCCGGCCAATAAGCGAGCGCTGATTCGGCGGGCCACTTTTGATCTGATTGGCCTGCCGCCGACGCAGAGGGAGGTGGAGGAATTTCTGGCGGATGAATCGCCCAATGCGTTTGCGAAAGTGATCGATCGGCTTTTGGCCTCGCCGCAATATGGGCAGCGTTGGGCGCGACATTGGCTGGATGTGGTCAGATACACCGACTCGTTTGATTCGCGCGGGCTGGGCAGCGAAGGGGATTGCTCGGAGGCGTGGAAATATCGCGATTGGGTGGTCAGTGCATTTAACTCGGGCATGCCCTATGACCAGTTTGTGATGAATCAGATCGCGGGGGATTTGCTGCCGTCAAAAAGCGAGCCGAACATCGAGGGGACCATCGCCACGGGCGTGATGGCGATTGGCAACTGGGGGAATGGAGATTCGGACAAGGAAAAACAGCTTACGGACATCGTGGATGATCAGGTGGATGTTGTGGGGCGGGCATTTTTGGGGCTGACCATCGCGTGTGCGCGATGTCATGATCACAAATTCGATCCGATCAGCAGCGAGGATTATTACGGGTTGGCGGGGATCTTCTTTTCCAGCCATATCCTTGTGGGGCCGGGGCCGAAGACGGAGGGGTCGAGGATTCTTCGCATTCCGCTCATGCCCAAACCCGATTTTGAGGAGCGAAAGAAGGCCGAAGCCCGACTTGCGGAAGTACAGAAAACTCTGGATCAATCGCTCAACGATTTCGCGACCGCCCAAGCCCGTGGCATTCTTCCAAACGTGTCCGCATACCTGATGGCATGTGTAGGTCCGGCTGTGCCGGACACGTCCGGCGGAGCTGGACCTGCGCTCAATCCCGCCATCCTCCAACAATGGAAAACTTACATTGGGGGCACGCGACTGTTTACGCAGCGCATCCCCAACGTGTCCAACATGCCCGGAATTGTCGGCTGGCGCGGAGCGACCGACACGCCCAATCTGCTGGTCAACACCACAGAGCAGGCCGCAAGTTTCATCACGATAACGCTTCCTCCCAAGTCGGTGGCGGTTCATCCATCACCCAAAGCGGGCGTTGCGGTGGCGTGGAAGAGCCCCATCACCGGCCAGATGAAGATCACCGGCAAAGTTGCCGACGCCGATGACAAATGCGGCAATGGCATCGAATATATTGTGAACCGCCGCATCGGCCGCGAGCGGAGTCGGCTGGCCAAAGGCGCAATCCCAAACGGCGGGGCGATGGATTTCTCGGCCGAGAGTTCGGCGGTTGAAGCGGGGCAGTTCATCGAACTGATCATTCTTCCCAGGGGGGATTACAGCTGCGACACCACGGTGATCGAACTTGAGATCAAATCTGGGGACAAAAGCTGGTCGCTCACTCGCGAGCTTCTGCCCGATCCGCTCCAGGGGAATCCCCACTCCGGGATCTGGCAGTTCTACGATCTGGCCGGTGAAGGAGCGCCGGCGGCCGCCGGCTCCGCTCTTGCCAAATTCCTCAGCGCGCCCGGCGAAGCCGAAGCCGCGGCAGTTCAGCAGTCCCTCGAATCGCTCGCCACTCAGGCCAGGGACCTGAAAGATCTTGCCAAACTCCCCGGCCCTGACGCTGATCTCTACCGCGCGCTCTTTGCCCCCCAGGGCGCCTTTATCTCCTCGATCAAATCCGACGAAGGGAATTTCCCGGCCGAACTTCGCGAAAAAGTCACGCAGTCGCGCGCGGAGATTGTGTCGCTGCGAAAGATCACTTCGGCGCAAGTGCCCGTCGCACACGGTCTTCAGGAAGGCGGCTGTCCGGAGACGCCTTATGTGAAGCCGCAGGATGTGAAGATCCATCTGCGCGGGCGATACGACAAACTTGGCAAAACGGTGCCGCGCGGGTTTCCGGCGATACTCTCGGGGCCGAAGACGGGGCCGATCACGGGCTCGGGAAGGCTGCAACTGGCGCAGTGGCTGGCCAGCAGGGAGAATCCGCAGACGGCGCGGGTGATGGTGAACCGAATCTGGCAGCACCATTTTGGCGAGGGCCTGGTGCGCACGCCCAACAATTTCGGCAAGCTCGGCACACCGCCAACTCACCCGCAGCTTCTTGATCATCTGGCGGTCCAGTTCATGAAGAACAACTGGTCGATCAAGTCGATCCACCGGCTGATCATGCTTTCGGCGACGTATCAGCAATCTTCCAATGCCAATCCGGCCACGCTCAAAGCCGACCCGGAAAATTTGCTGGTGGGGAGGATGCCGCGGCAGCGCCTGGATGCGGAAGAGCTGCGGGATGCGTTGCTGCTGGTTTCCGGGGGCCTTGATCCGTCGCTGGGTGGGCCGGCGGTGAAAGAATTAACTTCGCCGCGACGGTCGCTTTATCTGCTGATGGTCCGATCGGATCGGAGCAATTATCGCATGCTTTTTGACGCGCCCGACCCAATGACGATTGCTGAAAAACGCATTGATTCCACGGTTGCGCCGCAGGCGCTGTTTTTGATGAATCATCCGTTCGCGCTGGAGCGCACCAAGGCGCTGGCGGAGCTGTCGGCGAAGCACGGGCTGACGTCGCGGGCGCGGATTGAATGGCTGTATCAGACTCTCTATTGCCGGCCGCCATCGGAGAAGGAAGTGGAGATTGGGCAGGCGGCGATCAAGGCCGCGCCGGAGCAGAATCTGGCGTGGGAAAGTTATTGCCAGGTGTTGCTGTGCGCAAACGAGTTTGCGTACGTCGACTAATTATGATTGACGGCGGAAACGGCGGCTGAAGCCGCCCCTACGAATGGCGAGGCGGAAACGGCGGCTGAAGCCGCCCCTACGGCGTAATGATGCGGGATCTTAATTCATCTTCCCCAAGCCGCCGGCAAATGCTCAAGCATTTCGCCAATGGTTTTGGCATGCTAGGCCTGGCCAATTTGTTTTCCACCGATCTTCTCGCCTCGCAGATCGCGAATCCTCAATTCGCGGCCAAAGCCAAGCGGGTGATTTTCCTCTTCATGTCCGGCGGGCCGTCGCACGTTGATCTCTTTGACCGCAAGCCCAAACTTCAGGCCCAATCCGGCAAGCCGCTTCCATTCGAAATGCCCAAGCTGGTGCGCACCAAGACGGGCAACCTGCTGGGTTCTCCGTACAAATTCAAAAAGCACGGCCAGTCGGGCATTGAAGTCTCGGAGCTTTTTCCCAATGTCGCATCGTGCATCGACGACATCTGCGTCGTCCGCTCGATGGTGGCCGACAACATCAATCACAATGGCGCGTGTTTGCAGATGAACACCGGCGAGCAGGCGTTTAGCCGGCCGTGCATCGGGTCTTGGCTGCTTTATGGGCTGGGGAGTGAGAATCAGAATTTGCCGGGGTTTGTTGTTCTAGCTCCGTCGCAGCCGGCGCAGGGTGCGCCGCTGTGGAGCGCCAGTTTTCTGCCGGCCGCTTATCAGGGGACGCTGGTTTCGAACCTCAATGATCCGATTTCCAATCTGAAGAACGCGCGGTTTTCCCAGCCGATTCAGCGGAAGCAATTGGACCTGCTTGGGCAGCTCAACTCGATGCACCAGGCAGCGCGTGATGAAGATTCGCGACTGAGCGCCCGGATTCAATCCTTCGAGCTGGCGTTCCGCATGCAGACGGCGGCTCCGGAGGCGTTCGACATTACGGGCGAATCGGAGGCGACCAAGAAACTTTACGGCGTTGGTGATGGGCCGACGGATATTTTCGGGAAGCAGTGTCTGTTGGCGCGGCGGCTGACTGAGCGTGGGGTGCGGATGGTTCAGGTGTATCACACGCAAACTTCCAAGCGCAGCAGTTGCCAGCTTTGGGACCAGCACGGTGGGTTGAAAACAGAATTGCCGAACAACTGCCTGGCGACTGATAGACCGATTGCCGGGTTGTTGAAGGATTTGAAATCGCGCGGGCTGCTGGATGAAACGCTGGTGGTGTGGGGCGGGGAATTTGGACGAACGCCGACGGCCGAGGGAACTGACGGGCGCGAGCATCATCCCTTTGGGTTTACGATGTGGCTGGCGGGGGGCGGCATCAAGGGCGGAATGGCGTATGGCGCTACGGACGATTTTGGCTGGCATGCGGTGGAAAATAAAGTTCATGTTCACGATTTGCACGCGACGATTTTGCATCTCATGGGGCTGAATCATGAGAAGCTGACGTATCGGTACAGTGGGCGGGATTATCGATTGACGGATGTGTTTGGGAATGTGGTGAAGGCGATTCTGGCGTAGAGAATTTAATCATTTAAAGATTTAGGGATTTAATGATTGAGGGAAGGCCGCTCTGGCAATGATTAAATGATTAAATCGCTAAATCATTAAATAATCACTTCGGTCTTTCCATTAGCACTCTCCCCCGGAGCCCCTCCTTCTCAAAATCAACGCCGCCACTGATAAACTTCAGTCCCATTAGCGCCTTGGGCACGTTGGGCCCTGTTTTCGGATCGCCGGGGCAACCATAACTCACCGACTCCATCGTTCCCCACGTTTCATTCCACACATAGCTGCTGCCATCCGGCCCGATCAGCTTTACACCGAATAGTCTTTCATGCAATCCCACCGGGTTTTCCTGCGGATACATCCGCTTCCACTCATTGAGAATCGGAATATTTCCCCACGCGACGGCGGCCATTTCATTGGAATATTGGGGCCAAATCGCCAGGCCCATCTTTTCGATGAATGTGCCCTCGATCTGCGCTGCCAGATGCGGGCCCAGATACGGGCGCGTGGCCGGTCCCTGCTTTTTGCCCTGCAACCGATCGGTCGTTCGGGTCTCCGATCGCAATAGCGCCCGCTGGATCACCTCTTCCGACATCGAAATCACCAGCGCATCCGGCAGCGCTGTGTAATAAATTGCCCAGTCGCCCACCGAATCGTCCAGCATGTGCCAGTCCTTCTTGCCTTTGTCACTGAGGCTGATCTTGCCATAAGGCTGCACTTTGTGCGGCACCACCTCCCACACCGTCGTCTCCGGCACAATCTTGTCCACCACTCTCCGAAACGCCGCCAAAAACGCCGTCAGTTTCAATCCGCCGGCGGACTCGATGTTGATGCCCATCGGCAGCCGGCCCAGGTTCTTCCTCTGAAACTCTTCCGAGCCTCCCGCCTTTATTAAATCATTCCAATACGCATCATCATCAAAATAAACCGCCAGCGAATCGCCCATCCAACCGAGCGCATCCAGCTTCAGCGGTTTGGCGAACTCTTCCAGCCAACCCGCCATGCTCTTCAACTCCGTCGATTCCTTATTGATGGCCACCACCAACTGCACCATCGCTCCGTGCGGATCGCCATCGGTGGGACCGATTTTCGCGCCGCGCGAGATGTTTACGAAATCGCGATACTGTGTGCCGCCAATCAGCGGCATTACCGTCAGATCCACTCCCAGACGCTGCGGCTGCGCTGTGATTCTCATCGCGATCGGATCAAAAAATCCCCGCCACCGCCCCTCATACTCCTCGCGCCAATTCTGATACGCCAGCGCCTCATCCTCGCTGACCCGCTCCATCTCCAGCTCGACGATGGGGGTCATGAACTCCATCGCTCCGTAAATTGATGAGCGCACCAGTCCATTTTCAAGCGTCAGCTCTCCTCCGTCGGCCCATTTTGAGGCGATCTTGGCCGATTTCCCCTGCAATCGTTCATCCAGATGATCCATGCCAACCGCGCTCATCACCGCCGCCGCCCGGGTCCTCCGCGAATCCGCAATCCTCCACCTCGGCGAACACCACCTGCGGATCGTCGCGTCGCTGATGATCAACAGTCCGGTTTCCTCCGCCTGTCCGCGCGCATAGCGGTTCCTGAAAAACCGGTATTCCGGCAGCGCCCAGAGGCTGCCCAACCGCGCCTTCTTCACCTCCACCAGTCGTTCCAACTGCGCAAGTGAATTTGAAACCACCACCGCCGGGCCGATTTCCATCAGGTAAGAACAAATCTTCCGATCCGGCGAAACAACTCCACTGTACTCAATGCCATCAATCGCCCCGGCCGACGTCTTCACATCCGTGACTCCATTTGCCGCCATCGCGACTTGCGCTGAGAGCAATTTCTTCAGAGTTCCCACATCCTTCGCCTCAAATATCACCGCCACGTCACTTCCCACCCGCAGATAAGGATCCGATCCCGTCACCGCGATGCTCCCAATCACCTTCGGGCCCACCAGTTTGGCCAGGGCGCCGGCAGACAATCCCATTTGCCGCTGATATCGCGCCAAAACCTGCGCATCCTCCCCGCGCGACTCGGCCATCGGCAGCGCTGCCCCGGCAATCGCATCTCCCTCCGCCATCAGCGCCATCGCCGCATCGAACGTGGGAATGAAGAGCGCATGCTGATCCTCCGGTATCAGCTCCGCCAGCGGATCGAGCGCCGGTTTCGCATCCTTGATATATGGCCCCCATTCAATCCCCTTCACCTCGATCCCCCGCATCGCCGAAACCTTGATTGTGTCCCGCTGTCCTTCTCCCGCCGGCTTCAAAACCCGCTCCAGCGCCAAATTCTCCGCCACCGCCTGACCGCCGCTGAACAGGCCAAACGTCTTGCCCAGATCATCCACCCGCCGGCCTGGCCGCGCCTCAGCCTTCACCTCTTGTTCCAACTCCTTCGCCGCCGCCTCCATTTCATGTCGAAACCACGCTCCTCCTGGAACCCCACTCTCCACCAGACGCGCATAGTGCGCCCGCTTCTCCTCATAAAAATCCTTCCGCGCCTCCGCCTTCGCCTTCCCGGCCGGGATTTCAAACCGCACCGCCGTCATCCCGCTCCAATCCGACTTGGGCAGATACAAGATTCCGCGCAGCTCCTTCCCCTTTTCCGCCCGCACCAGCATTGTGTTGAGAAAGGCCAGCGGCCCGCGCGCGGGCAGCGGCCAATCGGCCCGAAAATCAACGTAAACTTCGCCCGCCCCCTCCAGCCGCGCGTACGGCGCCATTGTATTAAGCCCAACTCCCCATTGGGGACCACCGCTCCTGGGCACTGCCGGGAGTTCCCCTTCGATAATCTTCAACTCACTCACCCCCACCCGATAAAACGCATCTTCTCCCCGCGCCGCCGAGAGCATCATGCCCAGAAGCAGCAGGGGGGTTAGTTTGATCTGAAATCTTCGCATCGATCGCTCCCCAAATGAATCAATGACTCACTGATTCAATAGCTTATCCCCCCGCTCCACATTTGCGATGCTCTGTGGTACTGATCATTGTTCGCGTTCCCATAGTTATGTCGGAGGAGCCTGAGTGTCCTTACGTTTCAACTGCCTGATTATTCTGTCGCTCCTGGCAACGGCCGCCCACGCGGCCAAAACCGAAGCGCCGCCGCCCGGGCTGATTGCCACGTATTCCTCCAAGGACTTTCGCGTTACCACCGTCAGCCCTTCGCCTGCGTTCATTCTCAAAGAAAACGAAGCAATCCACCCCCAACTATCTCCACAATTCTCCGCCCACTACGCTGGCCTCATCAAAATCATCCGCGCTGGGCAATACAAATTCGTTGCTGAGGCTGAGATCGTCATCGACGGGCAGAAAATCAGCGACAAGGAAATCAAACTCGACGAAGGCGACCACCCCATCTCCATCGATTTCACCCGCAAGCCCGGGCCGGCGCGGCTGCTGCTCCAATGGCAATCCGATTACTTTCCCCTTGAACCAATTCCCAGCAATATCCTTTCTCACAAAGAAATCCTCGATGCGACCGACACCGACAACCAAATCCAGCAAGGCCGCCTCCTCGCACAGGAACTCAATTGCATCGCCTGCCACAACCCCAAATCCGACTCGCTGATCGGCCGCCGCGGTCCTGATCTTTCGCAGGTCGGCTCCCGCGCATCCGCGAGTTGGATCTTTCAGTGGCTCCAGAATCCTCAGCACTTTCGCGCCCAGGCAATGATGCCGGTCTTGCTCGCTGATGTGAAGGATGTGAGCGACGTTACTGCTTTTCTCTCCAAGCTCACCGATTTCCGCCGCTATCAGGAAGAGGACTACAAGAACGCCGGCCGCATCAAAAAAGGCGGCGAGCTGTTCAATACGGTTGGCTGCCTGGCTTGTCACGACAAGGATGGCGCATCGCTCGAGGGTCTGGGCTCCAAAATGTCGCCTGGCGCGCTCACCCGCTACCTCTTGGACCCATTGAAGGTCGATCCGGCCGGGCGAATGCCCAACATGCTCCTCCAGCGCGACGAAGCGGCCGCGCTTGCGGCCCATTTGGCTCAATCGCGCAGCCCCGAATTCGAAAAGGAAATCCCCGCAGGCGATGCCAAACGCGGCCAGCAAATCGTCCAATCCTCCGGCTGCCTCAACTGCCATACATTAGAGATAGACCGGGGCAAACCCCTCGCCTCAACCTCAACATCCGCCCCCGAGCTCGCCAAGCTCAATCCCGACAACGGCTGCCTTTCAGCAAATCCCAAATCGCCAGCGCCGAAATTCTCTCTTACCGGCGAGCAACGCGGCGCCCTGATCAGCTTCGTCCGCTCGTATAAAAATCAGCCGGACCAGTCGCGCGCTCCCACCTATGCGTTTTATGAAAACGTTCAGCGCTTTAACTGCCGCGCTTGCCATTCGCTCGATTACACCTCGTCTAAACAGGGCTTTGACATTACTCCGCCGCTGACTGGCGTTGGTCACAAACTCCGCGAGGAATACATTGGCTCTGTTCTCAATGATAAACAGCGATCGCGGCCGTGGATTGCGCATCGCATGCCGGATTTCGGGCCACAAATCAGGCCGCTGGTGAATCAGATTGTCGCCGCCGCAGCGCCGAAGGCGGAAGATGAGGGCCCGTTCCCCTCGCGCGACCTGATCAAGCAGGGCCGCAACATGATGGGCGCTGGCGAGCGCGGCCTGGGCTGCGTCGCCTGCCACACGTTTAACGGCAGCACCGTCACCGTCCTCGATCCGGCCCGCGGCCCGGAGATCACCGGCATGTCCGCCCGCCTCCGCCGCGACTGGTTCTATCGCTGGGTGCGCGAACCGAATCGCATCCAGCAGGGCACCGCCATGCCGACGCTGTTTTTCGGAAAGCCGGAACACGAGATCACACCCGTGATCGACTCTCTCTGGGCCTACATTTCGCTTGGCCGCGCCATGCAGCCTCCACCGGGAACCGATGCCCGCCCGACGAATGTTCTACTTCCCGACGATGAGCCGATGCTGATTCGCTGCGTCCTCCACGGCGGCGGCAAGGAGAACAAATTCGGCCGGATTGTCCGCTCGATTGCCGTCGGTTTCCCCAACATGACTTCCTACGTCTTTGATGCGCAATCCTCGCAATTCTGCTACGCCTGGACCGGCGGATTCATCGACATGACCAGCGGATGGTCGGATCGCGGGGATTCGAGCGGCCGGCGCGTCGGGCGGGCGTTTTATACTGCGCAGGCCGGTTCGCCTATCTATATAGACAACCTCGATAAGGAGCCGCGGCTGGAGTTCAAAGGGTACGGCCTCAATAAGAAGATTCCGGAGTTTTTCTACACCGTTGATGGCGTGACGGTCACCGAGCGGATCACTCCGGCTGAAAAGGGGATCGGCATCATCCGCACTTTCGAAATCGAAGCGGGGAACAAGGCCGTGTACTTCGCGACGCAGGAGGATCCAACTTTGAATATCACGGCCGACAAGGGGCAATTTCAGGAACTGAAGATGAAGAAGGTCCTGAGGCTCGAGGCGGCGGCGAAGACGGTCTTCTCGGTCACAATTCTGGTGAAGGACGGCAAATGAGAAGTAAATCGGCCGGTATTTTGCTGCTTGTCGTTGCGATTGCACGGCTGTCGTTTGCCGACGCGGTTCCCGACCAGTATTACGAGCTTTCCAACGTAAAACCGCCCGACAATTCGGCGCTTGAAGTCGGGGGCATGGCGTTTAACTCTGACAATTCCCTGGTCATCTCCACCCGCCGCGGCGAAATCTGGACACTGAAAAACAATCAGTGGACCCGCTTCGCTTCGGGTTTGCAGGAGCCGCTCGGCCTGATCGTCGGCGACACGGGCGAGGTGTTCGTCATGCAGCGCAGCGAACTGACCCGCATCGTTGATACCGACAACGACGGGCATGCGGATCGGTTTGAGAAGATTTCCGACGCGTTCGGTTATTCCGGCAATTATCACGAGTACGCCTACGGGCCGGTGCGCGACAATGAAGGTAATTTCTATGTCACCTTGAATCTTTCCCATGCCCCCGACGCCTGGGGCGGCCCATTCATGGGCGCGGCCGCCAAATATCGCGGCTGGTGCCTCCAGATGACTCCAAAGGGCGAGATGATCCCCTTCGCCTCCGGCCTGCGCTCCCCCAACGGGCTGTGCATGTCCCCCGACGGCGACATCTTCGCCACGGACAACCAGGGCGAATTTAATGTGACCAACGTGCTGCATCACATCCAGAAAGGCCGCTTTTACGGCCACCCTTCCAGTCTTTCGGCCGATCCCAGCTTCAAAGGCTCGCCCAAGACCACAAGCGTCGAAGAGCTCGACAAGATGCGCACCCGTCCGGTGATTTATTTTCCGTACGACCGCATGGGCAAATCGATCAGCGAGCCGCGCTTCGACACCACCGGTGGAAAATTCGGGCCGTTCGCCGGGCAGATGTTTTTGGGCGACATCTCGAATCGACTGTACATGCGGGCCCAGCTCGACAAGGTTGATGGCCAATTTCAGGGGGCATGCTTCCCGTTCCTCGCCCACGATGATCTGGTCGGCGCCAACCGCGAGGCGTTCGCGCCGGATGGCGCCTTATACGTCGGCATCACCAATCGCGGCTGGGGGAAGGGCACGATGGGCCTGCGGCAAATTAAATGGACCGGCAAAATGCCGTTTGAGATTCAGAAGATCGAATTGGCGAAGGATGGATTCAATCTCACGTTCACCAAGCCGCTCGATCCCGCCACGGGCGAAAAATCGGCGTCGTATGCGGTTCAGCACTATGGTTACAAATACGAAAACAAATACGGCGGTCCCGAAGTCAATCGCACGGCGGTCAAAGACGTTGAGATCACTCTCTCAGCCGGTAAGAAGGTGGTCCATTTGAAACTTGCCGAAGTGATACCGTTGAATGTCTACGAAATTCGCATCCCCGGCGTAAAGAGCGCTGATGGCAATGAACTTCGCAACAACATAGGCTGGTATACCGTCAATCGACTCAAACAGGATTAGGACATGCTCAGCAAACTCACATTCACCGTCGCGCTGCTTTTCGCCTTCACATCTCTTTCCCGCGCGCAGGCTCAACCGAAACCCGACGCCGATTTTTCGTTTCAGGGTGAATACGCCGGCGAGATCGACAGCGGCAGGGGGGCCCAGAAATTCGGAATTCAGGTCATTGCCCTGGGCGATGGAAAATTCCGCGCTGTCTTCTATCCCGGCGGCCTTCCCGGCGACGGCTGGACCAAGGACAAACCCAAGACCAAGACCGACGGCGTCCGCGAAGATGACTCGGTCACCTTCGCCGGCGCGCGCCTCAACGGCACCATCAAAAACGGCGCGTTCACTCTGACCGACTCGCGCGACAAAGTGATGGGCACATTGAAAAAGACCGAGCGCGAATCCTCAACGCTTGGCGCAAAGCCGCCCGAAGGCGCAATTGTCCTCTTCGACGGCAAAAACGCCGACGCCTGGGAAAAGGGAAAAGTCACCGACGATGGCCTCCTCGTTCAAGGTACGCAAACCAAACAGAAATTCGGCTCGGGCACCCTGCACATCGAATTTATGCTCCCTTACGAGCCCAAAGGGCGCGATCAGGGCCGCGGCAACAGCGGCTGCTACTTGCAGGGGCGCGATGAGGTGCAGATTCTCGATTCGTTCGGCCTGGAGGGTAAGAACAATGAGTGTGGCGCGATCTACGGCATCGCCGAGCCGATCGTGAACATGTGCTTTCCGCCGATGACGTGGCAGACCTACGACATCGACTTCACGGCGGCCAAATGGGAGGGAAATAAGAAGGCCAAGAACGCCTTCTTCAGCGTCCGCCACAACGGCGTGCTCGTCCACAAGGACCAGGAAGTGACCAAGGTCACCACGGCCGCGCCGGTCGGCGATAGCCCGGAGCCCGGCCCGATCAATCTCCAGGACCACGGCCACCAGGTCCGATTTCGCAACATCTGGTTCGTTCCCACAAAGTAATCGTGAGCTGCGATGCACTTGGTTGTAGGTCCGGCTGTGCCGGACGTATCCGGCACAGCCGGACCTACGGGGACGTGCCGCACAGCCGGACCCACAGCTGCCACCGTGATGACCCTCGCCAACGCTCATAATATCGAGGCCGCCAGCGCTTTCCCCCGCTCCAGCACGGCACTAAACTCTGCCATTACTCCGTCCGGCCTCGGAGTTGTAGGTCCGGCTGTGCCGGACATTGTCTGGTTCAGGAAGGATAGGGGAACCGTCGATAAAGCCGATGGCGCGGCCGCCTCAAGTCGGTGAGGATGCCGCGCCTCTTGGGAGCGCCATGTTTCGGGAGGCCATTCTGGCATCACTCACTCTCACTCTCGCCCTGGGCGGCTGCTCGGCCCCGCGGCCGGCCATCGAGGTCACCAATCCCGACCCCTCCGGCAAAATCCCCGCCATGAAAAAGGCCGTCCGCGAACACGACCTTAAGGCCGTCCGCCAACTCGTCAAAGATCTCGATTCCGACGACCCCGCCGTCCGCCTCTTTGCCATTCACGCCCTGCACGACCTCACCGGCAAGCGCGAGGGGTATGACTATTTCGCCGACGAACTCCAGCGCCAGCCCGCGCTCAAGCGCTGGCAGGACTGGCTCGCTCAACAGGAAGGGACCGCACCGACCACCCGGCCGGCCGATGATTCTCGCCTCGTCGGCGGCAAGCCCGGAGATTGAATGATTCCCTCTCGCAACAATCCCAAACCTCCGCCGCTTCGGTTGAAGACTCAATCCGACCCCGCTACGCTTGCCCAGACGCGCCGGGCGATCGAGATGTTCGCCGCCCAATGCGGGTTCGACGAGACAGCCCGCGGTGAAATCGGCCTGGTGATCAACGAGGCCCTCGCCAACGTCATCCGCCACGCTTATCAGGGCGCAACCGATCAGCCCATCGAGCTGTCCGCCCAGAACACCGACGAGGGCATTTGTATCACCATCCGGGACTGGGGCACTGGAATCAATCCACTCGAGCTCCCGCCCAGGAAGCACGATCCGCTGAAACCCGGCGGCGTCGGCCTCATCTGCATGCGTCAGATGATGGATGAAGTCGATTACCGCAAGCAACCCGACGGCATGTTGCTCACGATGCGTCGCAGCCGTCTGCGTCCCAAGGTCCAAGGCGCCAAGGAAGCCTGTTGAAAAGGTCAACCCATGAGTGAGCCCTTAAAAACCGCCAGCAAGCTCGTCCCGGCCGCCCGAAAGGAAGGCGACGCCCTGGTCGCCTCCATCTCCGGCGAAATTGATCTGAACAACAGCCCGGAGCTTCGCGCGACACTGCTGGGACTTTTGGCCAGATCCCCGTCCAAAAAGATTGTCCTCAACCTCGCCCAGGTCCCTTATATGGACAGCAGCGCTGTTGCCGTGCTGGTCGAGCTGCTGCGCAAGCTCAACGGCGGAAAAATTTTCCTCACCGACCTGCAAAAACGCGTTCAGGGCCTGCTGGAAGTCGCCAAGCTCAGCACCATCTTCAAAATCGTTCCTACTGAAAAGGAAGCGTTAACGTGATTGATTCATTGAATCATCGGATCATTGAGTCATTGAAAATTCACCGATGCCGGCACAATGACTCAATGAATCAATGATTCAACGTCTCAATTCCTCAATGACTGAATTCCCATGCGTGTCCTCACTCTCCCCCTCGATCTGACCAAAAACTTTCTCCGCCTGATCGGCGGCTTGGGCTATCTCCTCCTCGATACCGCCAAAGCCACTCGACTGGCCCTCTTCTCCAAGCGCGGCCGGCGTCTGGGGTGGTCGAATCTCTGGGCGCAGATGGATCGCGTCGGCGTCCAATCCATTCCCATCGTCTCCCTCGTGCTCTTCTGCATCGGCGCTATCCTGGCGCTACAAATGGCGCCGACGCTCAACTCCTTCGGCCTGGTCTCCACCGTCCCCGACATCATCGCCGTGGCCGTCTATCGCGAGCTGGGCCCGCTGGTCAGCGCTGTTGTCCTCACCGGCTTCGCCGGCGCATCCATCGCGGCCGAGGTGGGCACCATGGTCGTCTCCGAAGAATTGGAAGCCCTCGAGGCCCAGGCCATTTCCCCCATCCGCTTCCTGGTCGTCCCCCGCGTCCTGGCCACCACCATCATGATGATCTGCATCGCCGTCCTGGGCGACCTGATGGGCATGCTGGGCGGCCTGTTCGTCTCGCAGACAGTTTTGGGCGTCGAATACCGCCAATACCTCCAGCACACCTTCGACATGCTCCAGATCAAGGACTTCGTCACCGGCCTGATCAAAGCCGGCGTCTTTGGCGCACTGATCTCTTCCCTCGCGTGTTATTTGGGAATGTCGGTCACCGGGGGCGCCAGCGGCGTCGGCAACGCCACAACAAAAACCGTCGTCCTCTCCATCGTCGCCCTCATCACCGTGGACCTCATGTTCACAGCGACGTTTTATTTCCTGGGATGGTGAGACGCGAAAGAAAGAGTTGAACGCAGATGACGCAGATCACGCAGATAGACGCAGATCAAAACGGATCAGATCCTGCATTTTCTGATCTATCTACATCTGCATTCATCCGTGGTTCATCTTTTCTGATCTGCGCAAATCTGCGTCATCTGCGTTATCCGCGTGCGTATTTATTCTGCTGTTAACGTCATGCCCCAACCCGCCATTCAAGTTCTCGACGTCACCAAACGCTTCGGCAAGCAGACCGTGCTCGACCGAATCCGTCTGGACGTCATCGAAGGCCAGACCCTGGTCATCCTCGGCGGTTCCGGGTCGGGCAAATCGACCCTGCTGCGCCTCATGATCGGCAACATCCCCTACGAAGAGGGCGACATCGTCAGCTTCGGCAAAAGCATCGCCAAAATGAACCCCCGGGAGCTGGCCGACTATCGCAAATCCATCGGTGTCCTCTTCCAAAGCGGCGCACTCTTCAACTCCATGTCCGTGGCCGACAATGTCGCCCTTCCCCTGCGCGAGCACACCGATCTCCCCGAGGACACCATCGAGATCATGGTGAAGATCAAGCTGGAAATGGTCGGCCTTCGCGAGCACGGCGAAAAAATGCCGGCCATGCTCTCCGGCGGAATGAAAAAACGCGCCGGCCTTGCCCGCGCCATCGCCCTCGACCCCAAAATCCTCTTCTACGATGAGCCCTCGGCCGGCCTCGATCCCGTCACCAGCGCTGAAATCGACGAACTCATCATCGACCTCAACGAAAAACTCGGCGTCACCTCCGTTGTCGTCACCCACGAGATGGATTCGGCCTTCCGCATCGCCGACCGCATGGTCCTCCTCGATCGCGGCAAGTTCATTGTCTCCGGGACCTCCGACGAGATGCGCGATTCCACCGATCCCCTGGTCCGCCAGTTCGTCCACGGCCTCACCGAAGGCCCGCTCACCGAACGCAAGCGCGGCGGCGCATACGAAAAGGACCTTCTGCGGGGCGCTGCCGACTAACCATGACAATAAAAGAATCACCAAGGGTTGTACCATGATTAAAAGACGCAACGCACTCCGGGCCGGCATCTTCATCGTCCTCAGCATCGTCCTGGCGATCACCATCGTCATCGGCATCAAGGGCCTCGACCGCATCCTCGATCCCGTGGACAAGCGCACCGTCCGCTTCACCCTCCAGGATGACCTGGGCGGCCTGCGCGTCGGCGATGATGTCCGCATCGGCGGTTACAAAGTCGGCCAGGTCCGCGATATCGACGTCGTCCCCCCGAGCGACCCGCGCCTCGCCAGATCTTCCGCATCCACCCCGTCCACCGCCCCCATCACTCAACCGATGATCCTCGTCACCTTCGGCGTTCCCAAAAAATACGACATCAAGGAAGGCGCTCGCATCGGCATTCAGGGCACCGTCACCGGCCAATCCTGGCTCAACTTCGACAGCCTCGGCTCCGGCCCGAGCCTCGGCCCGGAAATCGCCCTCGTCGGCCGCCCCAGCGGCATCAACGCCCTCATGGCCAGCCTCACCGACATCAGCCCGCGCATCAACAACATCATCACCCAGGTCGATCAGCAAACCATCCCCACGGTGAACCTGACCGTCGCCAGCTATAAAACCACCGCCGAAACCGGCACCAAACTGCTCAACGAAGTCCGTGAGTACACCAAGCCGGTGATCGACAAATATCACGCCGTCGCCGACAGCACCAAAGTCATGATGACCAACGTCGGCGAGATGTTCGGCGAGAGCAAAACCGACTTCAAAGGCACCGTCAAAAATCTCAACGACACCACCGCCGCCCTCAAGGAAAAACTTCCCGCCATTATCGAGAAGGTCAATGGCGTGATGGTGAAGGTCGATGACTCGGTCACCAAGGCCCGCGAGGCGCTCGACGATGTCAAAAAAGCCGTCGCCAGCACCCGCGAGATGACCGCGTCGGCCAATTCCGTGCTCACCGGCAACCAGGGCAGGATCAACGGCATGATCGCCAGCCTCAAAGCCACCAGCGACAACCTCAAGGGCGCCAGCGCTGAAATCCGCCGCAGCCCCTGGCGCCTGCTCTACACCCCCAAGAAGGGCGAGATGGCCAATCTCAACATCTACGACTCCGCCCGCCAGTTCGCCGAAGGCGCCAACGACCTCAACGACGCCGCCCAGGCCCTCCGCGACGCCCTCAAGGACAAATCCGCCCAGCCCGACCAGATCCGCCAGCTCATGGACAAAGTCGAGAAGTCCTTCGGAAAATTCAACGAGGTCGAGCAGAAACTCTGGGCCGAGGTCAAAGAGTAGGCAAGGCCTTTCTTCTCACCACAAAGACTCAAAGTCACGAAGGCGCGCGCCTCGTACTGCGCACTTTTGAAGGAACGTCGTTGTCCTCTCCTTCTTCTTTAAAAAAACAGAGGGTCGACGCAAGCCCGCCGAGTTGCGCGCTACGAGTAGTTGGCCTTGGTGCCTTCAAGTCTTCGTGGTTAATCTTCTTCGTCCCCGCACCCCGGAGTTACCCCGCCACCGTGATCAGCATCAACACCACCATCCACAGCACCAGCGCCACCTTGAAACACCCCATCGCCCTCTGCACATACCGAAACTTCGTCGCT
Source organism: Tepidisphaeraceae bacterium (assembly GCA_036001665.1). Taxonomy (GTDB): domain Bacteria; phylum Planctomycetota; class Phycisphaerae; order Tepidisphaerales; family Tepidisphaeraceae; genus JBGPEF01. The sequence continues at coordinate 20,086 of DASYUA010000073.1, forward strand.
CCCTGCATCGCCAGGCTGTAGTTGTAATTCAGCATCGCCCGTATCGCCTCCGCGTGCCCCATCTCCCTCAGCCTCAGCGAGTATTCCTCCATCGATCCCCTGGCGATATCCCGAAAATTTGCCGCCGATTCCGGCATTGGCGGAATCGGCGCGACAAAACTCAGCCACGCATTCCAGCCACTGATCAGCAGCAGCACCGCCAGCAATCCCAACAGCGCTAAAATCCCCAATCCCACCACCCGATGCTGATCGTGCATCATCCGCCCAATCGCGCTCGAGAACAAAAACAGGATCGTCACCAGCAAGCCACTCGCGGCCAACAGAAACGCCCCCTTGCGATCCGCCAGCGGCGGATACTGCTGCACCGGCGAAAAATAGGCCAGCCGCGCGGCCCCGCTCAGCCTCGCAATCTCTTCCCGATCCTCTTTCATCAGTGCAACACCTTCATCCCCAGCACAATTACCAGCATCAGCCAGCACAAAAACGTCCACTGAAACAGCCGAAACGCCCACCTCAGTTGCCGGAATTTCTCCACGCAAATCATCGACACCGTGTGGTTGTATCGCAGCATTTGCTCCAGCGCCTCCTGGGGCGCCATCGCCTCCACCCGCGCGATGTATTCCTCCCGGCTCAGCTTCGCGATATCTCCAAAAAACGCCAGACTGGGCAGCGCTTTGGGAAACCGCGGCGAAATCGTCCGAAACGCCTGCAACACCGTCGCCAGCGCCAGCACCGCGAAGACCCCCACCAGCACAAACATCCCCACCCTCAGCCATCCGCCCGTCCGCAAAATCATCCCCAAATCACCCGCAAACCTGCCCAAAATCGTGAACATGATCCCCAGCAGCGTCAGCACCCCCGCTGCCTTACCATCCGCGCTCAGCGCATGCTCCTGCACCGGCGTCCGGCACGCCAGCGCTGCCGCCGGATCCAAATCCCCCGCGATCGGCGGCTGATCCGGCAGAATCGATTTCTCAGGTTGACCTGCGGTTGTCTGCGACTTCATGAACACCCAAAGCCCGCCCGCGATTGTACCGGCCGCCTTTTACTTCTCAATTGACATACCCCCACTCCATCTCCAATGATGGACCGACTGTCCGTCGCGGCGGCTTCAACCGCCTTTCAATGCGGCAATGAAATATGCCTCGCAAACTTTACATGGAAACCTTCGGCTGCCAGATGAACGTGCTCGACAGCCAGCTCGTCCTCAGCCAGCTCCGCGCCCTCGGCTACCAGCAGGTCGATGACCGCGACGACGCCGACGTCATCCTCTACAACACCTGCTCCGTCCGCGAACACGCCGAGCAAAAGGTCTGGTCCCGCCTCGGCGAGCTCCGCGCATCAAAAAAGGAAAATCCTGCCCTGATCATCGGCGTCATCGGCTGCATGGCCGAGCGCGAGGGCCGAAGCATCTTCCAGCGTTATCCGCAGGTTGACATCCTCTGCGGCCCCGGCGAGCTCGACAAACTCCCCGCCATGGTCCACAACACAGTCGTAACAAGAGAGGGTTCAGGGTTCGGGGTTCAGGGTTCAGTAGATTCTTCCCTGAACCCTGAACCCCGAACCCTGAACCCTAAACGCCAGGTCGCCCTCATGGGCGCCACCACCCGCCGTTCCTCCACCCTCACCGCCGCCGAAGACCACCTCGAACTCCTCGACCTTTCCCGCTCCGTCTCCTCCAACGACGACATCTCCCAGGCCTACGTCCGCATCACCCGCGGCTGCAACAAATTCTGCACCTACTGCGTTGTCCCCTACACCCGCGGCCCCGAAGTCCACCGCCCCCCCCAAAACATCATCGACGAAGTGAAGATGTTGACCGATCACGGCGCAAAAGAAGTCACCCTCCTCGGCCAAACCGTCAACCACTACGCCTACGTCCACCCCGACGGCCACACCACCACCTTTGCCGACCTCCTCTACCAAATTCACGAAGCCATCCCTCATCTCCCGCGCCTCAGGTTCGTCACCAGCTTCCCCCGCGACTTCACCAATGAAGCATTGCAAGCCATGCGCGACTGCGAACGCATCTGCCGCTATCTCCACGTCCCCGCCCAAAGCGCCAGCGATCGCATCCTCAAACTCATGAATCGCGGCTACACGGCTCAGGCCTATCGCGACTTCATCGACCGCGCCCGCGAAATGATGCCTGACATCTCCATCGCCAGCGACTTCATCGTCGGCTTCCCCACCGAAACCGAAGATGATCACCGATCAACGCTCGACCTGATCAAATACTGCGGCTTCAAAAACAGCTTCATCTTCAAATACTCCCCCCGCCCCGGCACCATCGCCATCGACCGGTTCGAAGATGATGTCCCCGAAGAAACCAAGCGTCGCCGCAACAACGAAATGCTGGCGGTGCAACAGCAAGTCTCGACGGAACACAACTCCCGCCTCCTCGGCCAGCTCATCGAAGTCATGGTCGAAGGCGAAAGCAAACTAATCAGCCGCCAAAAGCGCCCCGCCCAGAACAATGTTGAACTGGGCTGGGACAAAAGTGCGGCAAGAACGGCCGTCGCCGAGATCGTTCAAACCCAGCTCGTCGGCCGCACCCGCGGCGACCAGGTCGTCTGTTTTGACGGCGAGGCCAATCTCAAAGGCCAACTCCTCGACGTCCGCATCACCCGTGCCCAAAACCTCACCCTTTTCGGCCAACTCACCAGCCCCGCAGGGGCGAAAGACAATGCCCGCGCGCCCAAGCTCGTCGCGGCATCCGACGCCCACGCAGCCCCGACAGGGGCGAAAGATGATGGCCGCGGGCGCAAGCCCGTGGTGGCAGAAGAGGCGCAGCCAGCCCCGGCGGGGGCGTAAGAACCTTTCCTTTGCCGAGGGAATCGCCATGGCAAAACGTTCCGAGGAAGATGAAAAACCCTGGACCGAATCCCAATGGGAAGCCTTCATGAAAAAGGCCGACCTCCGTTCCGCCCGCTTCGGCGAGATCCTCGAAACCGTCATCGACGATCCCGACCGCGATGCCATTGTCGAAAAGGAGATGGGCTGGAACTTCGACGATCGCGAGCCGATCGAAATGCCCAATCTTACTCCCGAGGAAGAAGCCGAAATCGATCAGCAGATGAAAGAGGAGGACCAGGCGCTTGAGCGCATGCCGGCCTATCAAAAATCAATGGAAGCGGCCACCAAAGTCCAGCGCCTCCTCAAACCCTTCCTTCACCTCCATGCCGACGAGGCCGACGAGGAAATCGGTGAAGCCTTCATCAATTCGCACATCCCATGCGCCAAGATTTCCGGCGGCCATGCCATGGGCTACGACGACGATGTCCTCTGTGCCAACATCGTCAACAACAAAATCGCCCTCGCCGCCAACCAGCGCTGTCAGGAAGCCCTTCGTTCCCTTCGCGACCGCAAGATTCTTCCCGCCAGGAAAGTAGACAAAGTCCTCGAGCACGTGGCCGCGGCCGGCTCTCTAATCGAGCGGCGCATCGCCGAGCTCCGCTCCAAAGTCTGGTGGTAATCCCGCCCGTCCTCAACCACTTCAATCCAAAAAAACCAAATCCCTCCCTCCCCAATTCGCGTGATTCGCCGAGTTGGCCTTCGTGCCTTCGCGACCTTCGTGTTTAATCTTCAACTGTGCCTGCCTACCCCTTCACCGCCCCGCTCGCCAACCCCGCTATGAAATCCTTCTGCAACACAAAAAACAGGATGACCACCGGGATGATCGAAAGCAGCGTCCCCGCCATCAAAATCCCGTAATCCACCCGATATTCCGGCAACTGCACCATGTTCGCCAGGCCAATCGGCAGCGTGTATTTCGTCTCCTCGTGCAGAATGATCTGCGGCCACAAAAACGAATTCCACGACGCCAGAAAACTCAGCAGCGTAAACGCCCCCACCATCGGCCGCACCATCGGCAGCGCCACCTCCCACCACAATCTCAATTCACTGCACCCATCCACCCTCCCCGCCTGAAGCAGCTCATCCGGAACCGTCTGCATCGCCTGCGAAAACAAAAACGCCCCAAACACGCTCACCGCCCCCGGCAAAACGATCGCCCAATAGGAGTTCATCCACCCCAGCTCATACATCATCTTCGACGCACCCGGCAGCATCACCTGCCCCGGCAACAGCATCGTCGTCAGCATCACCAGCATCAGCGGCCGCTTTCCCCAGAACCGATATTTCGCCAGCGCGAACCCGGCCAGACTCGAAAGCGTCACCACCAGCACCGTCATCGTCGATGACAGAAACAGCGAGTTGAGCAGCCATCTTCCAAACGGCTCCTTGGTGAACAGCGCATAAAAATTATCCAGCGTCAGTCGCTCCAGGTGCCGCCACGGCAAAAACACATACGTAAACAGATCCTCCCCGCGCTTCAGCGTCGCGCAAATCATCCAAAAGAACGGCGTCAGCGCGATCAATGCCGCGATCAGCAGCACCAGATGCACCAGCACACCTCCTGCAAATTCTTTCCGCCGCCGTTCCCGCAGGAGCGGCGTTTTCAGTTCCGTCATCAGCTCAAACCTCCTGCATCGCCCGCGTCATCCTCAGTTGCACGATCGCCACGCCCAGAATCAACAACACCAAAACCCACCCAATCGCCGCCGCATATCCCAGATTTCCCGCCTCCCATCCGCTCTGCCACAAATACATCACGATCGTCAGCGCCCGCGAGCTCGGCCCGGCGCTGCTCTCAAAAATCACAAACGGCAGTTCAAAAAGCTGAAACCCCCCGATCGTCACCACCAGCAGCATGAAAATCAGCACCGGCCGAATCCCCGGTATCGTCACATTCCAAAACCGCGACCACGCCCCCGCCCCATCAATCTCGGCCGACTCATAAAGCTCCCGATCCACCGTCTGAAGCGCGGCCAGAAAATAAATCATCCCATACCCCACGCTCAGCCACAAACTCGCCAACAGCACCGACGGCATCGCCAGATCCGGCTCTCCCAGCCAGTTGATATCCGGCGGCCGCCCCACAAAAACCCCCAGCGCCCGATTCATCAACCCCGCCCGCGGGCTCAATATCAGCGCGAACATCACCGCGACAAAAACATTTCCCACCAGGTACGTCGAAAAAAACGCAAACCTGAAAAACCCCCGCGCCCTCACCCGCCGGTCATTCAACACCAGCGCCAACCCCAGCGAAGTCGGAAGCTGCACCAGCACCAGCCCCAGCGTATACAAGGCTGTGTTCACCACCGCTCCCCAGAACAACCAATCCCCCAGCAGAAACCTGTAATTATCCAGCCCCACAAACTTCTGCTGCCCCCGCGCGCTGGCCGTCTGATAGAAGCTCAGCACGATGCTCCATGCCAGCGGATAGATCAAAAACCCCAGGAACAAAATCACAAACGGCGACACAAACAAATATGGCGCATACCGATATTGCCACGTCCACCACCGGTCGCGGTTCATTCGAATGTCCCAAATGCTATGCGCTTCTTCAAATCCTCTGCCTGCCGGTCCAGATATGCCTGGCAAACCTCGCGTAAACCGGCCTCTCCATGATCCTCAACATGCGCCACCGCCCGCCCCAGTGCAAACGACAAACTTTGCACCGCCATCGGCGTAAACGGCGTCACATACCGCTTGGGAATCCGGTCCGCCAGCTCAATATACAGCTCATCCACCTTCTGCCCCCCAAAAAATGGGTCTGCCCGATGATACATCGGATCGGCCCACTGCTCCCGCATCGGCGGAATAATGTTGGTGAATTTCAGCCGCGCCTCCAGCGATTGCGGCGTGGTGTACAAGAATTTCAACAGTTTCCACGACTCCTCCGGATTCCGGCAGCGCCTGGGAATCCCGATCATCGTCCCACCCCACGTCCCCGTCGGCTCATCCCCGGCCTCAAAAACAGGCAGCCGCATCATCGCCACTTTTCCCGCCAGCCCCTTCTCCTGCGTCCTGATGTAATTGCTCCGCCAATCCGGCGTAAAACACGCGCAAAAATCTCCGTTGGCCAAATCCCTCGTCCACAAGCTCACCCCGGGCGTGGAATCCGTCCCGATCCTCCTGCGCCCCTCCACCATCAGCGCATACCGCGCCACCGTGTCCGCCACCTTCGGATCGTTCAGATAAACCCGGTTGTGGTCATCAATCAGGTTGATGTGCCGCTGAAGCAGCATCGTCACCAGATAATCCGTCTTCGCCTGCGGCATCTCCAGCGCATATCTGCGGTCAAACCCCTTCCTCCTCCACCGCTCCTGCGCTTTGAGGCACATCTCCTGAAAAACATCCCACGTCCTGGCCGACGCCAGATCCACCCCCACCTCATCAAACAAATCCTTCCGATAGCTGATCGTCACCGGATGCACATCGTGCGGCACGCCGAAAATCACTCCCTCCTTCGACCACGGCGCAAACCGCGATGGCACCATCTTCTCCAGCAACCCATCCCGCTCCAGAAACTCATTGAGCGGCAAAAACCCGACTTCTCGCACCGGCGGAATAAAAAATTTTCCCACCGACCCGATCTCCACCTCGGCCAAGTCCGGCACATTGGCGCTGTCGCTGCTGAACAGCGACATCAATCTCACATCCTCCGCCTTGGCCGCGATCAGGCTCACTTCCACCCTCACCCCGGTCTTCTGCCTGTATTGCTCCACCAGGCTCGGCTTGCCATTGATGCCGGTGCGATAGCTGTTGGAGTGCGAATCCGCGAACACCCACACCTTCATCTCCGCCCTCGGCGCAGGCGGCATCAGCAGCATCAGCATTCCGCTGCTCACCGCGATCACCATCATCGCCAGCACCGGTTTTCCCAAATGAAATGCCATCAATCCGCCATTTTTCCCCCATCCCGCCCCCAATTGCAATTTTCAATGCCAGGTGCCCTTATGTTTCCTCGTAGGTCCGGCTGTGCCGGACATTCGCGCCAACCCCGCCTCTGGATGTCCGGCAATGCCGGACCTACGCTATATTCTCTTATGTCCCAGCGCCCCCATCTCCTTCCCAGCATCCAGAAACAAAAATTCGCCGCCGAATCCCAGCGCCAGGTCCTCCCCTACGAGCCCGTCTGCGCCATCTTCCGCCGCTACCTCCACGAGCAAAAGCTCAAATTCACCCCCGAGCGCGCCATGATCCTCGACGCCGCCCTCCGCAAGGATGGCCTCTTCGAGCCCGATGAGCTCGTATCTCAATTGAAAGAATTGACCCATCGCGTCTCCCGCGCCACCGTCTACCGCACCCTCGCCCATCTCCAGGATGCCGGCATACTTAAACAGGTCTTCTTCGACAACAAGCAATCGTATTACGAGGTAATTGCAGGCAGGCAGGTCCACGACTATCTGATTTGCGTTGCGACGGGCAAAGTGATTGAATTTAACAGCGAAAAACTCAGGCACTTGCGCGACGAGATTTGCCGTCAACACGGCTTTTCGCCGCTGTCGCATCGATTCCAGATCCTGGGCATCAGTCCCGAGGCCCAGATCTCAGACCGTGTAAAGGATATGGCTTCGACGGAGCGAGGGCGGAATTCCGGCGCTTAGCACATGGCCGCGAAAACCGCGAGTGTGAGGATCCCGATCCTCCACTTCATCCGCCAGAACAAAGGATGTGTAACAATGGCAATCATCCAGCTACCTCAACCAATCCACAACAATCTCAGTGCCACGCGCCCCCAATTCTCCCTCGCCCGCTTGAAATCTGCCACAGCAACAGGAAAAATCAAAGAATCTTCTAAAGTCCTTGCGAAGGTCCGTTTATTCCGTCTGTTGCCCAAAATCACCAACTTCCCCCTTTCCCCGACCCCGCCCCGCTGCGCCCCGGCAACATTTCCCTCAACTTTTCTTGTGGAGTTCGCTTCGGGACGATAGAGATAACGAAATCGTAATCTTCTGTCCTGCCCAGCCGCTTAGATAGTAAAACCTTGTTCGCAAACATCGGCGGCAGCGATGGTTGCAATCAATGGAGGAATTGATGACATAGATCGTGAAATCGTACCGTTGTTCAAAACTTGTGCGGATGTTGTTCGTAATAGTAAGTTCAATGATTCAAAGACTATCAATCCAAACCGACGGGGGCCCGTCCAATACCGGAAAGGCTTCAAGTAATACCATGGCCGGCCGACAAGTCCTCGACCTCATAAGCCAACTCGTGCCCTTTTCACAGGCTCTTCTCGTGTCCACACTCCCACGCGGGAGTGTGAACATCGTGCAACCGGCCCGCACCGCCGAATCCTTGCTCAAGAGCTATACCCGTGAATTCCACCGCGAAGATCGCCTCGCCTGGCAGGCCATCTTCCGCGGCCAGACCGTCCGCTCCTCCGACGTCTGGACCCAGACTGAATTCCAAAACAGTCCCTACCTCCACGGATTCCTCCAGCCCCACGGCCTGCGCTTCGCCATGGCCGCCCCCCTGGCCAACCCCGTCCTCAACGGCTACCCCGGCGCTGCCCTCCTCATGCGCGGCCCCGATGAAGGTGATTTCTCCGATGCCGAGGTCGGCAAGCTCAAAAACATCGGCCGCGAAATGGATGAGTTCACCTCCAAGAGCCGCCCCAATCGCAACGCCGAAATCCAGATGAACACCGACCCCTGGACGCATTCGGCGCCCACCCGCATGTTCATTTTCAACAAGGATGCCAAGGCCATCTTCCCCAAGGGCAAGCTCAACATCGACGAGCGCGTCGAGCAGCAGCTCCTCCAGCACGTCAAGCAGGCCGCCGAAAACGCCAAACGCGGCCAGCTTTATTCCGACCGCCTCCTCCTCCCCGATTCCCGCGGCGACATCTGGGTCTTCCACGGAATCGTCCACCGCGATTTCCCCGCCTTCGGCCCCGGCCCGGCCATCTTCTTCATGCTCCAGCCCGAGAGCAACGAATGGGTCTCCGTGCGTCCCAACGAAGTCGCCGCCGACAACGAAATGGTCCGTCTCCTCCCCACCCTCAAATTCATGCAGCAGGAATTCCACAAAAATCCCACCCTCGACGACATCGCCCGCAAAGCCCACCTCTCCCCCTTCCACTTCCACCGCCGTTTCACCGACCTGATCGGCCAAACCCCCAAGCACTTCCTCCTCGGCTGCCAGATCCACGCCGCCAAGCGCGGCCTCGCCTCGCGCCGCCGCGAACTGGCCCAAATCGCCTCCGACACCGGCTTCGCCCACCAAAGCCACTTCACCAGCCGCTTCAAACAAGCCACCGGCCTCACCCCCACCAGATGGCGCAGATTGGCCGCCGAAATCGTCCGCGGCCAAAAGTAATTCTCCGAAACCCACCACCCTCCTCTTCCCCTCTCCCGGTAGTCCGGGAGAGGGCAGGGTGAGGGTCTTGTGAGTACATCCGACAACCGTGGTAGACTGCGGGCAGATGGCGAAAGTCTATCTTGAAACCAGCTTCTTCAGCGCCTGCGTTTGGGACCGTCACGATCCCAAAAGCTTGGCTCGGCAGGATGAAAGCCGTCGTTGGTGGGTGAGCAACGAAGGCTGCACGAGTTGCTTATCTCAGAAGAAGTTATTCGTGAGCTTTCAGACTCAACCTTCCGCAATCGCGAGGATGCCCTTGCGCTCACGGCGGAAGTGGCGCAATTGCCATTGACCGAGGACGTGCTGGGTCTGGCGAGGGTGCTGGTGCGGGAGCGCGTGATGCCTGGTCCCGCCGAACAGGGCGATGCCATGCACGTAGCAGTCAGCGTGGTCCATGGCGTAGACTATGTATTGACGTGGAACGTGCGTCACCTCGCGAACCCGAATAAGCTCGCGCATTTACGGACAGTGTGTTTGCGTGCCGGCTATGTAATGCCAAACCTGATCACCCCGGAAGCCCTTTGGACGGAGGAAGGCTCATGAGCTTAGATTCATCGAACGACCCAATGGTGGAGCAGGTCCATCAGATCCGCCGGCAAATAGCCGAGCAGTGCGGAAACGACATTGATAAGTTAGCTGAGCATCTTCGGCAGATTGGGCGCGATTACGCTCAGCGGCGGGGAATCTTTGCTACGGTTACGCACCATGCCGCCGCAAAGGTCGAAACGAGCTGGGGAGACATGAGTGCACCTCCTGACGACCGCCTGGTGGACGAGATTCGCTCGATTCGAACTGCGACTGCGGCAAAGGCGTCCTCCAGTAAAAAGCCTCGCAAAAAAAATTCCCGATCCTGATCGCCTCGCTGATTCAAAAGTCGTGAAAGTTGTCTTCCCTCGCAGTTCCGCGAATATCATCTCTCAATGAACGTGCGACTCGAGAACCCAACCTCAACCTCAACCTCTATCCAAACCCTCCGCATCGCCTCCGTCTCCTACCTCAACGCCAAACCCCTCATCCACGGCCTCGAAACTCAAAAAGACCTCTCCCTCATCCTCGACGTCCCCTCCAAACTCCTCCCCAGCCTGCGCGACAAGCGCTTCGACATCGCCCTCCTCCCCGTCATCGATTATCAGCGCGAGGGCGGCCTCTCCATCGTCCCCTCCGGCGGCATCGGCTGCGATGGCCCCACCCTTACCGTCCGCATCTTCTCGCGCGTTCCTATCGGGCGCATCAAGACCCTCGCCTGCGACACCGACAGCCACACCTCCGTCGCACTCGCCCGCATCATCCTCGCCGAGGAGTTTGGCATTCATCCCCAGCTCATCGACCTCCTCAAAGGTGATGACCGCCCGGCCGAAGCCCGCCTGCTTATCGGCGACAAGGTCGTCTGCGAAGAACCCCCCGGCTTCGAATATCAGCTCGACCTCGGCAGCGCCTGGAAACAGCTCACCGGCCTCCCCTTCGTCTTCGCCGTCTGGACCGCCCGCGATGGCATCGACCTGCGCGACCTCCCCCAGCGCCTCGAAATGGCCAAGCTTTCCGGCCTCTCCCACGTCCGCGACATCGTCACCCAATACGCCCTCCCCCGCGGCTGGCCGGCCGGCATCGCCCACCAATACCTCACCAGCTACCTCAAATTCGACATCACCCCCATCCACCTCCAAGCCATCGAAAAATTCCACCACCTCGCCCACCACCACCAAATCCTCGAACGCCCTCCCCGGCCCTTGCGGCTCTACACCCCCCAATGACTCAATGTTTCAATGACTCAATCTTCTTCTTATCGCCTCCCCCACCTTCTTCTCCACCACCTCATCCCTCCTCAGCGCATACCAATACGACGACGGCCCCTCGATGTCCGTTTTGTATTTTGGATCCACTTTCGACTCCTTCTCCACCACCACCTTCGGCGTCACGCTGTACACCCCATCCCCCTCCCTCCTGAACTGGAAATAAATCGTCCGCCGGATGTTCGCCAGCGTCGCCTCCTGCACATCCTTCAACGTCCCCGCATCCTTCCGCCAGATTTCCCACCACTGTTTGGAAATCATCGGCGCAGTGGTCAGCAACCCACTTCGCTGATCCCGCCGATCGATCTTGAACAAGAACTCATGCGCTGCCTCCTCCGATGCCTCCCACAGCGGCTCAAATCCCCCGCGGACCTGCACGCTCGCCGGCCGCGCCAGCCAGTATTCCTTCTCCGCCAATTGCGGATCGACCGTCGTCGCCGGTTGCGTCGCCGCGAGATTCCCCGGCCGCTTTCCCATGCAACCGCCGGCCGCCACCATCAACAAGATCGCCACGCCTATCCTCATGTCGTCTCCAAATCTCCAATCTGCCTTCGCTCCGCCGCCACCGGCAGCGTTCCCACCGTGTGGATGATGATCCCATCCATCGTCCCCGGCGTCCCCAGCGCCGCCCCGGCCACGATCACGATCCGGTCCGACTCGGCCGCATATTGCTTCTCCCGCACAAACGCATCCACCTGCGCAATCAGGGCCGTGATGTCGGCCGGGGCGGTCATCTCCTGCGGGATCACCCCAAAATGGATCGCCATCTGCCGCAGTGTCCCCCGATCACTCGAAAACGCGATGATCGGCACCGGGAACCTGTACTTGGAAAAAATCCGCGCGGTCGTCCCCGTCTGGCTCCACACCGCCAGCAATTTCACCTTCAAATCGCGCACGATCTGCCACACCCCGCGCGCCACCGCTCCGGACAATTGCAGCGACCGCACCTTGATCGCCGGCTGCAATTCCGGGCTCTGCGTGATCAGATATTCCTCCGTCACTTCGGCCACGTGGTTCATCACGTGTACCGTCGCCACCGGATATTTCCCCACCGACGTCTCCCCGCTCAACATGATCGCATCCGCCCCGTCATATATCGCATTGGCCACATCGCTCACCTCCGCCCGCGTCGGCGAAGACTGCTCGATCATGCTCTGGAGCATCTGCGTCGCCACGATCACCGGCTTGCCCGCGCACTGGCAGCGCTTGATCAAATCCTTCTGGATGATCGGCACCTGCGCCAGATCCATCTCCACACCCAGGTCCCCGCGGGCAATCATCAGCCCATCGCTCACGTCAATGATGTCATCGATCCGCGTCAGCGCCTCCGACTTCTCGATCTTCGCGATCAAATCGATCGCGCTGCGCTTGCCGTGCAGATGCTCGCGCAACAGCGTCAAATCCTCCGGCCGCCGCACGAACGACAGCGCCAGAAAATCCAGGTCGTGCTCCACCGCCCAATCCACGCACTGCCAGTCCCGGTCGGTGATCGATGGAATCGACACCGCCGTGTTCGGCAGGTTGATCCCCTTGGCGCTCTTGATCACGCCACCCGAAGTACACGTCGCCAGCACCTCGTTGGCCTTCTTATCAATCGCCACGCACCGGATCAGCCCATCCTCGATCAATATGCGATCCCCAACCTTCACATCATCCACAAAATTCGGATACGTCGTGCTCACCCGCAGATTCCGCCCCAAAACCGGCTCGCGCACGAAGTGCAGCACATCCCCCACGCCAATCGGCATCCCTCCCGTCCCATCCACATCTTCGATCTTCCCCAGCCTGATTTTCGGCCCGCCCAGGTCCCCCAACACCGCCACTGTCTGCCCGCGCCTGGCCGCCACCTCGCGAATCACCTTCAAAGTCTTGAGGTGTTCCCCCATGTCCCCGTGCGAAAAATTCAGCCGGCAAACATCCATCCCCTCCTCAAACAGGCGCATCAAAACATCCGGCCCAGAACTGGCCGGCCCCATCGTCGCGACAATTTTCGTGCGGATCATCGGCTGCCTCATCCATGCGGCGTTCCCCGGTCGCAGCCGATGATAGCCGAACTACTCGTATATGTACCAGATCACCGGCCCCATCCGTCTTCGATCCTGCCCCACGATCGCCCCCGATGCATCCCGCTTGTACGTGGCCGTAAAATCCACCGACTCCGCATGCCCATCCGCAAACGCGATGTTGGAAAAAAACGGCGCAAACCCCGCCTCCTCATATGTCCTTGATCCGCCGGCCCTCGGCGCCTTGTGCCACCTAAAAACCTTCCCCGATATCGCGGTGCTCGGCCCGGCGCCCCAGGGCCAGATCTGTGCCGGCGGCTCATACCACAACACAAACTGGCTGGATCGCGGCAACTGCCCCAGCTTATGGTTCCACCCGCTCTCGTAATAATCCGACTCATCCACGCTCGGGTGATAGGCCCGCTGATAATCATTGAACAAATAACTCGACCCGGTGGTTTGCCAGAACGGCACCCACGAAATCTGCGGCCAGTACTCGTGAATATCGACGCCCTGGTCGCTGGGGCACTGAAACAGCTCAAATTTCCCGCTGGTATATTTATAGAGCGAGCGATTCTTCGGCGCGGGCACCCAGCCATCCACTGTCACGCCCTCGCCCCCACCCTGGTCATAAGCGGGCGCGGGACCGCCGGAAATGTAAGCCGTGCCATCTCCCAGACTGTGCTGCGGATGTGGAATAAAAGGCAGGCGATCCTTGTGATCGGCCGCGTAGAGATGAACCGCCACCGCCAACTGCCGCATGTTCGACAGGCACGCGGCCGATTGCGCTGCCTCGCGAATCCGCGCCAGCGCAGGCAACAGAATCGCCAGCAGCACCGCGACGATCGCGATCGCCACCAGCAGCTCTACGAGCGTAAACGCCGGTCCAATTGCGCCCCGACGGATCGACTTGTGATCCATCGCATCCTCCGATCTTGCCGCGGTGAGTGCCGGAGGACATTGTAACAGGGACGAGGCTCAGTTCGCAGCCAATTCCAGCTCTTCTTCGTCTTCTTCGTCGGATGTGACCTTGGCCCGTTGTTCCGCGATCACCAAAACCGCGTTCCACCCATTCGGCCCGGCCTCGATGCCGTGCGATGCATAATCGGTGTACCAGACGCCATCCGCGACATACCGGAAGCGGTATTCGCCCGGCGAGAGCTTCGCGGATGCGATCCACCAGCCGTCGCCATCCGGCCGCATCGGCGTAACCTCATTCAGCCAACTGTTGAATTCCCCTACGACGCTGACTTGCGAAGCCTGCGGCCTGTAGAACCGGAATTCCACGCAACCATCACCCGTGACGGATGTCATGGTACTACCTCCCTGTTCTCTGTTGTTTACAAAAGCTCGGCGAACATAGCCCCGCCTCCACAACCCACCAAGCCAACGGCTGTGGAGCACTTAGTGCGCGAACATAGCAAGCTCTCACCACGGTGCCAACGTGCAATCTGTTCGAAAATAAATTCTTTTATTGTCGTGCCTGGCCGCCCGCCCGGCCGGCAATTTCGCTCGCCCCCGGCCGCTAAAGCACTTGTGTCCGCTCGGGCAATTTCCTATTTGCGTCGCTTCAATGGATAATATTTTTTAACAATGTCAGTCTCTTCGCCGCCCGCGCCATCCCTCTCTCCACAACAATCCCTCACCGCCGCGCTCACCGGCTCCCGGGAGTGGCCCCAATGGATCTCTCTCACCATCGCCATCGTCATCTTCTGCCTCTTCTCCACCACCGCCGCCATTTATTCCCGCGGCTTCCTCGAAGCCGACGGCTGCACTCATTTCCTCTATTCCCGCTTCGTCTGGCAGGAACATCATCTCATCACCAACGTCTGGGGCCGCCCCTTCTGCACCGCCATCTATGCCATTCCCGCCCTCTTTCATCGCCAGGGCGTCCGCTCGGCCAGCATGATCATGGCGGTGGCCATCTGCCTCCTCACCTTCCGCGTCGCCAAACGACAAAACTATCGCCTCCCCGTGCTCGCCGGAATTTTTCTCCTCGGCCAACCCATCCTCTTTCTGCACTCCTTCAGCGAGCTGACCGAAATTCCCTTCGCCCTCCTCGTCACCATCGCCCTCTGGGCCTATCAAACCCGCCGGTTTCTTTTGCTCGCCATCATCGTCGCATTAATGCCCACCGCCCGTCCCGAAGGCTTCGGCTTTATCGCCCTGGCGACGGTTGCCTTCATCTTTCACCGCCGCGCCTACCTCATCCCGATTCTCATCCTCCCCCTGGCTCTCTGGAGCTTCGCCGGCTGGGCCCAGTTCGGCATGGTTCAACCCTGGCACATCAAGTGGTGGCGCTGGCTCCCCGAAAACTGGCCCTATGCCATGGACAGCCTCTATCACCGCCGCCACCTCCTCTATTTCATTGGCATCCTTCCCGCCGTGATTTCCCCTTTCGTCTTCCCCTTCATGTGGATTGGCGTCTGGCGCAACCTCAAATCCAAAATTGCGAAGCTTCCGCTCCTGGAAAGAATTAAAACCAATCTCTTCGGCCCCGACCATCTTCAGCGCGTGCAATGGCTCATCGCCCTGATTCCCCTCATGATCATGGCCGGCCACAGCTATCTCGCCTGGCGCGGAAAAATGGCCAGCAACGCCGAGCCCCGCTATCTCCTCGTCGCCGCCCCCATGTGGGCCCTGCTCACCGCCAAAGGCTGGGAATGGACCTTCTCCCGCCTGCACTGGAAATCCGCCGTCGCCTGGGCCGGCATCGCCGTCCTGCTGCCAGGCCTGGCGAATGCGGTTTACAAAGTGGTTCCCCTGAAATTGAACAAGGAGGGAATGCGCGCCCAGGAAGTAAGCGATTGGTACAAGTCCTCCCCGTACTATCGAGCGGATTCGCCGTATCCGCGGCTGATCTCAACCGCAAAAGATGTTTATTACTTCCTGGACCTCAGCGACACCGACAAGCTGCGCACGGCCGAATGGCAGCGGAAAACCATCCTGAACGATTACCGGGGGATCATCCTCGTCTGGGACCCGGTTTATGGCCTGTTCAATTCGGATGTGAATCGCTCGATGAAAGCACAGGAGATCCGCGATGCGGGATGGATACCGATCCAGATCTTTGACAAGCAGTATTCCGAGCCGCCGAAAAAGGAAAGCATCATCGATCGCGTCGCCAAACAGATTCAAGACGAGAAGCTCGGCCCAACAATCATCTTCCTGAGCCCCCAGGATTCCCACGGCAACCCCACCCCCAGATCCCTCGCGATCACACTGCCCGACATGACGTCTCTTGCCTCTCCCGCCACCCAACCTGCCACCGCTCCCAGCCCGCAATGATTATTTTTTGAACGTAAACCATTCCAGGTCGCACACGCCATTGGTGCGAAAGGTGAAATAAACATCGTGAATCCCGCTCGTCCGCGTGATCGGCGTGCTCTGCGGGACGTGCTTCCTGAACGCGCCCGTCGGCTGCGTCATCAGCAATCCGACCACCGGCCCATCGAGGGCATCAATGCGCACCTCAAACTGACCCTGTGTCGTCCGCGATCCGTCGCTGTACTGGTCGGCCAGGCCGATACAGGCCTCAAACGTCTCCATTCCCTCCCCAAAATCGATCTGGCTGTATCGCAGAAAATCCCCACGATCGATATTGGCGATCACACCATCGTGATCGTTCACCCCCCGCGCATCATCGTAGCTGTTCCCCGTAATCTGATTCGAAGCGCTCCGCGGGGTGCGCACCAGTTTGAACCAGTTCAAATCCGCCACCCGCGCTGGCCCCGTAAACGTCAGATAGACGTCATGCACGCCGCTTGCGGGCGACAGCGCTGCCGACTGCGTGACAAACGTCGACCAATCGGCCGTTTTCTTCACCTCCAGCACCGCGATCGCCGGCGCGGTGGGGCTGTCCAGCCGCACTTCAATTGAATTGGCCGCATCCACTACTCCTGCCGACAGATTCGCCACAAACTGATTCGCCCCCGCATCCAAATCCACGTTTCCATAGCGGGCCCAATTCCCGCCGCCCAACTTGGTCAACCCCGGAGCGGCGACGATCCCTCCCTGCTTTTCTTCAAAGTGCTCCGCCTCAATCGTGGAGAACACACCCCGCATCTCGTTGCCGCCGCGGCCCATCAACATCGGCGCTGTCCCTCCCGGAATCCAATCCGGCATCTGCCGTGGCTGCGGCTGCCACGTTGCATCGACGACGGCCGATGGTGGCTGCTGCGCATCGCGCTGCCCCTGGCCGGCCCCCTGCACCCGCACCGACTGCGTTTTTTCATCCTTCCCAATCGACATCGTGACCAGCACCGCCCCCGTCCCCAGCAGCACCGCTGCCACCGCCGCCGCAATGGCCAACTGCGTCTTTGTAGTTGCACTCATCCCGATTGCTCCTTTCAGCAGAAGCGGAAGTGTCTTGGGAACCGCCCCATGCAGCGCTGCCGCCGTCGCCGCCGCCGCCAGACTCGGCGGCGTTGCGTGCGAGCATGACGTGAGCATCGCCCCCACGGCCGCCGCCGACATCGCCGTCCCTCCCGCCGGCCGCAGCAACTCCCGCAGCCGCTCCAGCGCCCGCTCGGTGCGCTTCTTGGCCGCATCCTCGGAAATTCGCAGCGTTTCCCCCACCTGTCGGAAACTTTGCCCCTGAAAAAACCGCAGCAAAATCGGGTCCCGATCCGCATCCCGCAGCCGCCCCAGCGCCGCGTCGATTTTCGCCGGTTCGATCTCGTTCCCGCCCGTCACAGCCTTTTCCGCGGAACAATTTTCCTGGGCAGCTTTCATCTCATGTCTCCTGCGGATCTGTTCGCTCCGCCGCAGATTGGCGCAGACGTTCCGCGCTGCGTTGTGAAGCCACCCCGCCGGAATTACGTCACGATTTAACGAAGCAGCCTTGCGGGCCAGCAGAAAAAATACCGCCTGCGTCGCATCCTCCGCCAGATGCGCGTCCCCCAGGATTCGCCGGCACACCGAATAGACCATCCCCACATTCCCCGCCACCACCTGCGCAAACGCACCCTCCGCACCATCGCGCACATACTCCGCCAGCAATTCCCGATCATCCTTCATAAGCCTCTCGAACCTTAATGTAAGCTCGAAAGGCGAAGTGACGGAAATCTCCGCGGCTCAAACGCGCATGTGCTCTGAAGGTACGCTTTCCACCTCGGCCGCCTGCCGACCGTGTGCGATAAACTCCTCCATCCCCCTCCGCGCCTCCTGATCGCTCATCTGCACCGGCGGATGTTTCATGGTGTACGCACACACCGGCAAAATCGGCCCGCCCACGCCTCGTCCCCGCGCCAATTTGCAGCACCGGATCGCATCCACGACCACCCCCGCGCTGTTGGGCGAATCCTCCACGCTCAATCTCAACTCCAGATTCATCGCCACGCCCCCAAACCCCGTCGCATCCAGCCGCAGGAAGCAAATCTTGTTGTCCTTCAAAAACGGAATGTAATCGCTGGGCCCGATGTGAATCTGTTTCTCATCCAGCGGTTCCTCGAGCTGCGACTGCACCGCCTCTGTCTTGCTGATCTTCTTGCTGGCCAGCCGGTCGCGGCTGAGCATGTTCAAAAAATCGGTATTTCCGCCGACGTTGAGCTGATAAGTCGAATCCACCTTCATCCCCCGCTCCGCCAGCATGCGAATCAGCGTCCGATGCGTGATCGTCGCCCCCACCTGCGCCTTCACATCATCCCCGACGCATGGAATTCCCCGCCGCCGAAATTCCGCGGCCCAGTTCTCATCCGAAACCACAAAACAAGGCACACAATTGATGAACGCGACGTTCGCATCCAGACACGCCCGCGCATACCGCTCCGTCGCCCGCTGCGCCCCCACCGGCATGTAATTCAACAACATGTCAGCGCCGCTCTCGCGCAAAACCCGCGCTACATCCACCGGCGCATCATCACTCACATCAAACCGCTCCGCGCTCGGATACTCGGCCATGTGCTCCGCCACCCCATCCAGCACATCTCCCATTTTCACCATCACGCCACTCCGCGGCACCTCCCGGCAAATCGTCCTGGTATTGTTCGGCGCAGCGAAAATCGCCTCCTCCAGCGGCCGGCCCACTTTCCTCCGATCCACATCAAATGCCGCCACCACCTCGATATCTTCAACTCGATACCCGCCAAGATCCGGATGCATCAGCCCCCTCACATCGCTCTGCCCGTTGTGACTGTGCGATGCGTAATAGGCGATTCCCTGCACCAGCGAGCTGGCGCAATTCCCAATTCCCGCGATGGCAATCCTGATTTGACTCATAGTTGGAGACTCCCGTTGGTGAAGGAATTGTACGCGCGGAGAATCACCCTGTTGCAAATATTGCAGCGAGTTCTGACACGGGCAGGATGCCCGTGCTACGTGGGCCGCAGATGCGCCAGCATCTCCACATTTCCCTCCCCGCCGCGGATTGGGCTCTCGATCATATCGATCAAGCTAAAGCCGCTCGCCGCAATGTCCGCCTTCACATTCTCCAACACCGCCTCCAGATGTTCCGCGGGCAATACTCCCTTCCTTAATAGCGAAACCCCGGCCTCGTATTGCGGCTTTATCAGCGTAATTGCAATTCCCTCCTCCCCCAGCATCCCTCGCGCCGCCGGCAAAATGTTCCTCTGCCTGGTCCACGCCACATCAATCGTCACCAGCTTCACCTTCTCCGGCAGCTTCACATGCATCGCGTTCGTCCGCTCCATCACCACCACCCGCGGATCCTTCCGCAACCTCCACTCCAGCACCCCATACCCCGTATCAATCGCATAAACCCTCTTCGCCCCACGTTGCAACAAACAGTCGACAAATCCCCCCACATTCGACCCCAAATCCGCGCAAACCCAACCTCCAACATCCATCGCAAAAGTGGAAAGCGCATGCTCCAGCTTCACCCCCGCTCGCGATACAAAAGCAGCATCACCCATATCGCCGTCCAGGATCAATCTGATCTGGGCAAATCCGCGTCATCTGCGTTATCTGCGTTCAACTCTTCTCTTTTGTATTCTCTGCGTCTCTGCGGTTATTCTTAATTCCCCCCCACACCCTTCTCCCTCGGCTTCCCCAATGGATTCGCGAGAAATCTGATCTGGCACCCCCGGCAAATCCTGTACTCAAATCTCCGATGCACCTGATCCTGCAACTCCGCCTCGCTCATGTGCCGCATCTGCTCCAGCAGCTTCTTCATCTCCTCATCAAAATTCAGCTTCGCCACTTCCTCCGCCGTCAACTCCGGCAACTCCGGATCGGCAAACACATCAATCCTCACCACATAATGCGCATGCGGCGCAATCTCCCGCCCGCACAGCTCGCAGCACGCTTCTTCAGCCATTCGATCATTGTATTAACCATCCCCACCCGTGGCACTGCCGCCCGCTCCGTGTAAACTACCCCGCCTATGATTGCCCCAATGATTCAATGATTCAATGCCACAATCCCCCATGAAGTTCTACATCACCACCCCCATCTATTACCCCAACGCCGAACCCCATCTCGGCCACTGTTACACCACCCTGGCCGCCGACACCCTCGCCCGCTATCACCGTCTCGCCGGCCACGACGCCTATTTCCTCACCGGCACCGACGAACACGGCATCAAAATGGTCAAAACCGCCGCCGACCAGAAAATTGATCCCCAAGCCCTCGCCGACCGCGTTGTCTCCGTCTTCCAGCAAGTCTGGAAGGAATTGGAAATCACCAACGACGACTTCATCCGCACCACCGAGCCGCGCCACAAATTGGCCGTCCAGGAAATCGTCAAAAAACTCCACGCCAACGGCGATCTCTATCTCGGCGCCTACGAGGGCTGGTATGACGAAGGCCAGGAGGAATTCGTCACCGAAACCGAGGCCAAGGCCGCCGAATACAAATCCATCATCTCCGGCCGCCCCCTGGTGCGCTACAAAGAGCCCACCTGGTTCTTCCGCCTCTCCAAATACGCCGCCCGCGTCCTCGATCACATCGAGAAAACCCCCGACTTCATCCAACCCGAAACCCGCCGCAACGAAGTCATCAGCAAGCTCAAAGCCGGCGTCGATGACCTCTCCGTCAGCCGCGCCACTCTCAAATGGGGCATCCCCCTCCCCCACGATCCCGATCACGTCGTCTACGTCTGGATCGACGCCCTCAGCAATTACATCACCGCCCTCGGCTACGGCACCAACAACGATTCCCGCTTCCGCCGCTACTGGCCCGTCGATGTCCATCTCATCGGCAAGGAAATCCTCTGGTTCCACACCGTCTACTGGCCCGCCATGCTCATGTCCCTCGGTGAGGCATTGCCCAAAAAAGTCTTCGCCCACGGCTGGTGGACCAGCGGCGGCCGCAAGATGAGCAAAACCATGGGCAACTTCATCGACCTGGCCAAGCTCCGCTCCGTCATCGCCACCTACGGCCAGGATTCCCTGCGCTTTTATCTCCTCCGCGCAGCTCCCTTCGGCCACGACCTCGACTGGTCCGACGCCGACTTCCTCAAATCCTTCAACGAGCTCCGCAACGTCCTGGGCAACCTCTTGAACCGCGTCCTCAAAATGATCAGCAACTATCGCGGCGCAATCCTACCCCCCATCACCGCTCCCCTGGAAGACATCGACCGCAATCTCCAGAGCCACATCGACAACCTCCCCTCCGCCCTCACCACCGCGTACGACAAATGTGACCTCCAACACTGCGCCCTCCTCCCCATCGAGCTAAGCCGTCTCACCAACGGCTACATCGACGCCACCGCTCCCTTCAAGCTCGCCAAAGACCCCGCCCAGTCCGCCCGTCTCGACACGATATTGCATCTCTCCGCCCAGGCCATCCACAAATCCCTCCTCGCCCTCCTCCCCATCCTCCCCCACAAATCCCCCGAAGGCCTCCGCCAGCTCGGCCTGGACATCGCCGGCCGCAGCCTCCCCGATCTTCTCTCGACGCCGCTCGCGCCGGGCCACAAATTCAACGACGGGACGCCACTTTTCCCGCAGATTGCGTAGGTCCGGCTGTGCCGGACATTCCTTCTTCGCCTCGCCTCTGCTAAATTTTCAACATGCCCCCGCAAGAACCCAAAGACCCCCAGCCCCCTCCCGACAAACCCGAGAAACCCCTCAAATCTCTCGAACAAATCGTCGAAGAAGTCGGCCTTTACCCCATCGAAGCCTACGAATTCATCCACTCAGGCCTCGCCTACACCGTCCAGAAAATCCACGGAGAGCTCAAAGATCCCCAAAAACTCAAAAAGGAGGAAAAGAAAAGCTACCACGTCACCGGCCGCGACCTCTCCCACGGCCTCCGCGAGTTCGCCCTCCTCCGCTGGGGAATGCTGGCCCGCACCGTCCTCAAGCGCTGGAACATTACCCGCACCGAAGACTTTGGCCGAATCGTCTTCGCCCTCGTCGCCAACGGCCACATGTCCAAAACCGATACCGACACCATCGACGACTTCAAAAACGTCTTCGACTTCGCCATCGCCTTCGACGAAAACTACCGCATCCCCTCCATATCATGAGCAAGCACAAACAGCGCCCCAAGCCCGCCCTAATCGCCCCGCCAACCGACCGCGCCACCTACACCCTCACCCTCAAACCCCGCCCCAAACTCCTCCTCTTCCTCTCCATCCTCCTAGCCTTCTGGATCGCCATGCTCCTCACCATGTATTTCACCACCATCTATCCCACCCGGCACCAACGCACCCTCCCCTCCAGCGTCGACAATCCGCCATAGTCTTCCAATCGCAAATTAGAAATCGCAATTCGCAAATAAAAAAAAACGCCTCCGCTCTAGTCAAAGCAGCGTGAGGCGTTTCTCGTGTTGGTGGAACCGTCGCTATTTATGCCGCGTCCGCATTTTTCGCGTGCGGCTTGGTCTTCGGTGTCTTGAGCGTATCCTCGGCCGAGTTGAAATCATTCACCGGATTCTTTTCCAGGCTCCGCACCCAGAACGTGTCATGCCCGGCCCCCCCCATCAGCGTATTGGGGGCACCCAGGATTCCTCCCAGCACATCGTCGCCGTTTCCGCCATCGACGCTGTCACTCCCAGCGCCGCCCCACAGCGTATCATTGCCTTCTCCGCCCAACAGCGTGTCATTGCCATGCCGGCCGAACACCAGATCATTCCCGCCGCCGCCCGAAATATTGTCCGTGCCCGCGCCGCCGATGATCACATCATCCTCATCGCCGCCGGCGATCACATCCGCGCCGCCCCCGCCATCGATGCGCGTCTTGATCACAAACGGCGACGACGTTTGATCGATGCTGATATTGTCGGCCTCGTGCCCGCCGTTGATCCGCACCTTGTTGACGCCCAGCGCCTTGGGAAACGACGCCGTAAACGTCTTGACCACGCCGTTCTTCTTCACGGTGCTGATCGAAACGTTCACGTTCAACCCATCCGCGCTATTCCCCACCACGATCGTGTTGGGCGACCGCTCGATACCATGCACTCGCAGCGTCCCATGTTCCAGCACCGCGTTCGCCGACAATAGCGCGCGTGCTTCCAGATTCTCCATCGAATTAAATCCTACGGCGACCATGAAATCCTCCAAAATGGCAAGGCATCGGCCGCCGATTCGTGCGAAATCCTGGCGGCACAAACAAAACTGCTTCTGCCTTCAACCTAATATGGCCGCCTGCCCCCAAACGGGTACACAACTTCTCACCACCGAGAACTTCTCACCACGAAGAACACGAAGCCACGAAGCCGCGCTTGGTCCTCCCGCGCACTGATTGCAACCCCACCTCATCCTCTTAAAAGGAAATGAATCCCCATGCTCCCCTCCTGCAATTCGCGCGGTACTCCGAGTTGGCCTTCGTGTCTTCGTGTCCTTCGTGTTTAGTCCCCCCGCCTTTCGTCATTAATCCCCCCGCCCTGTGCCCGCCTTCCGATGCACCAGATCCCCCGTCATCCCCGTAAACCAATAGTCGCAACTTCGGATTGCTCCCAAACGTCATATTCCCAAACGCCAACCTCGAAACCCAAAGCCCCGTCTGTCCCAACCGGCCGTATTTCATGGTATTGCTCCTTTCCAAAGCCCAAATCCTATCCCTCTCCCTCCTCCTCTTCCCGCAGCACCGCCCAACCCAAGTTACGCGCAACCACGAGTTGGCCTTCGTACGCTCGTGTCTTCGTGTTTAATCCCAAAGCCAGACAGCACTTATAGATCTCACGCTTTCCTTCCCGAAAGTAAGCCCAACACCCCTAACGCCCCCCCTCCCCCCACTGTCTATCCGATAGACTAAGATGAGCTTATCTGCTCGCATGGAGTGTCATTGATGCGTGTGCCCCTCTTGTTCTTCCTTCTCCTCCTGGCCACGCCCCTCCTCGGTGCAGACACCACCCGCCGCTACGTCCCCGAATATGACCCATCCATCCGTTCCGACACCATCCGCGCGGCCACCTCCAACGCCGTCCGCAATCTCTACGACGAAGTCGCCCGCCAGCCCCTCACCCCCCAACTCTCTATCCGCTCCTATCTCAAAACAATGAAGCTCGAAGACGACTTCCTCAAGACGCTCCAATCCGCCGAACAGGTCGGCGACCCCCGCTGGGTCAATCACACCTGCCAGGTGCAATTGGAAATCCCCGCCGCCCGCGTCAGCTACGCCCTCCGTCAGTTCGCCGACGCCAACCCCAAAAAATCCCCCATCACCGGCCTGGAAATCGACCGCGCCTCCCGCAACTGGCCCCAATCGGTCTTCGGCGCAACCGGCTCCGCCGCCGGCAGCGGCTCTGACGTCCGCCCGCGCATCGGCAGCAAATGGGCCGCCGTCCGTGCGGACGCCCGCCAGCGCGCCCTCGATGATGCCTCCGCCGACGCCGCCCGCCGCGTCATGGACAGCGTCAAAGACATTCCCCTCGGCAACAAAAAAACCGTTGCCGACGCCTTCGCCGATCCGCAGATCGCCGCCCGCATCCGCAACTGGCTCACCTCCCGCCCCATGACCCGCGTCGATTTCCAGGACAACCTCGACGTCGAGGTCGCCCTCGCGGCCGACCCGCGCGACTTCTTCGATCTCTTCCGCGAAACCCTCCAGAACCAAAATAATCTTCCCCCCACCAACCCCGACGACTGGCGCGAAATCGAAAAAGATTTCCTCGTCAAAACCGCCCCCGCCGTCGGCCACGCCAAGGTCCCCGACACAAAAGTCACCCCCGCCGCCAACCTCGTGCGCGTCCCGCCAAAAGCGCCCGCCTGGATCGACAAATCCATCACCGTCATCGGCGTCTCCCCTTCCGTCGGCGGAAAATTAAAAACCGCCCGCGCTGCCGAGCGCGACGCCCAGGCCAAGCTCATCGAGCGCATCGAATCCCTCGAGCTCGACACCAGCCTCACCCTCGGCCAGGCCGCCCGCCAGGACCCCCGCATCGCCGCCGCCATCTCCCGCACCATCGAGCGCATCAACCCCCACAAAATCCAATACAACCCCGACGGCAGCGTCGCCGTCCACTGCCAGGCCGACCTCCGCGACCTCTGGGACGAGCTGCGGCACTGATTCGTAACACGGGCGTCTCGCCCGTGCTGTCGTGCGTCTTCTCCCCCCAAAAAATGTGCTTGCCAATTCAAATCCCAGCAGTTCGACGAGTTGGCCTTCGTGCCTTCGTGCCTCCGTGTTTCATCCGCATTTTCAACAATATTCCATCCCCAAAACCGTTACACCATTGGAAACGAATTTCGGCCCCGTTCAGAAAATACCCCGCTGCGTAAGGCGGGATGAACGGCGCGCCTCATTAAAGGACCTCACCATGTTCAGCTTCCTCCGTAAGTGCATTATCCCGGCCGTCGTGGCCGCTGGATTGGCCGGTTTCTCCACCCTCCCCTTCGCCCGCGCTGAAGACAAACCGGCCGCCGGCGCAGAGGCCAAAAAAGGTTCGATTACCGGCACCGTCCTCGACAAAGATGGCAAAGCCGTCTCCGGCGCCCAAGTCGCCGTCATCAAGCCCCCACAGCGCCAAGGCGGCGGCGCAGGTGGTGCTGCCGGCCGTCCCAATCGCAACGGCGCAGCCAATCAAATCGCCGAAGATCCCAAGCCCGCTCCAGCCCCCGCTCCCGAGCCCGGCCGCGGCAACCGCCAGCGCCCCGAGCCCCTCTTCAAAGCCACCACTGACGCCGACGGCAAATTCACCATCAAGGATGTCCCCGCCGGTGATTACGCCCTCATGACCCGCGTCGATGGCAAGGGCATGGCTCGCGAACGCGTCACCGTCAAGGCCGATGAAGCCGCCACCGTAACCCTCAAGCTCCAGGACCGTCCCGCCCGCGGTGGCGCTGGCGGCGCAGGCGGCAATCGCCCCAACCGCCCCAATCGCACCGGCGCAGGCCAGTAACCAGAACAATTTATCTCCAGTGTCAAAAACGCCCGCGCATCCCGCGCGGGCGTTTTCCTATTCTCTCTCTTCCCTCTTCCGGTGCTCCTTTCTTTTCCCTCGCCCCGGTACTCCGGGGAGAGGGTCAGGGTGAGGGGCTCCTCTCTCAAATCTCAAATCCAAAATCCTCGTTCTTACTCTTGCTCTTAATCCTTCTCCTCTTCTCAATCTTTCTCCTCCTCTTTCTCTTTCTCCCTCCCCCAGTTCGGCCATACCCTAATATTTTTTACATTTTAATCGAACCTTCACCCCTCCTCCAACGTACCCGTGAATGTAGGGTGGGGCTCGCCCCACCGTGTAAACCAAAAAGGGAAAGGGGGAAAGGTTATGTCGTTCGTCCTGCTCGCAGCTCCACTCACCGCTCCCATTCCGCGCTCTCTCCCCAATCCGTTGCGCTTCCGGACCAATCCGTCGCCTCTCTCCCGCCGCCGCCGCCCCCCAATCTCCAAAACCGCTCCCCGGAAAACAAACCCACCAAACAAACCCAATATCCTCTCCATCATCTCAAAATCGCCGCTTTTGGCTTTCTCCCAGCTAAATTTTTTGACGGAACAAACCCACCGCGCCCCACGCTCCCCAGCCTCCCTTATTCACTTCCCGTTGCGCCCTTGGCGCTTTACAATCCTCACCAATCACCCCAAGGAGGCGACCATGAGAGGGCTTAAACTCGCTGCTGTAATCCTGTCGTCACTTCTGCCCACGCCCACCCTCCGCGCCCAAACCAACCCCATCACCACCGGCCCACTCACCACCAATCTCTTCCGCATCGCCAACATCCCCACCGCCACCCAGACCGAGCCCCTCGACCTCGTCACCATCCCCGGCGACACCGGCAACCGCCTCTTCGTAGCCACCCACAAAGGCTTCATCCGCCTCATCAAAAACAACTCCCTCCAGGCCACCTCTTTCCTCGATCTGACCGCCCGCGGCTTTCCAGTCGTCGGCGGCGGCAGCAACGATGAACGCGGCCTCCTCGGCCTCGTCTTCCATCCCAATTTCTACGCCCCCGAAGGAACCCCCGGCCGCGGCCTTTTCTACACCTACACCTCCGAAGCCAAAGTGGGCAACGCCGACTTTTCCCACCCCGAAATCGGCCTCACCGGCGGCGATCACCAGAGCGTGGTCCGTGAATGGACCGTCAACCTCAATAACCCCGACGTCGCCGACGCCACGGTTGCTCCGCGCGTGTTGATGCGCATCGCCGAGCCCCAATCCAATCACAACGGCGGCGCCCTCCGCTTCGGCAACGATGGCATGCTCTACATCTCCCTCGGCGATGGCGGCGGCGGCGATGACCACAGTGGCGGCATCAACAGCACCACCGACGGACACACCTCCCCCAACGGTAACGGCCAGGACACAACCAACGTCTATGGCAAAATCCTCCGCATCAATCCCACCGGCAACAATTCCGTCAACGGCAAATACGGCGTCCCCTCCGACAACCCCTTCTTCGGCTCACTCACCTCCGTCAACGAAATCTTCGCCTACGGCCTGCGCAATCCCTTCCGCATGAACTTCGATCGGCCCACCGGCAAGCTCTACGTTGGCGACGTCGGCCAGGGCGCACGCGAAGAAGTGGACATCGTCACCTCCGGCCAAAACTACGGCTGGGCCTACATGGAAGGCACCCGCATCAACACCATCGCCGGCCGAACCATTCCCCCCGGATTCACCTCCGTCGCTCCCATCGGCGAATACACCCACGCCGACGGCCACTCCATCACCGGCGGCTTCGTCTATCACGGCTCCGTCCCTGAATTCCAGGGCAAATACATCTTCGGCGACTACAACGGCACCGGCAGCGCCGGCCGCCTCTTCTACATGGACCAGAACGGCGGCACCATCTTCCAGTTCAACACCGCCCTCAGCGGCGGCCTCCTTTACGCCCTCGGCGAAGATGCCGACGGCGAGCTCTACGCGATGATGAACACCGGCGCTATCGACAAGCTCCTGGCCACCAATGCCTGGAACGTCGATGGCGGCGGAAGCTGGGGCACGCTCGCCAACTGGACACCCACCAGCGCCCTGCCCACGGATGCCCGCTTTCTCAATCGCCTTACCCGCACCAATGCACCCGCCAACGTCACCCTCGACGGCGACCGCAATGTCTCCTCACTTACGATTAGTAACCCCAATCAGTACGTCATCGCCCAGGGCGCCAGTGGCACGCTTCGCGTCAATTCCGGCGGCGTTCACATCCTCCGCGGCAGCCACATGATCAGCGCGCCCTTCGCATTCAATACCACCAGCACCGCCGAAGTCGCCGCCGACAGCCAGCTCAACCTCACCGGCCCCATCAGCTTACTTGGTGGCCCCGTCAACAAGATCGGCGCGGGCACGCTGGTCTTCAGCGGCAATCAAACCAACTCCGGACAAATCCTCGTGCAGGCCGGCCAACTGCGCCTCGACTCCAACTCTGGTGCGCCCGCCACCGACATCACCGCCGCCGCCGCGCTGCTCACCGTCAATGTGCAGAAACCCTTCACAGGCTCTTCGCCGGCAAAAGCTGTCCTCAATGCCGATCAGGACCTCCAGCAGCTCACCGTCACCTACACCGATCCCGATCTTCAGTCCGTTGATTTGAATTCTCCCGCCGCCCCCGGTGCATTCCGCTCGCTGCGTGTCTATGCCAATCCCGCCCAGAACAAGCTCATCCTCTCCAACGCCATCCGTAACGCCATGATCAACCCCGGCGATGGCATCTATGATTCCGGCCTCGCCGCCCATCCCAACTCGGCCCTGGGCATCGCCCGAATCGTCGATGCCCACGGCGACTTCGCCGTCCTCATCCGTCCCACCCGTATCGGTGATCTCAATCTCGAGGGCGTCGTCACCATCTCCGACTTCATCGATCTCGCCGCCAATTTCGATAAGCCCGGCACCTTCACCTGGCAGGAAGGTGACCTTAATGGTGACCAAGCCATCACCATCGCCGATTTCATCGACCTGGCGGCCAACTTCAATACCAGTTATTCCGAAGAAGTCTTCCCCATCGACCCCGCCGACCAGGAACAGCTCGCGGCGTTCTACGCGGCGAACGTCCCCGAGCCGGCCGGCCTATTCGCCATCCTCGTCGGCTCCATCATCCTCTTTAACCGCCTTGGCCACCGCCCGCTTGGGAGGCCGGCGCGAGCGGCCCTGGGTTCGGACAATTGACAGCCAGAAGTCCCGCCCGTTCAGCTCGGTCTTGCTCATGTTGCTGAATTCCTTCAGCGCGGTCTCAAACTCGCTGGAATACGGCAGCACCTTCCCGCCCTTGGTGTGCCGCTTGAGCACCAGCTTGAGGTTCTTCACCTGCTCAGGATCGAGCACCGCATCACCCACGTCCCCGGCCGCGTTGGTGCTGCTGCGGACGTACTTGAGGATGGCCCCGAACACCTGCTCCGGATCGGCGTTCTTGAAGGCGCGGTCCTGGAAGTCCTGGCAAAGCTGGGTGAACTGCTCGGTGTACGGCAACTCATCCCGTGCCACCCCCGCGGCGTCGTACAACTCCTGCAAATGTTCCTGCTCTATGGCGTTTAATTTCAGCGCGGGTCGCATATGACTCCTGTTGGCCCCTCTCAGCTCTCGGCTCCTGGAACATTGTAGAGCAATCGCGCGGCCGAAGCCAACAGGAGATGGGTGCATCACTCGCCTCAGTGGCCGTCGCGGATATACTTGCGGCATGGTCCGCCGGCGATGCGCGATGGTTGGCTGTCTGCTGCTGCTGAGGCTTGCGGTACTGGCTCGCGCGGACTTCCCCAGCGAGAAGCCGTATCCGGGCATCAGCTTCCACAGCGAGATTCGCAAGGAGCCGGTGCGGAAGGTGTTCTGGGTGGAGATCGACCTCTCTGATCCGCACGTGAGCGTGCGCGTCAGCCCGGGCGGGGCTGATCCGGATGGCGAGGGCAAGTTCCAGACGACACTCATGCCCACCAGCGCCATTGCGCAGCGCGAGCAGTTTGACGTGGCCGTCAATGGCGACTTCTTCCAGGCGCAGAAGGCCGAGGGGGGCATCACCCTGCCGGGATATCGCGTCAACCAGTGGGCGCTGGTAGAAGGGCCGGCGGCGACGGATGGGAAGGTCTGGTCGAAGAACCTGCGGCCGCGACCGTGCCTGGTGGTGCGGCAGGGGGGTAAGGTGGGGATCGAGCAAATCAGCGTGCCGGAGGCGGATGTGCAGCAGGTGATCTCGGGCAATGTCATGCTGGTGGCCAAGGGGAAGGCGGTGAAGCACGAGAACACCGCGCGGCATCCGCGGACGGCGGTGGGGGTGGATGAGAAGGGAAAGAAGCTGGTCATTCTGGTGGTGGATGGGCGAAATCCGGGGGTTTCGGAGGGGGCGACGTATGAGGACCTGTCGGCGGAATTTGTTCGACTGGGCTGCTGGTCGGCCATGAATCTCGACGGCGGCGGGAGCACGGCGATGGTGATGCGCGATCCGGGGGCGGATGCGTATAAGGTTTTGAATCGGCCGAGTGATGGGAAGGAGCGGCCGGTGGCGAATGTGCTGGGGGTGCGGATCAATCGGCTCAGCGGCGAAGGCGGCGGCGGGGCGGGGAATAATTGAGCGATGAGGTCCGTGACCAAAGTTACTGTTGATTGGAGAGAGGCGACGCGGCATCTGGCGCGCGTCGATCCGACGCTGGGCGCGGTGATCGAGCGGGTGGGGCCGTGTACGCTGCGGCCGGGGCGCGATTGCTTTGGGGCGCTTTGCAAGGCGATCATCTCGCAGCAGATTTCCGGGCCGGTGGCGATCGCCATCTCCGGACGTTTTAAGAAGCTCTTCCCGCGCTCGCGGCCAGCGGCGGGGCACCTGCTGACGCTGAGCGATGAGCAATTGAGGTCGGTGGGGCTGTCGCGGCAGAAAGCTTCGTATCTGCGGGACCTGGCCAGGCACTTTGCGGAGGGGAAGGTGCCGGTGCGGCGGTTTGCGAAGATGAGCGATGAAGAGATCATCGAGTCGCTGATTCCGATCAAGGGGATCGGGCGCTGGACGGCGGAGATGTTCTTGATTTTCGTGCTGAATCGGCCGGATTTGCTGCCGGTGGATGATCTGGGGGTGAGGAAGGGGTTCCAGAAGGTGTATGGGCTGAGAGGGGAGCCGAGTGCGCCGAAGATGGTGACGCTGGC
>DASYUA010000074.1:0-2788 GCA_036001665.1 Tepidisphaeraceae bacterium
CCCGACGCCCTCCCCACCCGCTGCAATCCAAACAGGTTGTATCCGCGATAATAAACCTTCCCCTGCTCCACATTGATCGCATTGTCCCCCATCTCCAGCCACTTCAACCCCGCCGCCAGGTTCGCCGAAAACGGCTCCCGCCCCACCTGCGCCCCCAGTGCCGGCGCCTCCACAAAATCATAAGTGATAAACAACGATGCGATCCCCGCCACCGTCATCGCGTAATACCCGCGCTTTTCCGTCCCATCATATTCCCACTCCCCCGTCCCCAGTTGCCACCGCTTCCAGTGTTGATCCACGATCGTCCAGTAGTTCGCCGGCGCCTCCACGCCCACTTCCGCCCCCGACCACACGCCCAGCAACCCATACTGCGAATTGGAATTGTCCCAAGGCAACCCCGGCGGCTCCTCATACATCTCCCGCGGATTCACATTCTTAAACCCCGGCAATCCCGCCGATGGATACGGCAGCGCCGGCAGCCGAGGCACCGGCTTCTCCCCATTGTGCAGCAGAATCCGCCCCGTTTTCCCCGGCTCGATGTAAAAATTCGTCCCCGCCGGCAATTCCCCCATCCACTTGTTCTCCTGATTCTCCTCGCGCGTCGGCAGCTCGTTGGTTTGAACCTTATCGAACCGCCCGATCTTATCGTTGTACGTGTATGCCCCGTCCGCGTGCCCCTTCACCAGATATTCCACATCCCCCTTCAGCACCTCCCGATCCTGCGGCCGATTGTGTACTGCCAGCGCCGCCGCCCGCAGACTCCGCGCATAAGTCACCGGCGCTTTCGGCGTCGCCGCCTCCACCAGCATCAAATGGTCCTTCATCCGCTCCACCAACGCACTCATCTGCGGGCCCTGAATGCTCAGCCGCGCATCCGCAATCGCCTGCCCCGACTGCAAAAGCGAATAAACCACCAGTGCATTCATCCCCTCCAGTTGCGTATGATCGATATGCTTCTCGATCGCAATCTGATCTCCCTTGAACTGCTGCAAAAGAAAATTCACCCCCTTCGCAATCGCCTCCCCAATCTGCTCATCCCTCACCTCCTCCCGCGGCCCCGGAATCGGTCCGACAACCAACCCCCGCGCCGGTTGTGTCGATGGCCCGCTCGCCGCACGCTTTTCCAACCGCATTTCTCCCTCTCCCGGTACCCCTCTTCCCCCCTCTCCCGGTACTCCGGGAGAGGGTCGGGGTGAGGGCTCTGTCGCCCGCTCCAAAAACGGCCGAAAAATCTCCAGTGGATTCACCTGCTGCGTCGTCGCAATTCTTACGCCTTGCGCCCCCACCCCCTCACTCGGCCGCGTCTCCCCCAACAACCTCGACGGATACTCCTCCTTCGGCGGCTGATTCCCCACCACGAAATATCTCGTCGTCGGCCGCGTCGCCGCGCTCGTCCGCGCCACCAGATTCGCCTCCATCTCCGACAACAACAGCGAATACACCCGATCCTGGTCCGACTTCGCCCGCTCCGTCAAATCCCACACCGCCGATTCCCGAATCCGCCGCCCCGCCACCCTCTGCTCAATCTGCTGATATTTCGCGTGCGCCTCGGCCAATCTCCCCGCCACCGCCAACCGCTCCGCCTCCCCCTTGATCCCCGCAATCTCCCTCACCTCCTCCGCCGAAAACCCATCCCGCCCGCTCCCCCGCACCACCAGCACCACCGCCAGCGCAATCCCCCCCACCCCCACCGCCGCAATCAAACCATAAACAACAAAAATGGAATGCTTCCTGCTCATTCGCCACAGACCTTCGTCATTCGTCATTCTTTAGACATTCGTCATTCGTCATTTTGATTTGCTAACGAACCTGTAGGGGCGGCTTCAGCCGCCGTTTCTTCGCCGTCCTAATCTACCGCGCCATCCCCCACCCACAGCAAAACATTCTTCACAAACCCCTGCGCCCACCCCGGCCGATGCCCCAGAATACTCCACGTGTTCGTCCCCAGCAGCCCACTGGTCAGATCAATCGAGCTATAAATAATCCTCCCCCTCCCCAAACTATACATCTCAATCCTCCCCGCCAATTTCCCAAGCTTCTGCTCCGTGTACGCCCGCAACTGCGGCTTCGCCAGGTTGTCCATCCCGTCCCCATTCCCCGACAGCAGCGGATGCTCGCTCCCCACCACGCTCATCTTCGCATCCGCAAAAACCCGCGGCAGCAACCCATTGCTGATCGATTGCCCAAACGGCCACGCCCCCCCGCACGCATCAATCAACAGCACCCCACCCTCGCTCACATACCTCCGCATCACCGCCCCCTCCGCCTCGCTCGGCGTCCACGCCGCGGTCCCCGTCACATGTACCACCGGAAATTTCCCCGCATCCAATTCCGCAACCGTGACCGTCGTCAGATCCAGCGCATATCCCGTCTGATACCCAAACCATCTCGCAAATCGCCCAAACGCCCCCGGCTCCGGATCCCAAAGCCCCCCATATTTCAGCCGCCCCAGCCGAACATGGTGCGCTGCCTCCTGCTGCGGCGCGGCCAGATACGTCGAGCTGAGCCGATTCCGCAAATCCGCCTTCCCCGCCGCGTAAATAAACAGGTTCACCCCCAGCTCAAACGCGCTTCGTTGCGTCTTCTCCGATCGCAATTGCCAATACTGCGCCAAATCCGCCGGCGAGTGCAGCATCAAAATCCGCGCCCCATTCGTAATGCACCGCAGCTTCGGCTTCGGCTCGATTCGATAATTCAGCGAATAAATCTCGTGGTCCAGCGGCAGATCCGTCCACTCAAAATTCGGCAGCAGTTTCCGCGACAGCTCCAGCACAAAATTATTGAACGA
>DASYUA010000075.1:0-37750 GCA_036001665.1 Tepidisphaeraceae bacterium
CCGCATTCATGCGAATCCCGCCGCCCACCGTCCCGGGAATTCCCGCCAGGCATTCCAGTCCCGACAACCCCTGCCGCACCGTCTTGATCAACAGCTTCAGCATGTCCGTCCCCGCCCCGACGTGCACCAGGTTCTTTTCAAACACAACCCGCTTCCAATGCTCCTCGCTCAGCCGAAACACCGCCCCATCCACCCCCTCATCACTGATCAGCAGATTCGCCCCCAATCCCAGCACATAAATCGGGATGTTGTTCTCGATGCACCGCCGCGATGCTTCCTGCAACTCCTCCACACTCCTCGGCCGCACCAGCCAGCGCGCAGCCCCGCCAATCTTGAACCAGGTGTACTTCGCCAGTGGCGCATTCTCGGCGACGAACGCCTCGCAGCCACCAAACGGTCCAGTGATGCGCATCGATGGTGCTGACACGGGGGGTGCCTTCTGCGTTAGCACAGCTCAAGCCTTTCCGTGCGGCGGAAGTTGCCCTCGGGACTTTTCATCAGCCCGCTTCCGCTGGCCTAATTCTACCCACCCACCAGCTCCCGGCCCACGTCACAAACATTTCCTGCTCCCATCGTCACCACCAGATCTCCCAGCCCCACCTCCCGCCGCAAGTCCGCCACGATCTGCGACAACTCTGGCACGAACAGCGCCCGCTGGCCGTGCCGCTCGATCCGCTCAACCAGGTCCTGCGTGCTCACGCTCTTGCGGTCAGCGTCGCTGTCGCGCACCGAGTAAATCTCCGGCACCATCGTCAGGTCCGCATCGCAGAAGCTGGCCGCAAAATCGTCCAGCAGAAACCGGGTCCGGCTGTGCTGATGCGGCTGAAACACGCAGATCAGCCGCCGCGGATGATATTTCTCGCGCAGCGCCCGCAGCGTGGTGCGAATCTCCGTCGGATGATGCCCATAGTCATCCACCACCAGCGCCCCATTGCTCTGGCCCATCTCCGTCATCCGCCGATCGGCCCCCAGGAATCCGCCAATCGCCTCGGCCGCCCGCTCCACATCCACCCCGCACGCCTCGCAGGCCGCCAGCGCGGCCGTGGCATTGAACAGGTTGTGCCTGCCCGGCACGCTCAGGTTCAGTTGCGCTACCGGCTTTCCATGCCGATGCACCTCGCCACGATAACATCCATCCTTCATCCCAATCGCCGACACCGCCCAGTCCAATGACCCCAGGTCATCAAATCCCACCCAGCTCACCGGAGCATTCAATCCCGCCAGCGCCTTGCGCACCGAATCATCCTGCCCGTTGGCTATGATCCGCCCGTCGATCGGCACCCGCTGCGCGAAGATCCGGAATGACTCGACGATCTCCGCAATCCCGCCGGGATAGCAATCCAGATGGTCTTCCTCAATGTTGGTAATCACCGCCACCTGCGGCCAGAGACTGTGGAAGCTGCGATCGAACTCACAGGCCTCCACCACGAACGATTCGCCAGTTCCCGACCGGCTCGATCCCCCAAGCTGCGCCACCGTCCCGCCGATCACGAAGCTCGGGGCCGCTCCGCACTCCAACAGGGCATAACTGATCATCGAGGTTGTCGTGGTCTTGCCGTGCGTCCCCGAAACCGCCACCCCCAGCCGCTCGGCCATCACCTCGCCCAGGAGGTGGGCATATTTCATCTGCCGCAGGCCCATCGCGCACGCGGCACGATACTCGGCATTGCTCTCATGAACGGCGGCCGTCCTCACCACCAGATCGATGTCTGGCCGCAGCAGCGCGCCAAGCTGCTCATCCGCAATGATCGCCCCGTGCCGCCCCAGCTCGGCCATCTGCGGGTTGAGCTTGATGTCCGAACCGCTGACGATGGCGCCGGCATCGAGCAGCATGCGGGCCAGGCCGCTCATGCCGCAACCGCCTATTCCGATAAAGTGGATTCGCCGGTTGAAGAACCGGCTGACAGGTCGCGACTCCATTCGCACCTCAATAGGGCGGCCATTCTTGTCGGTGGGGCGGACATTCTTGTCCGCCATCGGCACAACACACCCCGAAGGCCGCATGGTACTAGCCGTGGGGCGAGAGTCAAACGCTATTTGATTGGTCACGTGAAAATTCCGGTAGCGAGCAGTGCGTTCATCGGCAATTGCTGCGCGGGATGATCAATCAGCATCAGGAATTTCGTTTCACCGTGGGTATGAGACGTTGCTGTAGCGGTGGCGCGCAGTGACGAGCAGGTAGGCATGGAGGGATGGCGGATTGATCTGGGGACGGGGACATGGGACGAGGGACAAGGGAGGGGCAATGACGAATGACCAAAGACGAAAGAATGTCGAAGGACGAATGGGGGAATTTCATTTTAATGGCGAGCGGCGTGAATCGGTGGCGATTGAAATGATGACGGTTGCACTTGGGCGAGTTTTCGGCGATGATGTGTGTCCTGGGCGGCAGACCCCCTTGGACCTAAGGTTCCCCCCCCTCCTTGGCCAAGCCCTGCCGCCCTTTTTTTATTTGGTGAAGTCGGGCTTGGGGTTGGGATGGATAGGGAGTGGGATAAATGGGAATGTCCCCCTCAGTTCCTTCGCGCGGGAGATCAGTAGCCGGGTGGTTAGCTGCTCGCGGGGTCGGCGGAAAATTCGTCGGGGTGATTATTAATGTAACGAACGAACAGCGGCATCAGTTCTAGTTCCACGCCTCGCTTTTGGCCGTAGAGTTGGTGAGTGAGCGGCCCAAAGAAAGCTTCTTTCTCATCGCGCGAGGCGGCGGAGAGCTTCGCCTGGCGGAGGCTGCGTCTGTGGACCGTTTGCTCATCGTCAAAAAAACTCGCGGCTGTTCGCAAAATCGCAGTGCGGTCGTCAGCGCCGACGCGAGCCAGACCCGCGAGCACCTGGGGGTAAAGGTCGCCCGAGCTGTTCCAGAAGAATTGTTCCAGCCCACCGTTATCAACTTCCCGCGCGAACACTGTCAGGGCGTAGATCGCCCGTTGGCCGGGCGTACCCGCGGCGATGCGCGCTTGCTGGTCACAGTTTACATCCGGCCAAAACCGTTCGATCACGGCCCAGCAGAGGCGATCGTCGGACAAGCCAGCGACGCTCGAGCGAGGGATTCGGAAGTCCTGTGGTGGCATTGGACCAGCCAGCCGATGACCGGCGCACCGGCGGGACAAGATGACGGCCCGCCAGATTTGCATACGATAGCGGCGAGATCGCGGGTATCGCAACCATTTTTGGTGATCACAAACTGTACCCCTCCCGGTTCAATACCCCGTTCCGGTGCAATACCCTCCTTCACGCGCAGACGCGGGGGACACCCCCGAAATCCGTGAGATTTACGTCACCTGCGGTGACTGACTGAAGGAAGGTCTATGGTGGATAGGCGGGCGTTGGAAGAGAGTGACTGGGGGAACGATAAAGTTTGGGGAGGTGGAGCACAGGGCGAAAAGGTGGGCCGGTGCCAGTCGCAGCTATGCGGGGGGGAAGAGGTTGAAAATCGGCTTGGCTTGGTGAGGATGAAGAAATGAAGATTCTGGTTGGTTATGACGGGTCAGAGTGCGCGAATGCGGCGATCGAGGATTTGGCGCGGGCGGGGATTGGAGCGGATTGCGAAGTTGTGGTGTTGAGCGGGGTGGATGTTTGGCCGCATTTGTCGGCGTCGATGTTCGAGGAGCTGGAGGGGGAGGCGCGGAAGAAGAGCGCGATGGCGGTGCAGCGGGCGCACCGGCTGGCCGCGATGGCGATGGAGGAGGCGCGCGGACTGGCGAAGGAGGGAGCGGAGCGGGTGGGGAAGGTATTCGCAGATGCGAAGGTGCAGGCGGAGGCACGGGCCGAATCTCCGGCGACGGCGCTGGTGGCGATGGTGGAGGAGTGGGGAGCGGACCTGGTGGTGGTGGGGTCGCATGGCCGCTCATCGCTGGGACGAGCGATGTTCGGAAGCGTTTCGCAGGCCGTGGTGAGCAATGCCCGGTGCTCGGTGCGGGTGGCGCGGCGCCGGCCGGGGGCGGCGGGGCGTGGGTTGAGGATATTGATTGGCGTGGATGGCTCGAGCAATTCAGCGGCCGCGGTGCAGGCCGTGGCGATGAGGAGCTGGCCGGCCGAAACGGACGTGGTAGTGGTGGTGGCGCTGGATGTTCAACTGGCGGTGGCGATTCCGGTGATGGAGGAGGGCGAGAAGGCCGACGAGGCCGGAATACCGGCATGGGTGTCGGCGATGGCGGAGGGATCGGTGGAGGAGCTGCGACGGGCGGGGCTGGCGGCCGAACCATTGCTGCGATTGGGGGATCCCAAGAAAGTTTTGGTCGAGGAGGCGAAGGCTTTGGATGCGGATTGCATTTTCGTGGGGGCGCGGGGGCGTTCGAGACTCGAGCGATTGCTGCTGGGGAGCGTGGCGACGGCGGTGTGCGCGCGGGCGGAATGCTCGGTGGAAGTCATTCGGACGGGCGCGGATTGAGGGGTGCAAGGGATTGAGTTGGCTCGCCCCTGATGGCGCGGCGGTGGTTGGCGAGGAGTTTGGTTATTTCGATGAGAGTGACCGGCGTCAGCGCCAGCAGGAAGATGAGCAGCCATTGAAATGGAGTGAGGGGGGCGAGTTTGAAGAGGCGGCGAAGAGGCGGAATCGTAGCCAGGGCGATTTGCAGGACTGCGCCCAGGGCCATGGCGCTGGCGACATAGATGTTGGTGAATGCGCCAAGTTGGGGCCAGGTCCAGCGGGGGCTGCGGCAACTGACGGAATAGAAAAGCTGGGTGAGAGCAAGGGTGCAGAAGGTCACGGTGCGCGCGGTGGGAAGAGAGGCCGGATCGCCGGTGTACGTCAGCAGAAAACCGGCGACGGCGGCCGCGGCGAGGAGGAGGCCGTGGCAGAGGATCAGCAGTCCGGCGCGGCGGGTGATGAGGGGTTCGCGGGCGGGGCGCGGGGGGCGGGACATGATGTCGCGCTCGGTGGGCTCGACGCCCAGGGCGAGGGCGGGGAAGCTGTCGGTGACGAGGTTGATCCAGAGGATTTGAATGGCCAGAAGTGGCGCGGGCCAGCCAACCAGGGCGGCGAGGAGCATGAGGACAATCTCGCTGGTGTTGGAGGCGAGGAGATAGTGGATGAACTTGCGGATGTTGTCGTAGATGCCGCGGCCTTCCTCGACGGCGGCGACGATGGAGGCGAAGTTGTCGTCGAGGAGGACCATGGCGGCGGCGTCCTTGGTGACGTCGGTGCCGGTGATTCCCATGGCGATGCCAATGTCGGCGGCTTTGATGGCCGGGGCATCGTTGACGCCGTCGCCGGTCATGGCGACGACGTGGCCGAGGCTTTTGAGGGCACGGACGACGCGGAGCTTGTGGTCGGCGGTGACGCGGGCGCAGACGGAGATATTCTGGATTCGCGCGGCCAGTTCATCGTCGGAAAGTTTGTCGAGCTGCGCGCCGCTGATGACTTGATCGTCGCGCGAGGCGATGCCGAGCTGGGCGGCGATGGCGCGGGCGGTGGCGGGATGATCGCCGGTGATCATGACGGGCCGGATGCCAGCGCGATGGCAATCGGCGACGGCGGCCCTGGCCTCTTCGCGGGGTGGATCGATCATGCCGAAAAGGCCGGTGAAGATGAGATCTTTTTCCGCGTCGTGCGGCGGCTCGTTTGGGGATTGGGGACGGAAGGCGACGGCGAGGACGCGGAGGGCGCGCTGGGCCATCGAGTGGCTGGCCTGGAGGATTTCATGTTTGCGAGATTCTGAAAGCGGGCGCGGTTCGTTGGCGACCAGCTCGTGTGTGCATCGGGCGAGGAGGGGCTCGGGGGCGCCTTTGGCATAGAGGATGTTTGCACCGGCGGGATCGGCGAGGATGACCGACATCATTTTGCGATCGGAGTCGAAGGGGATTTCGTGGAGGATTTGGTGAGGCTCGCCGGCGGCGGGAACGGAGGCCTTGAGGGCGGCGACGAGCAGGGCGGCTTCGGTGGGATCGCCGACGATTTGCCAGCCGCTGCTGGGTGCTTCGCGGGCGAAGACGCGGGAGTGATTGCAGCGGGCGGCGATGGTCAGGGCCTGGAGCAGGTCGGGGATTTGCAGCGGGGTGATGGGGTGCTTTTGTGAGCCGTCGTCGAGGAGAAACTGGCCGGTGGGTTCGTAGCCAGCGCCGGTAACGTCATAGCGGCCGCTGGAGACGATGATCTGCTGGACGGTCATTTCGTTGCGGGTGAGGGTGCCGGTTTTGTCGGAGCAGATGACGGTGACGGAGCCGAGGGTTTCGACGCTGGGGAGTTTGCGGATGAGGACATGGCGCTTGATCATGCGCTGAACGCCCAGTGCCAGGGCGATGGTGACGACGGCGGGGAGGCCTTCGGGGATGGCGGCGACGGCGAGGCTGACGGAGAGGAGAAAAAGCTCGAGGGGGCGGCCGCCACGGAGGAGTTGGAGAAGAAAGATCATGACGACAGCGCCGAGGACGACGAGGAGCAGCGTTTTGCCCATTTCCTTGAGGCGGAGCTGGAGCGGGGTGGGCTGTGGCGGGTGGCGCTGAATGAGGCCGACGATGTGGCCGATCTGCGTGCGCATGGCGGTGGCGACGACGATGCCGTGGGCTTTGCCGGCGGCGAGGGAGGTGCCCATGAAGGCCATGTTGTGGCGGTCGGCGAGTGGGGTGTTTTCATCGAGGACATTCGCGTGATTTTTTTCGACGGGGACGGATTCGCCGGTGAGTGCGGATTCGGCAATGCGGAGATTGGTGGAGTGAACGAGCCGCAGATCGGCCGGGACCTGATCGCCGGCCTCGATGACGACGAGGTCGCCGGGGACGAGTTCGCGCGCGGGGAGGGAGAGGAGCAGGCCGCCGCGGATGGCTTTGGCTGAGGGCGCGGAAAGTTTCTGGAGCGAGAGCATGGCGCGGGCAGCGCGATCTTCCTGGATGAAGCCAAGGATGCCGTTGAGGATGACGATGGCGAGAATGACCAGTGCGTCGATCCATTCCCCGACAGATGCGGAGATGGCGGCGGCGATGAGGAGCAGCCAGATGATCAGGTCGTTGAATTGAGCGGCCAGCATCTTCCATCGCGGGAGCGGGGGTTTGGCGAGGAGTTGATTGGGGCCGTGGAAGGTGAGGATTTGTTGGGCCTGCTGGGGGGAAAGGCCGTGGTGGAGATGAGTTTTGAAGTGTAGGGCGATGGCTTCGGGGGAATGGGCGTGGGGAGCGGATTCGATGGGGGTTGGCGGTGGGGCGGGGTGTGAGTTGGTTGCGGGTGTCACGGTGCGGTTGTTGGGAGGGATTTTAGTGGATGGAGTGGGATTTGCGCGAGGAAGGATCGCGGCCGGCGATGCGGGACGTCAGAGGTCAAGGCTGATCGAATCGCGCCCAGATCTGGTCTTGATAGACATCTTTGGCCGCGGAGAACGCGCCGAGGCAGGCTTGCAACGGGATTTCCACGTCCTTGCGGCCGAACCACCTCGCACCGCCATGGGAATACAGCACGTTGAAGCCCTGAACATGGCAGGTATCAACGCGCGTCGGAGAAGAGGTGATGTCGGCGACGATGGCCATGTCCTTGAGCTTGGGGAGGCGCGGGAGATCGGCGGGGGTGACGCCATCGCGTTTGGTGGCCATGAGCGGGCCGGTGGTGGCGAAGATGACATCATCCATGGGGCGGACGCTATAGGCGCAGCGAACAGTATCGAGCGAGGGCGGCCAGACGTTGTCGGGCGGGTTGTCGTACAAGTGAAACGGGGATTGGGTTGAAGGGCAGAAGAGGGCGGTGCCTTTGCCTTCGCGGAGAAGATTGGCCTGGAAGAAGAGGCCCATGTTGACCAGACGCGTGCCACCGGAGGCGGTGCGGGAGAGGAAATAGTTGTTTTGCTTGGCGGCGGTGGCGTTTGGGGGGCCGCTGTAGCCCAGGGGAATCTGGTCCCTGGACTGCTGGGCGTACATGACCATGAAGGTGTGGACCTGGTGGAGGTTGGAGAGGCAGACGGTGCGGCGGGCGCTTTCCTGGGCTTTGCGAAGGGCGGGGAGGAGCAGCACGATCAGGATGGCGATGATGCCGATGACGACCAGGAGTTCGACGAGGGTAAAACCGCGCGATTTGGTAGGCGTGCTCTCCATTGGACGGCCGAGATCATGCTACAAAAACAGGGCGATTTTCGTCCAGATGAAATTATGAAAGATTCCCGCCCGGCCGTTCGGCGGTGCTGTTGGAAGTGAGATTTTTGACGATCTGGGCGACGTGGGCGGCGGCGTCGGGGCGGCCGAGTCTTTTGGCGGATTCGGCCATGGTTCGGCGGCGGGTGGCATCATAAAGAAGAGGCTCGAGGGCGGGGCGGAGTTTGGGGGCGTTTTTCTTCGCATCCTGTTCATCATCGATGAGGATGGCCGCGCCGGCGTCAGCGAGGACTTTGGCGTTGGCGCGCTGGTGCAGGTCCTTGTGGAAGGGATAGGGCATGAGGATTGAGGGAATGCCGCAGGCGGTGAGCTCAGCGCAGGTGCTGGCCCCGGAGCGGGCGACGACCAGGTCGGCGACGGCCCAGACGTCGGCCATTTCAGGAGTGAAGTCGATCACGCGGGTGGGCAGGGGGGTTGCGCCGGCCATGTTGCGATAGGCTTCGCGAACGGCGGCGGCGTGTTCGCGCCCGGCGAGGTGGAGAATTTGCCAGCCTTGTATTTTCAGATCGGAGAGGACGGCGAGGATGGCTTCGTTGACGGTTTGCGCGCCTTGGGATGCGCCAGTGACGACGAGAGTTTGAAGATTGGGGTGGAGCTCCAATCGGCGCAGGGCTTCAGCTCTAGGGGGAGCCGAGAGAATTTCGGGGCGGATGGGGCAACCGGTGGTTTTGAGTTTGTCGCGGTGCTCGGGGTTGACGTGCTCGCGGGTCTGGTCGAATTGACAACAGACGGCCGAGGCATGGCGCATCAGATATTGATTGGCTTTGCCGGGGATGACATCCGGATTGACGATGGCGGCGGGGATGCCGTGTTCGGCGCAGTATTTGACGGCGACGCCGGCGGCGTAGCCGCCCAGGCCGAGGATGGCGGCTGGTTTTGAGGAATGTCGGGCAGGAGTGCCCGACCCACCCGGAGCGCCCGACCCGCGGACCAATTGGCGGACGAGGTCTTTGGTCTCGCGCCAGCCTTTGAAGAATTTCAGAAGCCCCACGATCGTTTTCACCGGCGGCACAATGGGCTGGGGGATGAACTGGAATCCGGTGGGCTCGAGGATGACGCGATCAATTTCGCGCTGGGTGCAGAGGAAGACGGGGCACGCTTCGGGCCAGATTTTCCGCATCGCCAGGGCAACGGAGATGCCGGGATACAGATGGCCACCCGTACCCCCTCCCGCAAAAAGGATCGTCGTCTGGTTTCCCATCAATCCGCTTGAAGATATTGTCACACCGCGACGGCCACATTGCCAACCGGCTGCTCCTGCAAACTCTCATCGGGCCTGGCGCGGCAGACGCTGTACAACAGGCCGAGGGCCGCGGATGTGATGACCAGGCCGCTCCCGCCGGCGCTGACCAGCGGCAGCGACATTCCCTTGGGCGGCACGCTCACCGTTGCCACGGCGATGTTGATGAGAGCTTGCAACGTGATCATGGCGCCGATGCCAAACGCGAGCAATTGTCCGAAGCCGTCTTTTCGTTGGCGGATCGCCTGCCAGGCGACGTAAAGAATTCCCAGGTAGAGAGCGATGGTGAGAATCGCGCCAAAGACTCCGAGTTCTTCGCAAATGACGGCGAAGATGAAGTCGGTGGTGTCTTCGGGGAGATAGCCGAGTTTTTGCACGCCCCGGCCGAGGCCGGCGCCAAAGACCCCGCCGGTGGAAAAGCTAAGGAGGCTTTGGATCATGTGATAGCCTTCGCGCTCCGGGCTGGCGAAGGGATCGCGGAAGGACATCATTCGCGTCATGCGATAGGACTTGTGCATCATGAACCACAGCCCGGCGGCGATGGCGATCGGAGCAATGAGGGCCAGGTGCCACAGTTTGACGCGCCCGGCGATGAGGATGGTGACTGCGCAGAGGGCGATGAGGATGGCGGTGCCGAAATCTTCAATGACCACCAGCAGACAAATTGCGGCGACGGGGATGAG
This sequence comes from Tepidisphaeraceae bacterium, assembly GCA_036001665.1. Lineage (GTDB taxonomy): Bacteria > Planctomycetota > Phycisphaerae > Tepidisphaerales > Tepidisphaeraceae > JBGPEF01. The sequence continues at coordinate 9,994 of DASYUA010000075.1, forward strand.
CGCCAGGAGCAGTTTAATGAACGAGACCTCGCCGGAGCACTTGTGGAGGAACCAGGCGAGGAAGAGCACCACGGCCCACTTGGCCAGCTCGGACGGCTGGACCTGAGTAAAGCCAAGCGGGAGCCAGCGACGCGCGCCTTTGACGGCCAGGCCGACATGGGGGATGAGCACGAGAATGCAGGTGAGCAGGGCGATGGAGAACATCCAAAGCACAGGGCTTTTCCACGAAACGCCGGAGGCTGATCGGGGGCCGCCCAGGAGGGTGCGGTAATCGAGGTGGCCAACGACAAAGAAAGTGACGAGAGCCACGGCCACGAATATGAGATGTTTCGTGCCACGCTCGTTCCAGTGCCAGCCGATCTGGCCGGTGATGTTCATCGCGGCCGACTGCACCATGAGGATACCCAGGCAAAGCAGGCCGAGAACGCAGACGGTGAGAATGTCCTGGAGACGCAGACGATAGATGGAAGGTTGCAGCATGAGCGATACGGCAAATGGGCGTAGGGTGGGCATCGCCCACCGTCTCACGACCCATGCCGCTTATCGGACGACTTGGCTGGTTTTGTTTAATCAGGCAAAACGGGTCTTGCCGGGAATCGCTACCGGCGGAGTGGGAATCGGGCCCCAATCCAGTTTTGCCGGCATCAGATTTTCCTCGGACTTGAGCGCCTGATCCCAGGTGATGCTCTTGCCGGTATAGGCGGACATTCGGCCCATGATCGCCAGCAGCGTCGATTTGGTCATCCGCTCGCCGTTGTTGATCGGATCGCCCTTGCGAATGGCCGCGAACATCTCATCGTGCTCGGTCTGATACATGTTGTTCTTGGCGCCATCCCAGCGCCAGGCATTTTCGCCCTTTATTTCGAAGCGCGGGCCGCCGCTGTTGATGGCGCAGGTGCCTTTGGTGCCATAGAAGTCGTCGAAGACGCCGCCCTCGGTGCCTTCCTGCTGGCGGCAGTAGAAAAATCCGCGTGCGCCATTGGCGTAGTCGTAGACGACGCTGAAATGATCGTAGATGTGGCCATAGGCCGGATCGGTGCGTGCCTGTCGGCCGCCGCTGCCGAGGCATTTGATCGGCGGCTCATCCTTGAATGCCCAGGCCATCTTGTCGAGTGTGTGGACGGCCTGCTCGACGATGTGATCGCCGGAGAGCCAGGTGAAATAGAGCCAGTTGCGGACCTGCCATTCCATGTCGGACCATTCGGGTTTGCGGGTTTTCATCCAGAGCCCGCCGGTGTTGTAGCGGCTGTAGGTGGCCTGGATGTCGCCGATGGCGCCCTGGTGGAGTTTGGCGAAGGTATCGCGATGGCCGAAGTGATAGCGCCAGCAGAGGCCGGAGACGAGGGTGAGATTTTTCTTTTTCGCTTCCTCGACGGTTTCGAAAACGGAGCGGACGCCGGGGCCATCCACGGCGACGGGTTTTTCGCAGAAGATGTGCTTTCCGGCGGCGACGGCGGCCTTGAGCTGGGCGGGGCGGAAGCCGGGTGGCGTGGTGAGGATGACGACGTCGACGCCGGAGTCGATCACTTTTTGATAGGCATCGAAACCGACGAAAGAGGTTTCGGGAGTGACTTTTACTTTTTCGCCGTTGCTGGCTTTGAGAGTGGGGAGAGCTCGGTCGATCTGATCCTGGAAGGCATCGCCGATGGCCGTGAGGGCGACGTTTTTGTCGGCGTTGAGGGCCTGCTGTGCCGCCCCGGTGCCGCGGCCGCCGCAGCCGACGAGGCCGACTTTCAACAGGTCGCTGCCGGCAGCGCGGACGGACCTGGGGACGATGAGCGGCGCTGCCACGGCCGCGGCGGTGGCGATTGCGGAATTCTTCAAGACATCTCGACGAGTCGGCGCGGAATGCGATTGGATCATGGTCCCTCGGGTAAAGAAAACTCCACTGTATTCAGGCAAATCGGGGCGTCAACGGCCGCAGCGAAGATGGAGGATGGATTCGTTGCTGAATTGTGGTGCGGGCCTCAGCCTGCCCATTGTGCCAGAGGCACGCTAAAGCATGCACCACAAAGGAAGATGCTACTTCTTGCCCTTCTTTTCGAGGGCAGCTTTGAAAGTTTCCTCCAGGCCCGGGCCGCGCAATGAATTGCCGGCGGCGAGAATCTCGCCGGTGTCGCCATCGACCAGAAAAGCGGCCGGAATGGAATTAATGTTATAGAGCTGGGCGATTTCCGCCTGCCAGAATTTGCCGTCGTAAACCTGCGGCCAGGTCATGTTGTTCTCGCCGGTGACCTGCTTGATCTTGGGCGCGGAATTGGGCTGATCGAGCGAGATGCCGAGGATTTCCACGCCCTTGGGATGATATTCCGCGTAGGCCTTGGCGAGGCCGGGGACCTCGGACATGCACGGCCCGCACCACGTGGCCCAGAAATCGAGCATGACCACTTTGCCCTTGTAGTCGGCCGGGAAATTCACGGGTTTGCCATCCATTTTCTGGGCCTTGAACGGCGTGATGATCTTGCCGACGGATAGATCGGCCGGGGGCTTGATCTCGGCCACTTGTTCCGTGCTGGTGGCCAGCTTGAAGTTTCCATCGACGGTCAGATCGGCCACTTTCCAGACGGTGCCATCGATATTGAAGGCCTTGGCGACGTCGAAGCTCTCGCTGCGGTAATCGAATTTGCCGTCGCTGTTGCGGTCGATCATCAGCCGCGGCGCGGCCGGTCCTTTGGCGCTGAAATCGCCGCCGGCTTTGTCATCCACGAGCATGGCGTGATATTTCTTCTCGCCAAGAGTGACTTCGCCGTCGAGGGCATAATCACGGTAGTAAAACAGGGTGTTTTTGAACTGTGCGCGCTGCGGGTCGTTGCTGTCGAAGCGATAGGTGGCCAGGGTCACGAGCGGCGCTTTTTCATCCTTGCCCAGGGGCAGCTTGAACGCGCCTGTGTATTGCGTGAAGGTCTTGCCGCCCGGGCCGGGATACTCCTTCTTTTCCCAGGTGGGCGATGGATCGTCGGTAACGTCGCCGTTGCCGTTGACATCGACGTAGAGCTTGGAATCCGCTCCTTCGGGCTCGTCAAGGACGACGATGTGCTTCGCGCCGCCGAATTGAATGGCGCCGTAGAGAGCGGATTTGGAGTCAGGGCCTTTTTTGAGCGAGGCGGGTTTGAGAGCAACCAGTTTCAGTTGCTGCGGCATATAGCCGCCGAGTTTTCGCATTGCGCCCTCGGCCATAACCTCCATCTTGACCTGCGCCGTGGTCGCATCCGCGCGCAACACCGTCGCCCAACCACCCAGACCGCACGCACACGCCAGCAGCATGATTGTCATCTTCATGAATTGCTCCTTCGGCCCCATGAGAGAAGGCTTGCAGCTTATCTGATATGGGAGAGGAGGAAAAGAGCCCCGAGAGGGGCGTAAGATGGTAGCCCAGGGCGCAAGCCCTGCGGATAGAACGAGGGCAAGTCCAGCCCCGGCAGAGGCGTAAGAATCCAACACAATGATCAAGCGCACCACATCACCAAGAGCCTCTAGAAAGAGGCAGAAGCGAAAGCCGTTATCCAATGCGGCATTACTTCGTCTCGCCCGCAAGCATAAGCCTCCTCAACGCTGGTACGACGAGAAATCAAACCCATTCAAGTAGCTATCTCAACTTCACTGTCGCCAGCGCCATCGCCGCCAACATGGCGGTGATGAGCCAGAATCGGACGACGACTTGCGTTTCCGTCCAGCCTTTACGCTGAAAATGGTGATGAAGCGGGGCCATGAGAAAGATTCTCCGCCCTTCGCCGAAGCGCTTGCGGGTGTATTTGAAATACGTGACTTGCAAGAGAACAGAAATTGCTTCCGCCACGAAAATTCCCCCGACGAGGAACAGGACCAGCTCCTGCCGAATGACAATGGCGATGTAACCGACCAATCCCCCCAATGCCAGCGAACCGGTGTCACCCATGAAAACCTTGGCCGGATTGCAGTTGAACCAGAGAAAGCCGAGCGATGCGCCGGTCATTGCCCCCGCAATCACGGCCATTTCATCGCCCATCTGAATGTGGGGGAGCAGCAGATAATTGGCCAGTGGTTTGCCGGCGATCAAAGTGGGTGTGCCAACGATCAAGGCGAGCAGAAAAAACGTAAACGAAACGATTCCCATGCAGCCGCTGGCCAGGCCATCGAGGCCGTCGGTGAGGTTGACGGCATTTGATGAGCCGGTGAGGACCAGACTGCCAAGGATAATGAAGACGATCGCGCCCAGCTCGAAGGTGATGTTCTTGAAGAAGGGGAAATAGAGCGTGTGGGTTTCGGGAATGTTTTGGCCGTGGCGATAGGTGAAATACATCAGGATGACCGACAGGCCGACCTGGAAGAGAAATTTTTCCCAGCTATAGAGCCCCTGGCGGTTGCCGGCACGGCGGCCGGCGGTGAGCTTCAGCCAGTCATCGACCGCGCCCACGGCCGCCAGCCATACCATGCAAACCAGCGCCATTTGCACATGAAATGCCTTGTGATCCAGCCGGCCCAGGAGCAGCGTCGTAATCAAAATTGATGAGACGATGAGAATGCCGCCCATCGTCGGCGTGCCTTTCTTGGAGGCCATCAGGGCGTCGATTTCGGCCTGATCGAAGCCGGCCAGGTCGGAGATTTTCTGGGATCGCAGCCAGCGGATGACGCTGGGGCCCATGATGATGCAAATCAAAAAGCTGACGACCACCGCCATGATGGCGCGGAACGTCGTGTATTCGAAGACGTGCAGGAAGCCCAGGCTGTGATCTTCAAGATAGTCGAATGAGCGGTGGACCAGCCAGTAGATCATGAATCACCGCCCCCCCGGCGGCACACCAATTCGCCTCACGACGCCACCCGCCGGGCGTCGGCCATTGAGATGGGAAGCATCAATCTCTCCAGGCCCATGTAACGCGAACCCTTGAGCAAAATCAGGTCGCCGCGATGAATGTATCTTCCAATGGCGACGATGGCGCTGGCCGTGTCGTTGAAATGGATGATGTTCCTTGGCTCAAAGCCCGCCGCTTGCGCTTCCTGTGCGATGACTGCCGATTTTTCGCCGACGCAAATCAGCAGATCGATATCGCACCCGCCGACGAATTGGCCCATTTCCCTGTGCAGACCGTCCGACGATTCGCCCAGCTCGCGCATATCGCCCAGGACCGCCACGCGTCTTCCGTCGGTTGTCAGCTCCATCATCGTCTTCAGCGCCGCCATCATCGACGCGGGATTGGCGTTATAGGCATCGTTGAGAATCGTCACGCCGCCGATGCTTTGAATTTGCAGCCGCATATCAGGCCCGGTGGCGGCGGCAAGCGATTCGATGATGGATTGTTCGCTCAGGCCAACCCGCCGGGCAACCGCGATGGCGGCCAGCGCATTGGCGGCCGTGTGCCGGCCCAGCAACGGAACGAAAACATCCCGCCGGCCATTGAGCTTGAATTTCACGCCGCTGGTGTCGCATTGAACGTCGGTCGCGAAAAGATCGTTGGTTTGATTGAAACCGAAGGTGATTTTTTTGCCTTTATAACGGGCCACCGCATCGAGCAGGGCTTGATCATCTCCATTGACCACCAGCAGGCCGCTTTTTTCATCGAGACCCTCGATGATGCTGGCCTCTTCGCGGCGGACGCCCATCAAATCGCCCAGTCCCTCCAGATGCTCGGCGAAACAGTTGGTGATCACGGCGATGTCGGGCCGGGCCATCAGCGTGAGCGGGCGAATCTCGCCATGGTGATTCGTGCCGATCTCCAAAACCAGATAATCCTGCCCCGGATCGGCCGGAAAAATCGCCAGGGGGACGCCGATGTCGTTGTTGAAACTTTTGGGTGAGATCGAGCCGCGTTTGTGGCGGCGCAGGGCGGAGTCGATCAAATTTTTTGTGCCGGTCTTGCCATTGCTGCCGCCGACGGCGATGACATGAGCGCTCATCTGCTTGCGGACGTGGGTGGCGAGCTTTGCCAGAGCAGCGCGGGTGCTGGGGACCTGGATCAGGTGCACGTTGGGCAGTTTTATGGCCGGCTCATCTTCAACCAGCGCGGCAATTGCGCCTTTGGCGGCCGCATCGGGCAGAAAGGCGGTGCCATTGCGCTCGGCTTTGATTGCGACAAAGAGCGCGCCGGGTTCCATCGTCCGCGTATCCGTGCAGACGGATTTGATGTCAGGTACGACCGACGGAATGGTCGAAAGCGGCTTGCCTCCAACCACCTGCCGGACCATTTGAAGTGAGAGGGGTTTCATAACTGAACGTGGCATGGGCTGCCCCGCCCATGATTCCGGTACATGGGCGAGGCGCCCATGCCACCAAAAAAGATCAGGCGGCGGCTGTCTGGCGATTCTCAAGGATCCGTTGTGCTTCCTCGACATCGTCGAAATGCCGCTTTTCCTCGCCGACGACCTGATAGTTTTCATGGCCCTTGCCGGCCAGAAGCACGATGTCGCCTCCCTGCGAGTCGGCCAGGATCCGCTCGATGGCGCGGCGGCGGTCCACTTCGACGATCGCGGGTTTTCGGACGGTCAAAGACCGGCGGCTCCGGGTTGTTCTTTCGGCGGACTTTCGCGAAGCGCCCGACAACTCTACATCGGCCGAGAGACCGGAAATTATTTCGTCGAGAATGCTCTGCGGCTCCTCGGTGCGCGGATTGTCGCTGGTCAGATAAATCACGTCCGCCAATCGCTCGGCCACTTTCGCCATGCGCGGACGTTTGGTCCGATCACGATCCCCGCCACAGCCAAAGAGCACGCGCAGCTTCCCGCGCGTCAGCGGCCGAAGCGCCTGAAGCACATTCTCCAGGCCATCATCCGTATGGGCATAATCAACAAACACGCCAAAAGGCTGGCCGCACCGCACCGGCTGCAATCGTCCCGGAGCGCCCGGTGCATCGCGAAGCGCCGCGACAAGCTGATGAACCGAGAGGTGATAAACCTCGCCAACCAGCGCGGCCGCCGTCAGCGCGTTGGCGATGTTGTGCCTGCCGATCAGCGACATCTGCACCTCGGCCTCGCCATCAGGTGTATCAAGTATGAAATGCGAGCCGCTGTCGGTGATGTGAATGTCCTTGGCCCGATAATCACCCTTGCGGCCGATGCCAAAGCGGATGATCCGGGCCTTGCAACCTTTCGCCATGCGCTCGGAAGCCGGATCATTGGCATTCAATACGGCCACCGACGTCGTCGGAAGCATGTCGAACAGCCGCGCCTTGGCCGCGGCGTATTTGTCCATCGATTTGTGATAGTCCAGATGATCGCCAGTGAGATTGGTGAACGCCGCCCCGGCGAAATTCACTCCGGCGACCCGATCCTGATCCAGCGCGTGCGATGAAACCTCCATCGCACACGACCAGCACCCTTTGTTTCTCATCGTCGCCAGTAATTGGGCAATCTCGACCGCGCTGGGCGTGGTCATGGTCGCCGGCCGAATGGTTCGGCCATCATCGATATCGACCGTCCCGATCAACCCGCAGCGGCGCTTCACGGATGCCATCAGATGCCGGATCAAATAAGTGGTTGTTGTCTTCCCATTGGTCCCCGTCACCCCCAGCACGTGTACCTTATCCGACGGCCGTTCGAAGAATGCATTCGCCAGGATTGAAGGCGCTGAGGCAATGTCCTTGACCACCACCTGCGGCAGCGGCGAGCCGCCAGTCGCCTCCGGCGTCACCACCGCGATCGCCCCACGGATGTGCGCATCGGCGATGTATTTCTTCCCATCCGTCTGCGTTCCGCCGCGGGCGATGAACAGAAAACCCGGCTCAACCAGCCGCGAATCTTCGCTGACTCCGCGCACTTCGACATTTTTGATTCCGGTTAACAGTAAGGCAGGATCGAGCTGCCGAAGCAGTGTGTGCAGATAGAGCATTTGGGACTTCCCTTTCCCAGCCGCGGCCCCGCTTTGCGTCTGATCCGAAATCCATTTCGAATCAATCCAACAATGCTCGCGGGCGGCCGTGCCCAGCAACATAAAAGTAACACGGCCGCGACTGAGAATCAAACCAATAGAGACAACTTAAGCCTCTATCGGACAGTTGGTTCAATACGGTAAAAAACGAATCCGGTTCTGTGTATGATCAAAACTCATGGCCAACCCACAGGGCCTTCCACCGCCCACTATGGCTGCCCAATTTGGCGTCGGCAAGCTCAGCCGCCACCTGTTTATTTGTTCAGGCCCGGATTGCATCGACCAGCAGACGGGCGAGCAGACGTGGGACTACATCAAGAAGCGGATGAAGCAGCTCAACATCGCCGGCCCGGACGGCCCCTGCTATCGCACCAGGTGCCAGTGCCTGCGGATCTGCATCGCCGGGCCGATCGCCGTCGTCTATCCGGAGGGGACCTGGTATCAGAATGTGACTCCCCAGAACGCCGAGCGGATCATTCAGGAACACCTGATCGGCGGCAAGATCGTGGAAGATCTCTGTTTCGCTCGCAATCCGCTTCCGCCGGCCGAAAATCCTTAAAAACGCGTGGTTTTGATCGTTGCCGGCATCCATGCGCCCCCATCGATCGCACCATTTCCGACACTATCATATATAGCGTCATTTGCCTCCGCCGGCTGGTGCTGGAGTCGTCGGCGCTGGCGTGGCCGCCGCCGCCGTGGCCTTTTTCTCCCCGCGCTTGTGTGACAACATCCACTGATACAGCTCCTCATTCGCATATGTCTTCGTCCACGAATCGTGATCGATCCCCTCATAGCGGGTGTACTTCACGTCCGCTCCAGCCTTCTTCAGCGCCTCCACCATCCCATCGCTGAGCGCCACCGGAACCACCCGATCGGCATCGCCATGGAAAACCCAGATCGGCACATCCTTCAACCGCCGCGCCTGCGCTGGATTCCCTCCTCCACAGATGGGCGCAATCGCGGCGAACCGCTGCGGATACTGCGAGACCAAATCCCAGGTGCCATATCCTCCCATCGAGAGCCCGGTGAGATAAATCCGATCCTTGTCCACGTTATATTTCCCCTCGATCTCATCCAGCAGCGCTGCCAGCTCATAGGGCCGCCACCACGAATTCGCCGGACACTGCGGCGAAATCACGATGAACGGAAAATCCTTCCTCTTCTCCACAATCTTCGGCGGCCCGTGCGCCTTCACCTTATTGATATCACTCCCGCGCTCCCCCGCCCCATGCAAGAACAGCATCAGCGGCCATTTCTTCTCCCCCGCCGCCGAATACCCCTCCGGCAAAAACAGCAGATAGTTCAGCCGAACCGTGATCTGCTTCTCAAGAACCCTGGCCTGCTGGCCGGCCTGTTCGTCGGCCGCCTTTACCACCAGTGGCGCAACCAAAACCGCCAACCCCACCAAAAGCCACGCGCGCATCTTCTTAACCATGTTGTCTCCGAGCGAAGTGAGAAAAATCGATCCAACGGAGGAGGCGAGATTCGAACTCGCGAGACCCTTGCGGGCCTGCCGGTTTTCAAGACCGGTCCATTCAACCGCTCTGGCACTCCTCCGAGTTGTTGATCCCCAAAGTCTATCCCCACCCGGATTTTCGGTCAAAACCGCAACCCGCCAATGCCCTCCACCATCGAATACTCTGATGCGAAGCTCGTGTATAATCGGCCATATGCCGGCCTCCCGCTGTCTTCTCCTCCTCCTTGCCTCCTTCTCCCTCGCCGCCGCCCCAACTCCTCCTCCGCAGCCCAGCCATCAAATCCGCCTCGCCTATTTCATCCCCTCCGACCGCACCCCCACGCCCAACCACGAGAAGAAAATCCGCACCATCATGTCCATCGTCGCCGACCTCTATCTCACCGACCTCAAATCCAAAGGCTGCGCCACCGACGGCCTGCGCTTCGAGTCCGATGAAAATGGCAAAAACAACGAACCCGTCATTCACCTCATCCGCGGCGATAAGCCCGCCATCCACTACAATAACGCCCCGCGCTACGACGCCACCGAACAATGGCGCCGTCTCGCCCCCCAAATCAAATCCAAACTGGGCGACCCCCAGCGCCAGGTGATCGTGGTCTTCGCCGAAACCTACGACGAAGGCCCGGCCGAACGCCTCTGGCCCGGCGTCATCGCCCGCGGCGGATACAACAACGCCGACGGCGGCCTGGCCATCTTCTCCGCCCACCTCCTCAAGAACGAATTCTGCGCCCTCACCCTCCCCGCCCAGCGCAAACTGTTCTTCGACAACACCCCCGTCCCCGGCCGCGCTTCCTGGAACCACCGCCCTCCCGCGCCGCGCTGCGACTTCGTCGAGGATGGCATCGGCGCGGTCGCCCACGAATTGGGCCACGCCCTCGGCCTCCCCCACGACCGCCGCCAGGATGACATTTACATCATGGGCAACGGCTTTCGCAACCTGCGCTGGAATCTCTCCCCCACCGGCGGCCCCGGCGGCAAAAAGGCCTGCTTCTCCGACGAAGATGCCCGCCTGCTCATGTCCTCGCGCTACGTCGCCAGGGATCTCGACCTCTCCGACAACGATCCCCCCAAAGTCGAGGCCAACGCCCAGCGAATCTCCGGCGCGTGGACCATCACCGTCAAAGCCTCCGACAACTCCGGACTGCGCTCCATCCTCTTCTTCGACAAATCCGCCCAGTCCACCCATTCCGGCCGCCAACTCACCGGCAAATCCATCAACTTCAACCATCGCCTCCCCGACATCAAAACCCCCAACCTCCAGCTCCTCCTGATCGTCACCGACAACGGCGGCCACCAAACCCGCATATCCGTGGACTCGGCCCAATAGCCTTGATTAACCGGTCCGATACCTAAGTGCCGCAGGCGCAGGCGGTATCAGAAAATTAAGGCGCACGAATCCAAAAAAAAACTGGTAAGTCGGGGACCCGTTCGGATATCCTAATGGCCGAAAGCCAGGCGGTGGCGGGAACAGGCGATCTCTCATCTCGGTCGAAGGGCGGAACTTATGAGTGCGGAAAAATTTGATCTTGCGTTCGCCATTGGCGGTGAGGCCGGACAGGGAATCGCGACGCCGGGCAATGTCCTGGCCCGGATCTTTGTCCGCCGCGGACTGCACCTAAATGCTTACAACGCCTATCAATCCATCATCCGTGGCGGGCACATTTTTCTCACCGTGCGCGTCAGCGACGAGCCAGTGGGCTGCCACGGCGACAAGCTGGACCTGCTGCTCTGCCTCAACCAGGACACGATGAACCGGCACCTGCATCTGATGGGAGCCGGCAGCCGCGTCATCTTCAACAGCGACACGATTAAACCGGGTGAGTCCGCCGAAGGCGTGGTCCTGTGCCCGCTGCCGGTCGCCAAGCTCACCAACAACAATCGCAACAAAGTTCTCCAGAACAGCGTCGCCATGGGCGTGGTTATGTCGCTGCTGGGTATAGAGTTTCAGTCCTTGATCGAGGCGTTAACGCTTCAATTTGGCCGCAAGGACCAGGCGCTGATCGATGAAAATCTCGCCGTGGCCCGCGCTGGTTTTGACCATGCCAACGCCAACTTTCAGCCGTTCCCCGACCCAGCGCCACTTGGCGCCAAGCCCCTGGCCATCTGGTCGGGCAACGAAGCCCTGGCCATGGGCGGGGCCGCGGCCGGCGTCAAGTTTTATTGCGCCTACCCGATGAGTCCTTCCACCGGCGTCTTGCATTGGATGGCCAAGAATGCCCGCGATCTGGGCATCATGGTCCGCCAGCTCGAAGATGAAATCGCCGTCGCCAATGTAGTGATCGGGGCAGCGCACGCCGGTTGCCGCTCTATGTGCGCCACCTCCGGCGGCGGCTTTGCGCTCATGACCGAAGCCATCGGCAGCGCTGGAATGATGGAAATTCCCTGCGTCTTCATCGATGTCCAGCGCGCCGGCCCATCCACGGGTGTTCCCACCAAAACCGAGCAGGGAGATTTGTGGCAGGTGCTGGGGGCCAGCCAGGGCGATTTTGAGCGCTTCATCGTTGCCCCACGCGACGCGCTCGATGCATTCAATACCATTCCCGAGCTCTTCAATCTCGTGGACAAATGTCAGTGCCCGGGCATTGTCATCTCCGACCTGCTGATCTCCGAAGGCACCTTCAGCGTTGATCCGGCCGAGATCAACCTGCGGCCCATAATCGAGCGGGGCGAAATGATCACCGAGCCGGCGTCCAACGGCGAGCCAGGGGCGAACGGCGAGTATCTGCGCTACAAAGACACGCCCAGCGGCATTTCACCGCGGGCAATTCCCGGCCTGGAAGGCTATGTGCATGTTGTCGCAACCGATGAGCACCAGGAAAACGGCGTGCTGATCAGCGATGAATTCACCAACCCCCACAAGCGGCGACAGATGGTCGAGAAGCGCGCCCGCAAGTTCAAGAATGCTGCGAGTCTGGTCCCCCCGCCGCGCCTGGAAGGCCCGGCCGACGCCCAAGTCACGCTCATCGGCTGGGGCTCGACCTACGGCGTCATTAAAGAAGCGGTCGAGTTGCTCAACCGCCAGAGCGTGACCGCCAATCACCTGCCCATCAAGTGGATCGTCCCGTTCAACGCTCGCGCCATCACCGAGATCCTCTCGCACTGCCGCGGAACGATCATTGTCGAAAACAACTATTCCGGCCAGTTCGCCCGCTATCTGCGCAGCGAAACGGGATTCAGCGCCTCCGGCCATATCCGCAAATACGATGGCGAGCCATTCATGCCGCATCACATCGTCAACGGCGTGCTGGCGCAATTGTCCACGCACAAGGAACATTACGTGCCCGATCAGGAGATCCTCGTTTAGCAAGTGAGGTGAAAGACATGACCCTTGAAACCATTCCAGATGTGGGAGCCCCCAGGCCAGTCGTTAAGCTTGAGGCCAGAGATTTTAAGGGAAAGGTCGATCCCGACTGGTGCCCCGGATGCGGCGACTTTGGCGTCCTCTCCGGCCTTCAAAAAGCCTGCGCTGAGCTCGGCCTGCGCCCGCACCAGATCGTCACCGTCAGCGGCATCGGCTGCTCCTCCAACTTCCCCGGTTTCTTCAATGCCTACGGCATGCACACCCTGCATGGCCGCGCACTGGCCGTGGCCTGCGGCGTCAAGCTCGGCAATCACGAGCTGACGGTGATCGCCACCGGCGGCGACGGCGATGGCTATGGGATCGGCGGCAATCACTTCACCCACACGGCACGCCGCAACGTCGATCTCACCTACATCGTCATGGACAACCAGATTTATGGCCTGACCACCGGCCAGATCTCCCCCAGCAGCCGGCTGGGAATGAAGACCAAGAGCACGCCCTTTGGCAGCGTGGAGATGCCGGTCAATCCAATCACCGCGGCCATCATGAACGGCGCCACATTTGTCGCCCGCGCCTTCAGCGCTGACGGCAAGCAGATGATCGACCTCATGAAGAAGGCCATTCAGCACAAGGGATTCGCCCTCATCGACGTCTTCAGCCCCTGCGTGACGTTCAATCACGACAACGATTACGCGTTTTTCAAGCAACGCGTCAAAAAGCTCGAAGATGAAGGGCACGACCCCACCGACTGGAAAGCGGCCTGCGAAAAGGGGCTGATGTGGGGCGATAAGATCTACACCGGATTGTTCCTGCAAATCGAGCGGCCCACCCTCGAGCAGTCGGAGCCCGTGCTCGAACAGGGCGGCCCGATGGCGCACCGCCCGCTGGGCCTCAGCGAAGAGCAGAGCCAGAAAATCATCAAACGCATGATGTGAAAGGGTACCTCCATGAACAGCTACCTCAATCAGCCGCACATCTATGACGGCGAAGGCGACCAGTTGATGGAGGGCCTCAGCCAAACCGAACGCATCATCCTGCTTCCCGACGTGCTGGGTCCAAAGAACGTCGACCTGACCCCGCGCATCCGCATCATGTGGGGCCAATGGCTGCTCAAGGATCTTCTCACCCGGCGTTATCGCACGCTGGTGTGTGCCGTGAACGCCTACGACAATACGCACGGCATCATCGCCCAGGTGGCCCAAATGCTGCCGACCAGCCAGTGGACCGAGTCGGCGATCACCTCCCATGCCAAGCATTTCGTCCAGCGGCACAGTTTGACCGTGGTGAAATATGACATGGATGCCGTCGAGGTGTTGGCGCTGCTGCGCCCCTCGGAGCACGAGCACCTGACCCTCAAGGATCTTTCCAGGGGATTCAGGACCGTCACCGAAATGCTCAACGGCAGTCCGCACCGCTGGCCGTCGGCCTCGGTCTGCTTCCTGGGCGCACGGGCCAACCGGCTCATCGGAGACGATGGCAGGGAACCCAGCTTCGAGACCGTCCTCCGCTCCATGTACGAGTCTGGCTATCGCGGCGATGTCTATCCCGCTCCTTCAATGTGGGAATCATCGCCAACCGGCGTCTTCGCCCGCTATCCATTTCCTGATTCGCTGGATTACATGCGCGTTGGCGGCTCCTGAGCCCCTCTTCCCCCCGGCGCTATACTGCCTCTTATCCCCTCGCCCCCGTGCTCGGAGGAGAGGGCAGGGTGAGGGGGCTTCTCTTCCGGTGGGGCGGACATTCCTGTCCGCCTACCTTGCACCTCCCGGTTGACTCCAGCAGCAATTAATCGCATCCTCCCACTCTCGCCTCACCAACGGGCAAAGGAGACTCCCATGAAACACTTGTGGCAGGAATTCAAATCGTTCGCCTTCAAGGGCAACATGATCGACCTCGCCGTCGCCGTCGTCATCGGCGCTGCCTTCGGCGCCGTCGTCAACTCGATGGTCAAAAACATCTTCATGCCCCTCCTCAGCTACGTCATTCCCAATCAGGGCGGCTACCGCGCCTGGCACATCGGCCGCCTCGAAGTCGGCGCGTTCCTCTCCGAAGTCCTCAACTTCCTCATCATCGCCCTGGCCGTCTTCCTGGTGATCGTCAAGCTGATCGGCGTCCTCATGCAAAAAGCCGCCCCACCCCCCGCCCCCTCCGAACCCATCACCAAGGAGTGCCCCTTCTGCCTCATGGTCATCCCCATCAAAGCCCGCAAATGCGGCCACTGCACCTCCGAACTCCCCGCCGCATAGAGACTAAAACGGGGAGACTAAAACGGGGACTGGGCTAGTTTTTCAATTCTCGCACAGGAGCGCCTCTCATGAATCGTTCATTTCTCTTATCACTCATCCTCACCTTCACCCTCACCTCTCTCGCCTTCGCCGACGAAATCCAATTCACCAACGGCGACCGCCTCACCGGCAAGATCAAATCCGCCGCCGCCGGCAAAATGGTCATCACCACCGACGTCGCCGGCGATGTCACCGTCGATCTGGCCAAGGTAAAGACCTTCTCCACCACCGACCCCATCGAGCTCCACGTCGGCGACACCAACGTCATCAAGGCCCCCGTCGCCCCCGGCCCGCAGGGCGCAATCCAGACCGCCCCCGCCGGCGGCCTGGCCGCGCAACCCATCGCCATCAAGGACATCAAAACCATCAACCCACCCCCCGTGAAATGGACCGGCGCCATCGCCGCCAACGGCCTGCTCACCCGCGGCAATTCCAACACCGAGAATTTCGGCCTCAGCATCGACGCATCCCGCCGCGCCGAAAAAGACCGCCTCTCCTTCAGCGCCGGCTACCTCTACGGCCGCCAGAAAAACCCCGACACCGGCGAGCGCTCCACCACCACCGACAACTGGTTCCTCTTCGGCAAGTACGACTACTTCTTCTCCAAACGCCTCTACGCCTTCGCCTCCACCCGCATCGAGCACGACCGCATCGCCGAGCTCGACCTCCGCCTCACCCCCGCGGCCGGCCTCGGCTATCAATGGATCGAACGCCCCGACCTGAATTTCCTCACCGAAGCCGGCCTGGCCTGGGTCTACGAAAGCTTCGAAAACGCCGGCCACGACGACCATTTCGCCCTGCGCCTGGCCTACCACTTCGACAAAAAACTCAGCGACAAGGTCATCTTTACCCACAACCTCGAATACCTCCCCAGCATCGAAGACTTCTCCGACTACAACCTCAACGCCGACGCCGGCGTCCGCGTCACCCTGACCAAAAACATGTTCACCGAGTTCAAAATCGAATGGAAATACGACGGCCAACCCGCCCCCGGCGCGGCCCAGAACGATCTGCGCTATTTACTCGGTGTCGGGTGGGCGTTTTAAACTTAACCTGGCGCTTCTAACCAAAATCTCCTCGAACGCCGCTACGAACAATTCCGCAACATGGGCCAAGTCGTCGAATCCTCCAAACGCGCGGCAAAAGTGGCGTCGTAGACAAGCCACCGAGTAAATCGGATGTGATTCTTATCGTCCCCGCAAGTGCCGCTTTCGTCGGCGTGGTAGGTTAGCCAACGCCATGACTCCGGCAACATAACTTACCTTCGGCTCCGGAACCGCAACCTCCGCGCGAGATAGCAGGACATTATCAATCCGCACACTCGATTCCGTCGGTCCATAAGCATCTAACCGAAATGCGAGCGTGAACGAGCCGGTGTTGTAGGTTCCGGGCAAAGGGTAACCATAGCTCTGAGTACCCGTTAGTGCGTATCTTTCGTCAATCGTCGCAATGAGGGTCCCATCCCAATAAACTCCCAAGTCGGCATCTGTTGGAGTGTCGCCGGTGAGCGTTGCGTCGAAAGTCACCCAGTTTAAGACCACATCGACATCTATTAAGGCGGCAACCCAGGCAGGTGTTTCACCATCCGCTATCGACAGCGCTGGCGAGGCTAACCGCTGTACAGAAGTTGGGAAGGCAGTCAGTCCGACACCGCTGCCCAAAACTTTGACTAAGCCCGTCTGACTAGTTTGAACCTTCCCGTCTTCCGTGAACAGTAAACCGAAATCTGGAGCAACCATTGGCGTCGTTTGGAGCAATCCGCCGGGCGTCGAGGATGGGGATCCGAGGACGCGAGCGTGGCCAAAGTTTGCCGGATAATTCAAGGGATTCCAACCGCCCGCCTCGGCGCTCAAGGGGAACCCATACGACTCATTCGCCGCAACTGGAGACCTAATCGTATCTGAATAGGGGAATGAAACCGGGACGGGGAATGAAACCGGGACGGGGCTAGTTTTCGCGGCCGGGGAATGAAACCGGGACGGGGCTAGTTTTCGCGGCCGACTTGAATTACGTCAACCTTCAAACGTGGCAGCCACGCGCCTGGGGAGCACTCAGGCGGCTCCTTGCTATGATCAACGGCCATGAAGGCGTTCGATGTATTGATTCCCGTATCCATCCTCCTCGCCTGCGGCATCTTCTTCACGCTGCTGGTTTTTCTTCCGGGGTTCATCGCCGAACGGCGAAGGGCTCACCACTCCGATCGGATCCGCAAATTGGCTCTCCTCGGCGTTGTGGTCTCTACTTTCGGATTCCTCTGGGCACTCTTAGGCGGCTTCCGCGCAGGACTCCCGCCCCTCATGATTGGCATCGCCCCCGGATTCCTCATCTGGCTCATCGCCCTGATCTGGGCTTGCCGCAGCAGAGGGCCAGAGACAACCAGAGGTTTTGAAGTACAGCCGCTCATCGGCCCGAGCGGTGATCGCATGTCGGATCAATAATTTCCACAACATCTAGTTCCAACCCCACTAGCCATAGTATTCCCCATACCTCCAGCAAAATCAACAAGTTGCGCCTTGTTGTTGCGCTTTGAGACAAAAATAAAAAATCTTCCTCCATTTCCCTTAGAAAAACGCAAAATCCGTTGCGCCTGACGAGAAAAAACATGCCCGTTTGCGCAACACGGCGGGGATTAATAGAGGGAGGTGTTTTATGCCATGTAGGTCCGGCTCCGCCGGACACCATCTTCGCCGCAACCCACCCGGCTCCCCGTCTCTTCGTAGCTTGGGCGTCCCGCCCAAGGTCTGCGCCCGGCCATGGTCTTTCCCGCGCTACCAAACGAACCCATTTCCAATCCCCACCTCTCCCTCCTTCAACGTTCGATGTTCAATGTTGGATGTTCGATGTTCAAGTCTTACAAAACGAACCCATTTCCCCTCCTCCCCTCCGATCTGCGCAAACCTGCGTCATCCGCGTCATCCGCGTTCGACTCATCTTCCCGATACCTCCCCAGTTTCATCCCGATTTCTACCCGCTTTCACCCCGGTTCTTACCCGGTTCCATCCTGCTTTCACCCCGGTTTTATCCCACTTTTTCCCCACTTTTTTCACCCCCAACAATCACAACTCGCGCCAGACAATCCTCTTACGATTTCCCAGCGCATCTTTTTTCCCCACTACCATCCACAAACCATCCACTTTTCAACGGAGAGGGGGAGATTCGAACTCCCGTGACCCTCGCGGGCCAACCGGTTTTCGAGACCGGCGCATTCAACCGCTCTGCCACCTCTCCAGATTCAAACCCGGCTCCCGCGGGGCCGGCCGACAAAAACGCCTCGGGCAGCGGCCGAATTATAGTCCGCACCGATCCTCTGGCAACGTCGGCCAGAAGGTCGCAACCCGCCCAAACCGCATCCCTTATCTAAAGCCACCCATTCCCCTCGTCGATGCTCATCCGAAGAGGTGGATAATGGAAGAAGTTAATCGGTCCGAAAATACCCTGCCCGAATCGACCGAATCTCAGGCCGATTTGCCGCCCCAGACCGAGGCCGAGCGCCGCGCTGAGGCCGAGAAGAACCGCCGCAAATCCGTCGTTGACCGACGCGCTGGAATCGACCGCCGGCAGCTTGAGACCGATTCGGAGGACCTGGCCGTCGAACGCCGCGTCGCTGACCGCCGCAAAGACACCGGCCTGGAGCGCCGCCGCGGTCCCGGCCGCCGCCGCTCCGACGACCGCCGCTCGGCCGAGGAGGGCGAGATGACCGTCGAGCAGTTCGAATTCTGCATGGCCATCGAGACCTACAAAAAAGTCAACAAGCGCCTCTTCCCCACCTGGACTGAAGTGCTCGAGGTGATCACCCAGTTGGGTTATCGCAAAGTCTGCACGCGCAACATCAAGCTCGAAAACTGCCCCGAACCGGCCATTATGAAAATTCCGGCGTAAGGTGGGGACTGCTCACCTTCGCGGTGGGTCGGGCACTCCTGCCCGACATCCTCTTTGACAATCTAATACAGTCGCGTCGGCTCCGTCTCCACGGCCGGCTTGGTCAGGGAACGGCTGGTCATCTTCACCTCAAAGCGGACATCTCCGGGCCGGCCGGCCTTGGCTTCGATGCGCCACTCGGCCGTCTTCTCGGGCTCGAGACGCAACACCGGCTCGAATGTGATCACCTGTCCATCAACCCGCGCGGTGGTTGTGCCGCTGGAGCGGACGAACGTCTCCTCCTCCGGCAGGGTGGCCACGATGCGGATGTCCTGATCGTCTCCGCTGCCCTGGTTCTTGACGGTGATGCGATAGACCACGTTCTCGCCGACCTTGATGGCATCTTCGACATCCACCACCTCCAGCCGCAACGCCGGCAATGTGGCAACGTTGGTGGCGATGCTGGTCTGGACCGGCGATGCACACTCGGCACTGGCAGATGCGGTGGCCTTCATCTCGCCCTCGCGGATCATGCGGACGTTGAAGTCCACGGTTCGTGACTCGCCGGGGGCCAGCGTGCCCAGGTCCCGGCTGGCATCGTTGCCTCCGGCGGCGGCACGCGAGATGGTGCCGGAAGGCCTGGAAGCGTTGGGGGAAGTGTCCTTGTCTAAGGTGCCGCCCGACTTGTCTTCGGTGGCAACGGCCGCCACGAGCTCAGCGCGGCCGCCGGTGTCGAGCTTCACCATCACCCGCCGCGCGGGGGTATCGCCGACGTTCTTCACGGTCGCCTGGAAATTGGCCCGCTTGTTGATGTACTCCGAGCTGGGGCCGCGGAGCGAGACCTCGAGCTTGGGCTGGCGTACGGCGATCGCCACCTTGTCCGAGAGGACTTCCTTGCCGCCGCCGCGGGCTGTGGCCTCGCTGGTGAAGGTGCCGGCACGGGCGGCCTTGACGCGGACGGTCACTTCCCTGGTCTTGCCTTCGGGAAGATCGCCGACATCGACGGCCACGGCGCTGCGGCCATCCTCGGTGGTCAGACCTTCGGGCAGCTTCTCCTCGATGCGCACGTTGCGCTCGGTGCCGGTGCCGACGTTGCTGACCATGTACTTGATGGCAATGGGCTCGCAGACATCCGCATCCTTGGCCGCCTCCTTGGTGATCTTGAGGATGGGATTGATGACCGAGGTGCTGCTGCACAGGGTTGGCGTGTAGGCGACGACGACGCAACTGTCGATGTGGCCGGGCTTGCTGGGGGTTCCGCTGATGCGGATCATCCTGGATTGCCTGGGGGGGAGATCGCCCAGTTCAAAGGCGTGGATATCGGCATCGACCTTGCCCTGGGGCTCAGCGCGGGTGATGGCAAAGTCGGCAGGGAGCTTCTCGCGGACGATGACGCTCGAGAGAGTCGCGTTGGTCAGGTTGGTCACCTTGATCTGATACTCGTAGGGCTCGCCGAGGCGCACTTCGGGGGGCGACATGCGCTCGACCAATACGGCGCTGGTGGATCGATTGCCGGTGGGATAGGCCAGGGCAACGCGGCTGCTGTCGGCGGAGTCTTCGCGGGCATCGCGGATGCGTTCCTCGCGCACGCGCCGTCGCTCGCCGGTGCTGGTGTCATCGCCATCGCGCTGCCGCTCGGCGCGTGCCTCATCGCTCTCGAGCGGGCCGTTGGAGGCACATCCAACCAGCAGGGGGCCGGCCGAAAGAAGGAGCAATCCGAGCACACGGACGGAAAGTAACCGATTCATGACATCTCCAGTGAATGGCAAGACCTCAAGATGTGCCGCACCCCTCCCCGGCCATCGCAGACACCATCCAAGCATCAACCCGTCGAAACGGTCAACGTGCAAATTGGCCGCCGCCTTCCCCTCCTGTGGCTTTGGTGATAAGTTCAGCAGCGATGTCGCAAGCTCCTGGCCAACCTCCGGCCAATTCGGAATCCTTCCTCCCCCAATCCACGGTCATGATCGTCGATGACAACGTTCAGAATGTGGAGTTGCTCCAGGCGTTCCTGGAGGCGCTGCCAGTGAAGATCGTCACGGCCTATGACGGGGTGGAGGCGCTGGAGAAGGTTGAGCAGCACAACCCGGACCTGATTCTGCTGGACATCATGATGCCGCGGATGAGCGGGTTTCAGGTGTGCCGGACCCTCAAGGGGAATCAGAAGACGCGGGATATTCAGATCCTGATGGTGACAGCGCTCAACGAGTTGGGGGACATCGAGCAGGCGTCGGAATGCGGCACGGATGACTTTGTCAGCAAGCCGGTCAACAAGTTTGAGCTGCTGACGCGGGTGAAGAGTTTGCTGCGGGTCCGGCATCTGAAGAATGAGCTGGAGCGAGCACTGACCTACCTCAATGAGATCGAGCACGACGACGAAGCCCTCTAACGAGACAATCATGAAGACTGCACTGCATCTCTTCCTTTGTACATTGCTGTCGGCGTTGGTTCTGCTGGGCTGCTCGGGGCCGGCGGGGACGCAGAAGTATGAGGAGAAGGGGTTGAACCCTCTGGGAAAAGAGGCCGGCTCGGCCGCGCACGGCGGGGTGGCGCAACCCACAGCGCAGGTTTCGAGTGGTGAGAACTATGGGGAGGAAGTCTCGCGGCTGGTTTATGAGAAGGATGAGATTGTATCGGTGTTGAAGAATGGCATGGTGGTGATTGCCAAGCGGGTGCCGTCGCCGGCGGTGGCGGTGAGGGGATATGTGATGGCGGGTGGAGTGTATGAGGGACAGTGGCTGGGTGGGGGGTTGTCGCATCTGCTCGAGCATCTGGTGGCGGGGGGGACGAATGATCGGCGGACGGAGGAGCAGAATCGGAATCTGCTTCAGCAGATCGGGAACAACTCCAACGCTTATACCACCAACGATCACACGGCCTATTTCGTGAACACGACGCCGGAGAATGTGGATGCGGCGGTGGATCTGGTGGCGGGATGGATGCTGGGGGCGAAGATCACGCCGGCCGAGTATGCGAGGGAATATGAGGTGGTGCAGCGCGAGTTGGAGAAGGACATGGGGGAGCCGGATTGGGTCTTTTACTATCTGACGGTTCGCAATCGCTATCAGGTGAGCCCGATGCGGGTGCCGACGATTGGTTATAAGGAAGTGATTCAGGGTCTGTCGCGGGATGATGTGTATGCCTATTACAAGAAGGCGTATCAGCCCAACAATATGGTGTTTGCGGTGGCGGGGAACCTGGAGCCGCAGCGGATGCTGGAGGCGGTGGCAAAAAACGTCGCATCGAATCCACCGGGGCGGGCGTTTGGCCATGATATAGAGGAGGAGCCGGCGGTGACGGCGCCGCGAACGGTGGTGGCCACGTTTCCCAAGCTGGGGCAGGCGAAATTGGAACTGGCGTTTCCGAGCATTCGGCTGGTGAATCCGGATCTGTATGCGCTTGATCTGCTGGCGACGATTCTGGGGCGCGGCGAAAGCTCGATTTTGATTGAGGAGATTCGCGACAAGCGAGGGTTGGTGAGCGGTATCGCCGCGATGGACAACACGCCGCAGTTTGTGGATGGAGCGTTTGAGATCGATATGGAGCTGCCCACCGAGAAGATGGGCGAGGCGACGTCGGCGGTGCTGGAAGAGCTGGAGAAGATCAAGAAGGACGGGGTGAGCGAAGAGCGGCTGGCGCGGGCCAAGACGCAGACGAAAACGGCCCGGGCATTTGCGACGCAGACGGCCGAGGCCGTGGCGGCATCGCTGGCGACGGATTTCATGGCCACGGGGGACATTCATTTCAGCGACCGGTATGTGGAGCGAAGCGAGAAGGTGACGGCACAGCAGATCAAGGAGGTGGCGAATCGCTATTTCGATCGGCAGAAACTGCTGACGACGGCGATGGTGCCGGAAGAGGCGGTCGGGAAGGATGCGTTTGCGGGGGCGGAGAAGCTGATTCGGCCGATTGCGCCGACGACGCAGGAGTCGAAGACGGCGGTGGCCGCGAACAAGGTCAGCCGGGTCGATCTGGAGGATGGGACGACGCTGTTGCTGAGAAGGGTGGACACGTCGCCGGTGGTGGTGATGCGGCTGTATTCGCTGGGGGGATTGACGGCGGAGGATGCGAAGACCAATGGAATGGGGAATCTGGCAATGAGCCTGATCTCGCGCGGGACCAAGACGCGGTCGGCGCAGGAGATCGCGCAGTTCTTTGATTCGATCGGGGGAGATCTGTCGGCCACGAGCGGGAACAATTCGTGGAACTGGTCGGCGACGTGTTTGAAGGATGATCTGGGCAAGACGCTGGAGGTGTTTGCGGATGTGGTGCGGAATCCGATCTTTCCCGACAACGAGGTGACGGCGATGAAGCGCCGCGTCGTCGCGGCCATTGAGAGCCAGGATGCGGACTGGTTTGCGGCGTCGATGCGGTTCTTCCGCAAGACGTATTTTGGGCCGATGAATTCGCCGTATCAGTTCATGACCATCGGGACGAAGGAGAATGTGGCGGGATTTACGCCGGAGCAGATCAGGCAGTATTACAGCGGCAAGATCATCAAGCCGCGAAGGGTGCTGGCGGTTTATGGGGACATTGATATTGAGAAGGCGCGAGGTGCGGTTGAGAAATCGTTTGGGAAGGTTGGTGGCGGGGGCGCAAACAAATCCGGCGGGACCATCGGGCAGAACAATGCGAGCGCGGCCGGACCGCCAATGCCTTCGATTAATGTAAAGCAGGTGAAAATCAACAAATCCCCCAATCCACAAACCGGCGTGCTGATTGGTTTCAACTCGCGCAGCGTGGTAGGGGAGGCGGACAATTTTCCGCTGACGGTGGCCGACAATATGTGCTCGGGATATGGGTATCCGACGGGGTATATCTTCGAGATTCTGCGCGGGCGGGGCTTGGTTTATGATGCCAATGCGATGGTTTTTCCGGGGCGAAGCGCGGAGCATCCTGGGGCGTTTCTGGCATATGCCGGGTGCGATGCGAAGAACGCGGATGCGTGCATTGATGTCATCCTGGAGAACATTGCTCGGCTTCAGGGGACGGCCGAGGACATGCAGCCGGACTGGTTTGAGAGGTCGAAGAAGCTGATCACGACGGCGGATGCGTTGAACAATCAGACGGCAGCCGAGCAGGCGCAGACGGCGGCGCTGGATGAGCTTTTTGGATTGGGCTTTGACTATCACGAGCACTTTGCCGAGAGGATCAATGCGGTTCATATCTCGGATGTGCAGCGGGTGGCAAAGCTGAGGCTCAATGAGTGCATCATCACGGTGACGACGGACAATCCGGAGATGGTGAAGGCGAAGGAGGGGGTGCGGACGTATGCGAAGTTTCCGCCGGTGGATTTGACGCCCAAGGGAGTGGGGCATGATGCGAAGTAGGAGGACATGAGACCGGTGTGCTGAAGCACACCCTACGAAACTCCAGTTGGGAGTTGCATGTTTGACGCGAAGACATCGCTCGCTGATTTTCTGGCGGCCACGGCGGCGCGGCAGCCCGCGCCAGGCGGGGGATCGGTGACGGCGCTGGTGGGGGGGCTGGCGGCGGCGCTGGGGGAGATGGTGGTCAACTACAGCGTTGGGCGCAAAGGGCTGGAAGCGCACCAGGCGGAGTTGAAAACGGCTCTGGGCGAGTTGACCCGGGCGCGGAAGATGCTGCTGGATTTGATGGTGGAGGATCAGGCGGCGTACGAGATGCTTTCGGCGGTTCGGAAACTGCCGGCCGATTCGCCGGAGCGGGTGGGGAAGATGCCGGCCGCGCTGCTGGCGTGCATTCGCATTCCCGAGGCGGTGGCGGCGACGGGGGTGGCGATTCTTCAGCGCTGCGATTCGCTGGTGGAGCAGGTGAATCCGCATTTGCTGTCGGATCTGGCGGTTTGTGCGGATCTGGCGATGGCGGCGATTCGGTGCGCAATTTACAACGTGCGGGTGAACATCGCAGCGCTGGATGATCCGGCGGATCGGCTGGCGGTGGAAACGACCGTGGGGCAGATTTTGAGCCATGCGTTGTTGCTGATTCAGCGGGTTGCGCCACGGATTTGGAACCGGGCGGGGAATGGGTGAGGTTGGAGAAGGCGGCTGCGGGATGAGATTGGCTCGCGCGGGCGTTGCGGGGCCCGGAGATGAGCGAAGTGGGGAACTGTTGAGAAATATTCACTTCGCACGGCCGACTGCGCTTCTCGTCCACGGCACTTCGTTGTAGGGTAAAATGGATGCAGCGATGATTTCTCCCAATCCCACAATTCCTCCCTCTTTTTGGCGCGAGCTGGCCGATGGGTCAGCGGGGCCGGTGACCAGGCTGATGGTCAATCTGTGCGTCGGGGTGGCGCTGGCGGGGATGTGCGCGCTGCTGTCGTATTTCCTGGCCGGCATGGTCCCAGACTGGGGGCGAAATCCGACACGGGGAATTTATCCCACCGATGAGTTGGTCGGCGGCCTTGCGGTCATCGCGTCGGGGGCGTTCATCGCATTCACCGCGTGGCTCTGGTCGCGCAAGCGAAGATGGCGCGCAATTGTGGCGCCGACCATCCTCACGATCGCCATCGCCGTGGCGACGATCATCGTCTGCCTGCTGGTGGAAAACAATTTGCGGGGTGACAGGGACATCGTGCTGTTCGGCGTGATCATGCTGGGCGGGTCGGGGGTCATCCTGGTGTGGGTGGAGGTGTGGTTGGGGATGGTGGGGTGGGGATCGGGGGGAGGGGCGCGGGCGGATTATGCGGCGGAGGCGGTGTCGCGGTCCATCCATTTTTTGACGAGGGAGCGAAACTCGGGCATTGAGAAGCGGGCTTTCATGACCGTGGCGACGGCGCCGAGGGCGGCCATTTCCTCGGCCTGGCGGTCGGTCATGGAGGCGGAGACGATGATGATTGGAATCGTGGCGGTATCGGGCTGGGAATGGAGGATGCCGAAGAAATGCTCGCCGCGGATGGCCGGCATGACCAGGTCGAGCAGAATGAGTTGTGGGCGGCAGAGGGAGACCAGGCTCAGAGCCTGCTGGGCGGTGGAAGCGGCAACGGCGTGATAGCCATCGGACTTTAGGGCGTGGCAGACCAGTTCTGTAAAGGTGCGGTCGTCATCGATTACCAACACATAGCCCGGCATGACTGTGTTATCGGCGCTGTAAGCGGAGAGCTTTGCATCTTCTTTGAGGGTGGGGATACAACGTGGCCAATAATGGGGCGTTTTGTGGCGTCGGATTTCGGAGGGAATTGATGGGGCGGGAGTGTGGTGGAATGTCGGTCAGGAGTGCCCGACCTACCGGCAAAAGGCGGAGAGAAATGTGCGGCCCACCGGTAGGGTCGATGACACAGGGCACGGCGGCTGAAGCCGCCCCTACGAATCCACCCATCGAAAAGGCGCGGACGGCGTAGGACGAGAGGAGGAAGGTGCATAGTTGGGGAGAGTTATTGGCCGTCGTCGAGGCGCCAGCGGAGGTTGCGGTATTGGGGGAGGGTTACGGTGGCGAGTTTGAAGTCGGGGGGGAAGGATTTGGTGAGGAAGGTGGCGGCGTGACCGTCGGCGAAGAGGAGGTTGGTCTGGGTGAATTTGCCGTGGCGGGCGGAGATGCGGTTGGGGTTGGTGCTGTTGATGTTCATGAAGATGCCGTCGAAGATGAAGACCAGATCTGACGAACGGCGCATGCTGGAGAGTTTTTCGAGGCGGGTGTCGGAATCGACGCCGTCGCGGGGGATTCGACGCCAGGGGACGGCCTCCCATTCGGAGAGATTGCCGGAGGTGGAACCGTTGATACCGTACCACAGGTCGATGTACCAGCCGCCGATGTCGGATTTGGTGCGGATGGGGCGGCGGCCGACGGGGTCGTAGCGGGTGGCGGGGATGGAGGAAGAGGAGGCGGTGTTGTTGGCGGTCTGGTCGTCGATGCCCATGGGACAGCGGAAGACGCTTTCGGCGGAGGTGATGGGATCGGTGAGGGTGCGCGGGGGCGGGGAGGGGAGGGGGAGATATTTGCGGAAGACGAGAATGGTGGCCCAGGATTCGGGGCCGAGGGGATAGGGGCCAGCGCCGCGGTCGCGGTAGCCGGCGGGGACAGTCTGGCCTTTGTTGTCCTGGGCATACATGACGGCTGCCTGGCCGATTTGACGGAGATTGGCGAGACAGCGGATGGTGTTGGCCTGGTCGCGGGCTTTGTTGAGGGCGGGGAGGAGGACGGCGATGAGGATGGCGATGATGCCGATGACGACGAGGAGCTCGACGAGGGTGAAGGCGGATTTTGATTGGCCGCGGTTCATGGGAGGACTCCGGGGCGGTTGGAGAATTGGATTGTGCGAGTGGATTTTACCAAAGAATTGAATTTTGGAGGAAGGAATAGATTGGCGGGGAGGGGGAATTGTGGGTGGGAATTATTAATTTTCAGGTGAGGAATTGGGGGGGATTGGGAGGGCGGCTTGGTGGGCTGGTTGGCACAAGGATCGGCGGCTGAAGCCGCCCCTACGATAAAGCCGGTTGGCACAGGGATCGGCGGCTGAAGCCGCCCCTACAATAAAGTGTACAGATGAAACTCGGGCGGGGCGGATCGAGCCACGGGTGGGGGTGGGAGGAGTGAGGTCAAGAGAGTTGGTTGGCTTCGATCCAGGCGAGGAGGAGTTTGGCGCGGGGGCCGGTGACGACCATTTCTTCGTCGTTGGACATTTTGACGACGATGTTGCCTTCGTGGCCGATCTCGATGACCGAAATCTGGTCGAGATTGACGAAGGACTCCTTGGTCTCGCCGAAACGCTGTTTGGATTGGGCTTTGACGTACATGGGTTTTTGCCTCGAAAGAAGTGAGATGGCGGGAGTATTATAGGGGACGGGCTGAGCGATTGCAGCAGAGGAGAACGGTAGGGGTGGATCAGCGTGGCGGAACACGAATGCGTCCGGCAGAGCCGGACCTACGAATCACTTGTTCTGGAGCATGGTGCGAAGAGGATTGTGTTTTATCGCGGGTGTGATGGTGCTGGCGCTGATAGCGCGGGCAGCGGGGGGGTGTACGGTGCCGGTTTTCAGATATGCGCTGGAGAGGTGGCCGGCGGATCGGTTTGAGGG
>DASYUA010000076.1:0-6651 GCA_036001665.1 Tepidisphaeraceae bacterium
CACCCCCGCTCCATCGACTGGTACCGCTTCCTCCAGGCCACCGATCAAAAATACTTCGGCCAGATGCACAACTTCCTCAAAAAACAGCTCGGCGTGAAATGCCCCATCACCGGCACCATCGCCCTCGGCCCCCTGGGCGCGCTCTCCCAATCCAAAATGGATTTCGTCGATGCCCACGCCTACTGGGATCACCCCCGCTTCCCCCGCCGCCAGTGGGATATGAAAGACTGGGAAATCAAAAAC
This sequence comes from Tepidisphaeraceae bacterium, assembly GCA_036001665.1. Classification (GTDB taxonomy): domain Bacteria; phylum Planctomycetota; class Phycisphaerae; order Tepidisphaerales; family Tepidisphaeraceae; genus JBGPEF01. The sequence goes on from DASYUA010000076.1 coordinate 244, forward strand.
ACTCCCATGTCCTCCACCCCCGCCTCCGCCGCACTCTGGGGCCTGGCCGCCTCCCGCGTCGCCGGCAAACCCTTCACCGTCACCGAGTACAACCACGCCGCCCCCAACGAATATCAATCCGAATGCATCCCCATGATCGCCAGTTTCGCCGCCATGCAGGATTGGGACGCCGTCTTCCTCTTCGCCTACACCCACAACAACAAATACGAAAAACCCAAAATGGAATCCTTCTTCGACATCGAAGGCAACCCACTGAAGATGCCCCTCATGCCCCTCGGCTCCCGCATCTTCCTCGGCAATCTCATCCAGCCATTACAAGATGTAAAAATACTCAGGCCCCCCTTCGAGCAGATGCTCGCAACCGGCGCGGCTTCTCATTCCGATGTCTGGAGCTTCGTCCGCCGCCAGAACATTACCCGCGACCACCTTCTCCAATCCCGCTTCGCCCTCGCGTTTGACGCCGAGGCCGATCTGCCTTCCAGTCCCCATCCTGGGCCGTCCGCTTTCTACACCGAGCGCGGCTTCACCATCCGTGATGACCGCGCCATCATCTTCACCGGCTTCCCCGAAAACAAAACCATCGACCTCCCACCCCTCAAGCTCACCAACATCCAAAACCCCTTCATCTCCCTCATCCTCCTCTCCGACGATGGCAAACCCCTCCGCGAATCGAGCAAGCTCCTCCTCTCCCTCGTCGGCCGCGGCGGCAACAAGGACATGACCTGGGACCCCAGGCGCAAGTCCATCTCCGACAAATGGGGCTCTGCCCCTCCCCAGATCGAAGTCATCACCGCCCGCCTCACCCTCGACTCCACCCACCCCCTCCAGGTCTTCGCCCTCGACCCGTCCGGTAAGCGGGCCGGCCTCCAGCCGTCGCCTGTTGACGGCAATACCGCCGGTTTTCAGTTTGGAACCACCCCAACCCTGTGGTATGAAATCATTAGTTCAAAATAGTGCCGCCCGACCCTTTGCCCTTATCGGACCAACACATGGGAGAAGCTGTGGTTAAGTCATTTCGGGACTGGATGAAAGAAGGCGAAGAACTCTACTCCATCGCCCTCCGCGAGTACGAAACCCTCCAATCCCAGCTCGAGCAGCTCGAAACCCAGCTCTCGGCCAAAAAGGAAGAGCTCAACCAGATCGCCCAGGTCGTCGGCAAACCCCAGGTCGATTCCGACCTCGCCCACATCGACTTGCCCCGCGCAGACATCACCCGCCCCGATTCCACCCGAAAACCCGCCGTCCAAATTGTCGATAGGGAAACCCCCGGCTCGATTCCAGCATCCCGCAACACCATCGCCCAGGCTCTCACCGGCCGCGGCCTCGGTCGTTAAACCCGCCGCAACTCCGATCCCGCACAACACTAAACCGGGGCCATGGCCATCCGCCTCTCATCAAACAGCGGACCATCCTCCACCTGCACCTGCTCGGCCAGGAGAAGGGCGCGGGTCTGGTTATCCAGCCCAATGGGATGAAACTCGACCTCGTAAGCCGTCGTCGGCGCAAACCAGGTGCTGCGCACGACCCCAACATCGCCGCGATGCAGACAAAGCTCCGGGATGTCCGTGGTGAGTCTTACGAAATCATCGATGTGAGGCTGTCGCATACAACGTCCTCCCTGAGCTTCAACACGCCTCGGCCGCATATCACAAAAACAACCCAGTCAATTTAACGCGCGCCGAGAGTCCACTTCAATACCTTTGCGTCCAAATGTGTAAGATTAGCCTAAGATTTATCTGAATCTCACAGCCACTCTCCTATGCTCGGCAACACCATAGACTTCCGCAATCGATTGCTCCGCTGGTACAACGCCAACCGCCGCGATTTACCCTGGCGCGTGAACCGCGATCACACCAAAACGCCCAACCCGGCCACGCCCGATCCCTACCACGTGCTCGTCAGCGAGGCCATGCTTCAGCAAACCCAGGTCGCCACCGTCATCCCTTACTTCCATCGCTTCATGGCCGCGTTCCACACGCTCGGAGACTTGGCCGCTTCGACAGAGCAGGAAGTTCTGCGCCTCTGGCAGGGATTGGGCTATTATTCCCGCGCCCGCAATCTCCGCACAACGGCCAAAATTCTCGTCGAGCAAAATGCCGGCGTCATCCCCACCTCAGTCGAAGCCCTCCTCAAACTTCCCGGCATCGGCCGCTACACCGCCGGCGCAATCGCCTCACTCGCCTTCGAGCAGCCCGCCCCCGTGCTCGATGGAAATGTCATCCGCGTGCTGTGCCGCCTCGATCTCATTCGAGATGATCCAAGACAATCCGAAGCGCGCGAATCCCTCTGGCGCCGCGCTGAACAACTACTCCCCCAAAATCGCATCGGCGACTTCAACTCCGCCCTGATGGAGCTCGGCGCAACCCTCTGCACCCCCCGCTCCCCCAAATGCCTCCTCTGTCCCGTTCACAAACACTGCGCTGCCCTCTCCGCCGGCCTCGCCGATCAGATCCCACCCCCACCCACCCCGAAAATCCGCCCCATCGAGCGCCGCTGGACCCTGGCCATCGCCAACAACGATCGCTGGCTCATCGAACAGCGTCCCCCCCGCGGCCGCTGGGCCAACATGTGGCAATTCATAACCATCGAGGCCTCCGACTCCCAACCCACCCCCGAAATCCTCTCCCACCGCGCTGGCCTCAAGCTCTGCGACATCCAACGCCTCGGAGCGCTCCAACACGATCTCACCCATCGCCGCTATCAGTTCGAGGTCCTGACCTGCCGCGCCAAATCCCACCCCAACCCCCTCCCCAAATCCCGCCGCTGGGTCGGCCTCGAGGGGTTATCAGACTATCCCCTGCCGCGCCCGCAGTTAAAGGTGGCGCAGATGATTTCTTCTCTCACCCGCCCCTAGCCCCCTCCCAAATTTCCTCTTTTTCTTCCCCTCCAACCAAAATCCCCCCCCGATTTGGCCGATGCCCATCTTGGACGAGGTGCGCTAATGGAAATAATGCTGGAAGACGAAGAGAAGCCCGGCCTTAAGCCGCCCAGGACGATGACGGTCGTGGTGTTTCTGGCCGCGTTCGCCGTCGTCATGAGCTGGCTTTCCTGCTACGCCGTCACCAACGCCCTGGTGGCGGCCGACGTCCTCAAACCCTTCAACCGCGACGCCGATCCGCGCCCACGCTGGATGGTGATGGCCTTCATCATCATCTTCATCAGCTCCGGCCTCATCGGCCTCCTGTTGGGCTGGATCAGCAAACGCCAGCTCCGTAAAATCGACTCCACCGCCGACGCCTAAACCGCAATCGGTCGGGAACTCGCCTTCATCCAGGGTAGGTCCGGTACGGCTGGACCTTGCCAGTCTTACAAATCGGACAGTCCCGAAGCGGGACAGTCCTGCTTAAATCGGATCGAATAAGGCGATCATCCCTTCGCCTTCCCTTTTCTTCACCCATCCACCCAACCCCCAATCCGGCCCCGCGCCCTTCGTGCCCGCAATCGCGAAAACAATTGAAGCAACTCTTTACCCCCATCGCCCCGCGATCCCTCGCACTCGGTCTCTTTCATTCTGATCCGACCACTGACCATTCACCCGCACATCGATTTCTCAAGCCCCCAAAGCCGCTACCTGTCCGCCTGCGAGTGGCTGTGTCGACCGGGCACCGGAGCGGCCAGCGATCCCCGCATCGCGCCAGCCCTTGCGCCTCCTGCAACCCCTCTCCTTCCTTCCTCCCCCGCATTGAACAAACTGCCTCCAGTCAGTCACCGCAGGTGACGTTATCTCCCCGGATTTCGGGGGTGCGGGGGCGTCCCCCGCCTTCGCGATTGAACTGAAGCAAGCCCCGCACCACCTCGACGCTCCAAACTAGTCCCAACCGTTCCCCGCTCACCTTCTAAAACTCCCCCATCGGAACCCCGTCCCAATCCACATTACCGCTAAACAGCCAATGTCCAAGTCTTCTCGATTTCCCCCGAACAGGCCATGAAACGGTGGACATGAAACGGTGCCGCGGCTATCCCCTATTCCTTCGCTTCACTGATCCTCTCCCCCACCAACACTTTCACCTTCCCCCTCTCCGGCCAGGTCTTCTCCGTCATGTATCCGCTAATCGTCACCTTCTTCCCATCCAACTCCTCCGCCTCCTTCTTCACCTTCGTCACATCCACATCAATCGTCTCCTTCTTCTGTTTCTTCTCCTTGTTCTCCTCAACCAAAAGCCGCCACCCTGTCGTCTCCCCGCCAATCGCCACCACGCTCTTCAGCGTCCCCATGTACCTCACCTTCTCCGGCTTCTTCTCATCCTTTGCTCCGGCCGCGCACGCCACCGCCAACTGCACCAGCCCAACCAATGCCAACCATCGAATGTTCATGGAGTCTCCCTTGTGTGGCCCTCTATTAGGTCCCACTATCTCGCAATGTCAAGCTGCTTTTCGCAACGGCCGCAACACGGGAAAATCTCAATCCACCCCCGGGAATGAAAACCGGGACGGAATAAAACCGGGACGGGGACAGTTTTCTCGACACCTCGGCCTGATGGGGGCGATGAAACGGGGACGCAGCTGCTCTGGCTCAACCCTCTTACCTGACGCCTCAGCAGCATCAGATCATGCGTGATGCCGCGCAGGATTATCCCCATCTCGAAGCATGAAACGGTGAGGCACTGCCTACAGTCAGTCACCGCAGGTGACGTTAACTCCACGGATTTCGGGGGTGCGGGGGTGTCCTCCGCCTCTGCGATTGAACTGAAGCAAGCTCCGCATCACCCCGACGTTCAAAATTCGCCCCAACCGTTCCCCACTCACCTTCTAAAACTCCCCCATCGAAACCCCGTCCAAATCCACATTGCCGCTAAACAGCTCCGCGGCTGAATTTTCTGGATTGCACCCGAACAAACGCCAATCTAAAACGTATAGACACTGTGTAGGATTCCGCGAACCTTTGGCCCAAATTGCCACGAAAGGGGGGAAGGACGATGCTCTCGTTTCACCCATTCAGCCGTCCCAGCGCTGACTCCCTGCCTTCACTGAACCCCCAACCCCCAACCCAAAACCCTTTAACTACCAAACGAACCCGTTCGTCACCCTCCTGTCATCCACACCCTATCCAAAGCATCTCTCCTTTCCATCTCTCTGCCTCTCCGCATCTCTGCGTCTCGGCGGTTGTATTGCCACCGCAAAACGAACCCATTTCCCATCCGCCAGCTACCAACCATCAACCATCGACTCCCATCCCTCCTCCGTTGCCCATCGGGACTCGCTTTTCGCCGCCGGGGACGCGATTTCCCACCCAAAGGACTCATTCGGGACGCAAAAAGGACTCGAAAAGGACTTGGAAAGGCCTCGCTTTTTTTGTCGCTTCCTTGCCCCGCCCCTCCACACCTCCACTTCCAAACCAGAATTATAAAAAACCGCGTCCCAAGCTCCTCGAAACACTTTTTTTGCTCTTCCCCCTCCCCCACCCTTCGTGCCTCTGTGCCTCCGTGCCTTCGTGCTTTCTTCAAAAAATCAAACCCACCAAACGAACCCAAATCCCCCTCGATCGCTCCAAAAACGCCATTTTCTTCTCCTCCCTCGTCAACTTTTTTGACGAATCAATCCCACCGCCCCCTCCCCCCGCGCGGTACCCTGCCCCCGCCCATGCGATTCCACGTCACTGGCCAAAACAAGGACACCGGCGCCCGCATGAGCCTCGAATTCGAGGCCGACAGCAAGGCCGCCGCCCAGCGCAAAGCCACCTCGGCCGGCATGAACGTCCCCGGCATGAACGTCCACCGAGTCGAGATCGCCGGCCAAAGCGTCGGCCCAACTTCCGGAATCGTTCCCGGAGGCCGTGGTGGGAAGCCGCTGGGCATCCATCCCCTCCTAAGGCTGCTGATCTCCGCCCTCGGAATCGCCGTCCTCGGCTATCTCCTCTGGCCCAAACTCAAGCCACTGGTGCAGAAATGGATGTGAAACACCTCACCATCGCCTTGGTGTTGGCCCTGCCCCTCCTCGTAGGCGCTGGCGCTGAATTGGTCCTGGAGACGCCCAATGATGTGAAAGTCGCCTCCGCCGTCGCCGTTGCCCCGCAGATGAAAGTGGAGACCACCGGGGTTGTTGCGAATTCGAAGGTCACCTTCGCGAATCTCCTCCCGGCCACCAGTTATGACATTCGCCTCACGCTTGCCAACGGCCAGGTGCTTCGGGGTGCGGACCTCTCCTGGTACAACGACGAGCCGCTCGCAAACGATGTGAAGCCGCTGGATGACGATGACCGCAAGCAGATTCTGGATCTGTTCGATGGGATCAAGGGATTTGAGAACAAGCGCAAGCTGCTCCTCATCTCCGGCAATCACGAGCGGGCCACCGTCCTGGCCGAGTTGATCCGCGATACCGCCTTCTACAGCGACAAAGGCGGCGAGATCATCTGGCGAGTTGAGCTTTGGTATTTCAAGAACCAGCACGGAGGCTGGGAGAAGATCGCTC
>DASYUA010000077.1:0-5308 GCA_036001665.1 Tepidisphaeraceae bacterium
ATTTTAAGTTTAAGGCAGATGGGAGTTTTGTGTGTGATTCGTATACGCCGGCGGGGTGCACGTTGACGGGTCGGTGGGAGGTGAGGTGGGGTAAGTTGCCGCCTTCGCTTTTGCTGACGTTTGAGACGTCGGATTTTAAGAAGAAGGATCCGGGGTGGCCGGAATTTAAGTATTTGGGGAAGACGCTGGAGGTGAGGATTTTGGAGTTGGATGATGAGGTGCTGGTGTTTAAGGGGGGGAAGGGGGAGTGGGATTGGAGGGGGTGGAAGAGGGAGGAGGAGTAGGGACGCTGCGTTCCGGTGTTATGCCCCAATGAGCGCGAGTAAATGGCCCCCTTTCTGCTTGCTTCGCCATCGCTGCACTTGGGCGTAGCTCTAGGCAGGAGAGGTAACATCGGCGCCGGCCGCGAGGCGGGCGATGACCGCAATCAGATTATATGGGTCCACCGGTTTTGGCACGTGGACCTGGAATCCAGCCATCGTCGCGTTGAGCCGGTCCTCCGGTTGCACGTAGGCTGTCAACGCCACGGCGGGAAGGTCCGTAGCGCTGTACCCCAGGGCACGCACCTGGCGGATCAGGTCGAATCCGTTCTCGATCGGCATGGCGATGTCGCTGATCAGCACCTGTGGGCGGATGCTCGGAAGGACGGCCAGCGCTTCGGCGACCGAGCCGGCGGTGCTGGCGCGGGCGCCAAAACCTTCCAGCACCCTGGCCAGAAGATCTCGCGCATCGGGTTGGTCATCGACAATCAAGATGCGCACCCCATCGAGGTTGATCGAGGAGGGGTCGGCGAACACCGTCGCCGCGCCCGCCGCGACTGGGTCCTGGGGGCTTTGGAAAACGATGACCGGCTCAATGGGCAATGAGATGATGAAGGTCGCCCCGCGACCCTCGCCTTCGCTTCTGGCCTCCACGCTGCCGCCGTGGAGTTCCACCAGCGTTTTGACGATGGAAAGGCCCAGCCCCAGGCCGCTGTAGTTTCGTGTGGTGCCGCTTCCCTCTTGCCGAAAGCGGTCAAATACACGGGGGAGGAAGTCGAGATTAATGCCTCTGCCATCATCCTCGACGGTGATGCGGGCGCGCGAGCCCGCGCCATCGCGGCTGAGCGTTACCCTTACAAAGCCCCCCTTCCTGCTGAATTTGATGGAGTTGGAGAGAAGGTTGAGCAGCACCTGCTGCATCCGCGCTGGGTCGCAGGGAACCTGAGCGGCCGAAGGATCGAGCTCCATCTTCAGCCGCACCTCACTGGCCTGGGCCGCCTGCCGCACCAGGTCAACGGCCGCGTTGATGATCGAGACCAGGTCGGCGGGGCGGATGTCGAGTTGAAGCTTGCCGGCGATAATCCTGGAAACATCCAGCACATCTTCGATGAGCTGCGCCTGCGCCCTGGTGCTGCGCTCGATGACTTCCAATCCTTCACGGACTTCATCCGGATTGAACGCCCCCCGGCGCAGAAGACTCACCCACCCCATCACGGCGTTAAGCGGTGTGCGCATCTCGTGGGAAAGCGTGGCCAGGAACAGGTCTTTGGAGCGATTGGCGGTGTCGGCATCGTCGCGAGCAAGCTTCTCCCGCTCCAATGCCCGCCGCAGCGCTTCATCGACCGCCTTGCGCTCGGTGATGTCTTCGATGACGAGCACAACCCGCGACGGCTGGCCTGCTTCGTTTTCCATGCGCCGGGCGTTGAGCAACATGGTGCGGCGTCCAATGCTTTCAAACTCGTGGATGACCTCGAAGCCCTCGAACCAACTCCGGTGAGGCAGAATGTCTTCCAGCAATTCGTGCAGCCTGGGAATGTTCCATTGGCCGTTGCCGATCTCATAGACAAATCTGCCTTCGGTCTGGGCCGGATTGACTTTGAAATTTTTGTAGAAGGCTTCATTGCACGTTTTGACCCGCAAATCGTCTTCCAGGACGAGAAGTGGAATTGGCGTGGTGCGGAGCGTTGCTTCGGCATAATCGCGCGCACGTTTCGTCTCCCGTTCGCTTACGCGCAACGCCGCTTCCGAATTGTTGCGCTCGATGATTTCTGCCTGCAGTTGGGTGTTCAACTTCTCCGCCGCTTCGGTGAGTTCATGCTGGCGCAGCCCAGCGATCAGCAACGCCTCGTTTATGGCGGTGGCGTTATGGCGAAAATTCTCGGCCCTGGTCAACTGGATGATCACCCCCACCGGACGTTCGTGGGCATCCAGCGCCGGCCACATCGCATACAACCAGTATGCGGGATCGCCTTGCGAGTCATCCTCCCTGGCGTGAGCCGCGGCTTTTCCGGTATGGTAAACACCGTCCAGAATCGGGATGCACTCATCCCCCCCAGGCACGATCTTGTCGAAGGGCATTCCCGATAGTTCCTCGCTGGTTTTCCCCACCAGCCTGCAAAAGGCGGGATTCACAAAGGACACAAGGTGCGCGCTGCCCTGAACCTCGACTATGGGCAGGGGAGCGCGCGCTATAATCGGCGCTGATGCACTCCGCGGTCCGGGCTTCGGGTCGGTTTTGCCTGGGGTCAGTTCCGAATCCATGGGTTCCCCAACAGGATTGTATCCTCTCCCGGGTTGAGTGACACCATCCTCGTCCAGTTCCACAGTTTTAAGATCCCCTTTAGTTTTTGGCCTTCGGCTCCGGCGCTGGCTCTTCGATCTGGCCCATGCGCTCGGGTATCCCGGTGATCAGTCGCGCATAGTCCGTGCGGCGCGGGTCAATGACGATCACTCCTTTGTCGGTGATGACATATTCGCGGATGTCCTTGCTGTGATTGCCGCCGCGCCTCTTGATCACGACCATCACCTTGCGAAGCTGTCCATCGATCTCCACGTAGCGCATGCGAATAATGTCATCGGTGAGGAACGAAATGGTGTAGTGGCTAAGCTCGAAGGAGGTAAATATGTCCTGGATCTCAACCGTGGTGAGAATGGTCACTCCGGCCCCGGTCAACGCCGCAATCATGCGGTAGAGCGACTCGCGAAAGTCCTCCCGGAAGCCGGGCGCTAGCGCCATTTCAAAGCCCACCAGTGAATCGATGACCAGCCGCTTGGCGTTGAGCCTCTCCACCGCGTCGAGGGTCGCCTGCATCGCTTCATCGACCGAGAGGTCCAGCGGACGCAGGTAGAGCATTTCCAGCAATCCGCGTTTTTGCGGCGTCTCCAGGTCCAGGCCTAAATCGCGGGCCCGCGCTGCATAGCCTTGCGGGCGCTCTTCGAAAATGGCCGCGATTCCCGGTTCCCCGCGGCGCAGGCCTTCGGCGAGAAACTGCGTGGCCAGCGCTGATTTTCCCGTTCCCGAAGGTCCGGCCACCAGCACGCTATCGCCTTCGAGAATTCCCCCACCGAGCATCTTATCCAGCTCGGGAACACCGATGGAAAGACAGCGCCGTTTGTCGGGCGCAACCCTTTTACTGCCCAAGCCCATCGTGCGTGAGAAGGCTTGCAGCCCGCCATCGCCAATGCGAATGGTGTGCAGGCCCGGCACCGAGTCCTGGCCGCGCAACTTTATAATCTGCAGCTTCCGCACCACGGAATTCCGCTCCGAATTCTGAGTCAGCCATAAAATGCCGTCGGCCACGGTAAACACCGGATTGTCGCGCGCCTCTACGTCGGAGTACTCGCCGATCAGAAACGTGGTGGCCTGCCAAGCCGTCAATTGCAGTGCCAGGCGCTGGACCAGGCTTTGCAATTCCATCTCGCTTGTCCCGCCCGGCGCTTTCCGCAGCACGGTCCGGAAGGAGTCCACCACCACCATGCTGGGATTGGACGCCTCCACTTCCCTGGTAATTGTCTCCAGCACGCCGCTCAGGTCCTTCTCCAGCACCGCGTCGCTGAGGTTGATAAAGCGGATCGCCTTGTTCAGCTTGGCCGGGTCGAAGAAGGAATATTGTTGCTGGTAGCGCAACATTTTCAGGGCCGGTTCGCCGAGGATGGTGAAATAAAGCGCAGGTTTCTGCGGGGTCGCATTGGCGAAGATGATTTGATGCGCCAGGGTGGTCTTGCCGGTGCCGGGCGCGCCGGCGATGATATTGAAGGAGAACTCGGGCAATCCGCCGCCCATGATTTCATCGAGACCGCGTACGCCGGTGGGCAGTTGGCGGATTTTCACCTTCGGGTGCGGGCGCGTGGATTTTTTGGACGGCTTGCGCGCCCGCGTTTTCGTTCGCTTCTTCATGGCCCTTGTCCTTTGTCAAAATCGAGATCATCGAAGCTCCCCTTGGGCCAGGCATCCTGGATGAAGCGCAGTGTCAATGCCGGGCCGATGAAGGTAACCAGCAGTTCCAGCAACCGGGCCACGAGAACGAGTTCGCCGGCCGCGATCCCATCCTCCTCCAACTGGGCTTCCAGTTCGCTCAGACCTTCCAGACATCCGTCGGCTTTGATATGCAGCGCCCGCAGCCAGGGAACGCCGTCGCTGGCCAGTGCCAGGGCACGAGAAAACAGCGCACGAAAACCGGCAATTCCCAGGAGCTGGCCCAGAGGTTGGCGAAGCTTCTCACAAGCACGAAATGCCGCCGATGAGTTTGCGCCGGCGCGCCTGCCCGCCCCGGCCTCGTAGGCCAGTAGCCGTTTGGCAAGCTCATTCAGCGTTGGTGTGGCGCTGTTTGGCATTCGTTGCGAGCAAAATGCTCATAGGTTGGGAATTTGTCAATGGGGACCACACCCGTTCTAAGCGCGCAGCGTCGCGGTGTCTCGTTAGAGGAGCGCCTTGAGTTCTTTGTCCCACGGATCGCGGAAGGGTCGGGTGAGCATGGCGGAGGCTTCGGGGTCGTTTTGGATTTGTTCTTTCTGGGGGTCCCAGTTTAGTTTTCGGCCTACGCGCATGGAGATGTTGCTTAGGTGGCAGGCGGTGGCGATTTGGTGGCCGGATTCGAGGTCGGAGTTGGGTTGGTTTCGGGATTTGATGCAGTCGAGGAAGTTTCGGGCGTGGAGTTTGTAGGCTTCGAGGGCGTTGCCGGATTTGTCTTGTTGAGGCGTCGTCCAGAGTTGGTCTTTGGGTTCATCGATGGGTTGGGGGCCGCCAATGGGGTGGCCGCCGAGGATGGCGGAGACGGTGTTGATGGGATTTATTTTGGGGTCGGGAATGATTTCGTAGCCGAGGCGGGAGATGGGCATGGTCGCTTTGGTGCCCTGGAAGACGAGGCCGCCCATGCCGAGGCCTTCGCGGCCGCCGGCGGCGGCTTCGCGCCATTGGACGTTGACGAAGAAGGGGGTGGTTTGGGAGGGGCGTGTCGATGGAGTGGTGGATGCAGGGCGGCGGGCGGCCGCGGTGACGTCGGATGCTGAGGGATCGAGAGGAGGGCGGGGAAACCCCGCCCCTACAT
>DASYUA010000078.1:0-12406 GCA_036001665.1 Tepidisphaeraceae bacterium
CTTGCCCTTGCTGGCACCGGGCGGGACCGGTCGCAGCGACGTGCCGCGGAAGAAGGTCACCTTGACGTAGTGGGTGAAGACATGGAACGACAGGAACCAGCCCTGGCCCTCGATGCCGTAAAATGGCGAGTTCCACTTCACGGCCTTGCGCACGTTGGGCACGTTCCGCACGATGAGCGCGTCGAGGCGCTTCCCGAGGTCGCGCTTCCAGCCCGGCATCGCGGCGATGTACGCCTGCACCGGGGCGTCGCCGTCCGCCTTCGCGATCTGCGGGTTGCCGCCCGAGAGTAGGACGACCTTCTCGCTTTTTCGCACCTTGATCGGTTTGGCCTCACTCGCACCTGGCTTGGCCTTCTTCGCCGGCGGGCCATTGTGGGCCACCGCGGACTTCACGAGCGCCTTGAACGCGCCCGCATCGACCTTCTCCCCTTGGTGGATGTCGATCGCCCTTCGCGTGTTGCCTTCCAAGCTGGAATTGAAGAGGCGCGAAGGGTCTGGGATCCTGGCCCCGCGGGCGAAGGTGAGCTTCACGACCTTGGTGTACGCCTCCCCGGTGCAGACAATCCCGTGATGCGACCAGACCGGAGTGCCCATCCACTTCCACTCCTCGGTCATCTCGGGGTCGGCTTCCAGGATCAGCGCCCGCATGCGGGCCAGGGTCTGGCCGCGCCATCCCCCCAGGTCGCGGATCCGCTGGTCGATGAGCCGGGAAGCGGGTTTCCCGGTCGCTCGCTCACGGCTCCTCATACCCGCCAGGACGGGCGCGTCGCCGTCGGCTTTCGCGATTTGCGGATTGACGCCTGCAAGGAGTTTCAACGGCTTGGCCTCACTTGCACCTGGCTTGGCCTTGGCGCCCGCCTTCGGCGGGGACTTGGACTTGGTGGCCGACTTGCGTGGCTTGCTTGCGCGCGACGTGCGCTTGGCCTTCGGCTTCGCCTTGCTCTCAGTCATCATTCGTCCCTTTTTGTTAGATGTTTCTCAAGTCGCTCCAGGTGTTCATCCCAGAACCGCTCATAGTACGCCATCCAGTCCCGTACGGGCCGAAGCTGCGCAGGGACGAGGCGATAGCGGCGTTCTCGACCGTGCCGCTGCTCGGTCACGAGGCCGGCATTGAGCAGGACGCGGAGGTGCTGCGAGACGGCCGGCCGGCTCATCTGGAAATGTCCCGCAAGCGCGTTGACGGAGCGGGCGGTCTCGATGAGGAGGTCGAGCATCCGGCGCCGTGCAGGATGGCTGATTGCTGCGAAGACGTCAGGCTCGCGATTGGGAATCACCACCATGCAGCCACTATACGTAAGAAAACACTTACGCGTCAATTCCGAAGTAGGCTTTTGTCGTCTATGGGCGCGCGGGTCCATCAAGTATCCCCGCATGACACACCGCGAAGCGGATGTGTCGGTGCACCAGTCGATGGGCCGATGTCTGTTCGGAAAAGCGGTTATTGCAAATGGTTATGATTGAGCCACGCCATCCGAATGCCCAGAGAGAATTCGCCGCATCCCGGCGTTCCAACTCTGGACGCCGGCGAGAAAAAGTTCTAACGGTGTCCTGTCGCCCCGATTTAGCGAACAGGAATCCCCTTCGAGAAAGCATCGAAGAATTTTCTTATTTCTGGAACGAGGTACAGCTCAAGTGAGTGGGGCGACCGCACGCTTGCACAAGCTGCGTGACGCGGAGATGCTTCAGAATATGATCAAGATGGTTGCCGCGCTGTCGTTGGGAATGCTGTTGGGATGCAGTCATCCGGTTGGGGCAGAGTATGCGAAGGCCCGCTTGCCGGGGCATCGGGGGGAATCGTACCTCGCGCCCGAGAACACGATGGCGGCGTTCGCGCTGGCGTGGAAGAATGGGGAGAAGGTTATCGAAACGGACATCCAACTGACCAAAGATGGGCACGTGGTGATCTGCCACGACCTCGACACCTATCGCACGAGCGGACAAAAGACAAAGCTGGTCATCAAGGATGCGACACTGTCAGAAATTCAGAAGGTCGATGTCGGCGCCTGGAAGGGGCCCCAGTGGACGGGCCAGGTCTGCCCCACGCTCAAGGCGTTGTACGATGCGATGCCGCCGGAGACGTGTTGTTTCACGGAGATCAAGAGCGGCATCGACGTCGTGCCGGCCTTCATCGAGATCGTGAAAGCCTCCGCCAAGAGGTCCGACCAGATCGTGGTGATCAGCTTCCACGCCGATGCGCTGGCGGCCTCCAAACGCGCATTGCCAGACTACAAGCATTACTTGCTCGCGAATCACAAGAAAGACAAGCAGGGGCAGTTCCTGTCAAAGCCGAATGTCGCTGAGTGGATCGCAACGGCGAAGCGCATCGGCGCTGACGGACTGGATCTGAAGGCCGAGGAGCCGCTCGACAAGGCGGCGTGCGAGAAGATTCGCAGCGCTGGGCTGGAGCTTCACGTGTGGACGGTGGATGATCCGGCCGTGGCCAGGCAATATCTGGACTGGGGGGCGCAGTCGGTGACGACGAACCGGCCGAGTTGGATGCGGCAGGAGCTGGCCAGATTCGATAAGAAATGATTTCGAGAGCTCTGCTTGAAACGGCCAGCCGTCATCATCGTTGGCGCAGGAGCGGCAGGTCTCGCTGCCGCCAAAATCCTTTCCGACAACCAGGTCCCCACCCTCATTCTCGAAGCCCGCGGCCGCATCGGCGGTCGAATCCTGACCGTCAAGGATCCCGCCTTCCCGATTCCCGTCGATCTTGGCGCGGAATTCATCCACGGCAAGCCGGATGCAACGTGGGACCTGGTTCATCAAGAGAATCTCACCGCCTACGACGTTCCCTTCGATCATTATCACCGCCGCGGCCAGCGCCTCGAGCATCTGTCCGACTTCTCCGGCGAGTTGGGGCAGGTCATGAATGGCCTGCCCACCGGCCGCCGTCCCGATCTCAGTTTCGCGCAATTTCTCCGCACGCATCGGCGCGGCCCAAAATACGCCAATGCCCGCGCCCTTGCGGTGCACTTCGTCCAGGGCTTCGACGCGGCCGATCCACAGCGTGTCAGCGCCAAATCGGTGGCCCAGGAATGGCAGGGCATCGGCGACATCGAAGAGGAAACTCAATTCCGCCTGCTCGGCGGCCAGGGCACGTTGATCGATCGCCTGCATGGCTCGCTCAATTCAAAACACATTGCCATCCGCCTCAACGCAATCGTTTCGGAGATCTGCTGGAAGAAATCTAAGGTGGAGATCAACTGCGGCCGCGGCCCGCGCCGCTCCACCTTCCGCGCCAAGCGTCTCATCCTGACCCTCCCCATCGGCATCATGCAACTTTCCCCCGAAACCGCCGGCTCCATCCGCTTTACGCCCGATATCGCGGCCAAACGCCAAAGCGCCCTCGACCTTGGCTCAGGCCCCGTCGTCAAAGCCGTCCTCAAATTCCGCCACGCATTCTGGGAAGACCCTTCCATCGCCCGCGCGGTCCACGCGAAACAAGGGCTCCAGAAAGCCGCCTTCCTCCACGGCTTCGATCTTCCCTTCCCAACCTGGTGGACCTCCCTCCCCCTGCGCCTGCCGGTGCTGACGGCCTGGGCCGGTGGCCCCAAAGCCCGCGCCCTGGCGGGCCTCGGTCGACAAAAACTCATCGACGCCGCCCTCACTTCCCTCAGCACCCTTCTCAATCAGCCCAGGTCCCGCCTCGCCTCGATGCTCGAAAAAATCCACGTCCACGACTGGCTCTCCGACCCGTTCGCTCGGGGTGCTTACAGCTATGTCACCGTCGGCGCTGCAAGTGCCCGCGCGAAATTGGCCAAACCCATCGACAAAACCCTCTTCTTCGCCGGCGAAGCCACCGACACCTCCGGCCAGGCCAGCACGGTCGCCGGCGCACTCGCCAGCGGCCAGCGCGCAGCCCAGGAAGTGCTCGCAGCGCTTTAGAAAACGTGCATAATTCCACCCTGTCATGATGCACATTCGTACCTTCGAGCCGCCCGATGAACCCGCCGTGATCGAACTCTGGCGTCGCTGCGATCTGCTTCGTCCCTGGAACGACCCTCACCAGGACATTCAGCACAAAGTAAAGCAAAACGACGGCCTGTTTCTCGTCGGCCTGATCGAAAATCAAATCATCGCCAGCGTCATGGCCGGCTATGACGGCCATCGCGGCTGGCTCTACCTCGTCGCCGTCGATCCCGCCCACCAGCGCCGCGGCCACGCCCGGCAAATCATCACCGACGCCGAGCGCCTGCTGCGCGGCATGGGCTGCCGCAAAATTAACCTGCAAGTCCGCGACACCAACCAGCAGGTGATCGAGTTTTATCAGCGCGTCGGCTACTCCATCGATCCCGTCTTGAGCATGGGCAAACGCTTCAAGAATGACGACGAGGCGTCCACGTAATCCCCCCGCCACTCTATTTCGGCGGCCGCTTTACCTATAATGAGTCGAAGATGTCTCAGGACCTTCCCATTCGTCCCCGTCGTCTGCGGTTGCGGCCGCAAATGAGGGAGATGCTCCAGCAGGTGCGGCTGCATCGCAGCGAGCTGATACTGCCGCTCTTCGTCTGCGAGGGGATGGGGCAGAAACGCGAAGTCTCATCCATGCCGGGGATTTTTCAGATGTCTATCGATGTGGCGGTCCAATGGCTGACGGCCCGGGCGGACGAGGAATTCAAATCTTATCTGGTTTTCGGCGTGATCGATCGCAAGGCCAAGGATGCGATGGGGAGCGCCGCGCTGGATGAGAACAATGTCGTCTGCCGGCTGCTGCGCGCGGCGGCGAGGATCCCGATGGTCGGTATGACCGATTTGTGCTTCTGCGAATACACCGATCACGGTCACTGTGGGCCACTGAGTGAGGATAAGGGGACGGTAAAGAATGATGAGACAGTGGAACAGCTGGTAAGGCAGGCGATCAATCATGCCAGGGCCGGCGCGGCGGTGGTTGCGCCCAGCGGGATGATGGATGGGGCGGTTGGCGCGCTGCGGAGTGGATTGGATGGGGCGGGATTGCTGGATGTGGGGATTCTGTCGTATGCGGTGAAGTATGCCTCGGCGTTTTATGGCCCATTTCGAGATGCGGCCGATTCAGCGCCGGCGTTCGGGGATCGGCGGTCCTATCAGATGGACCCAGCGCGTGGCGTCGATGAAGCCATACGCGAAGCGGAGCTGGATGTGCAGCAAGGGGCCGACATGGTGATGGTGAAACCGGCCGGTCCGTATCTCGATGTGATCACGGCGGTGCGCAAGAGCGTGCATGTGCCGGTGGTGGCTTATCAGGTGAGCGGGGAATACTCGATGATTGAGGCGGCAGCGCGGAATGGGTGGATCGAGAGGGATCGGGTGATTCTGGAATCGTTGACGGCAATCAAGAGGGTGGGGGCAGATTTGATCATCACCTATTTTGGGGAGGCGGCGGGGAAATTGATCGACAAATAGGAACTGTCCGCTGAGGTGAACCCTACTCCTCCGAATGGGGGGCGGAGCCAAAGGTGCCGGCCAGAATCATGATGGCGCCGAGCACAATGCAGATCCACTTGAAGTCCGACGAGAAATAGTTGACGAAGATGCCGACGGGTTGTTCCCGGCCGAGGGCGATGCTTGCGGCCCACCAGGGCGTGATGGCCAGAAATGTGCCGCAGACAATGAGGGCGACGGCCACGCTCGCACGCAGAAATCGCCCGCGGCGGGCCGATGGGCGCGGTGGCGCGTATTCCAGCGTGGTCGGCTCGCGGCTGGTGACGGGGCGCTCGGTTCGGGTGCGGATTTCCTCGTGACGCGTGATCTGTGACATGATTAGCCCGTCCGTGAGCTGGATGCCTTTCCACAAAAGTCCACCAGGCGCGCGATTTCGCTGCGGAGATCCTTGCGGTGGACGACAAAGTCAATGAAGCCGTGCTCCTGAAGAAATTCGCTGCGCTGAAAGCCTTCGGGGAGTTCGACCTTGATGGTGTTCCAGATGGTGCGCGGGCCGGCAAAGCCGATGAGCGCTTTGGGCTCGGCGATGATGAAGTCGCCGAGCATGGCGAATGAGGCGGTGACGCCACCGGTGGTGGGATCGGCCAGAAGGCTGATATAGAGCAGGCCGGCCTCGTCGAGCCGGGCGAGGGCAGCGCTGGTTTTGGCCATCTGCATGAGCGACAGCGTGGATTCCTGCATGCGCGCCCCGCCGGAGCAACTGACGATCAGCAGGGGAAGCTTGTGCTCGGATGCCGATTCGATGGTGCGGGTGATTTTTTCGCCGACGACCGAGCCCATGGAGCCCATCATGAACGTTGGGTCCATGACCGCCATGAAGATGGGGCGGCCTTTGATGAACGCTTTGCCGCAGATGACGGCGTCGGGGTTGCCCGATTTTTCCTGCTCATCCTTGAGGCGCTGGGCGTAGGTCTTTTTATCGACGAAGCCGAGGGGATCGATGGGAGTAATGTCGGTGAAGAGTTCTTCGAAGCTGCCGGGATCGACAAGCTGCTCGATGCGGATGGCCGCGCTGATGCGGAAGTGATACTGGCAGTTGGGGCAGACGTGGAGCGATTCCTCGACGACCTTGCGGAAGAGCATATCGCCACAATCGGGACAGCGCATCCAGAGGCCTTCGGGGACGCCTTCCTTGTGGAGCTTGGGGGGTTCGGGCGGCTGATTGGGAGGCGGGGCCATTGGGACACATTATCACGCGAGGAGCGCGTAGATGGAAGGACGCGAGAGCGGTTACAGATTTTGCCGCAGGGCGGCGATAGCTGCTTTGCGGTCGCTTTGGTCGAAAATAGCGCTGGCGACCACGAAGAGGTCTGCGCCGGCGTCGCGGGCCTGTTTGATGGTGTCGGGGTTGATGCCGCCGTCGATTTCGATTCGTTGGTGGGGTTTGATGCGCTTCTTGATCTCGCGGACCTTGGGGAGAACCTCTGGCATGAACTTCTGGCCGGAGAAACCGGGGACGACGGACATGATCAGGATGAGATCGACATGGTCGAGGGCGGGATAGA
Source organism: Tepidisphaeraceae bacterium (assembly GCA_036001665.1). Taxonomy (GTDB): domain Bacteria; phylum Planctomycetota; class Phycisphaerae; order Tepidisphaerales; family Tepidisphaeraceae; genus JBGPEF01. The sequence goes on from DASYUA010000078.1 coordinate 6,930, forward strand.
TGGATTCGACTGGTGTGGCGGGATTGAGGGTGATGCCAACGTGGCAGCCGAGTTCGCGGATTTGCTTTGCCACCGCAATCGGGTCGGGGGCGACTTCGATGTGGAAGGTGATGTTGTTGGCGCCGGCTTTGACGATGGGCTCGGCGTAGCGCATCGGGTCGGTGATCATCAGGTGGGCGTCGAGATAGACCTGCGTGGCTTTGCGGATGCCCTTGATGACAGGCGGGCCGAAGGAGATGTTGGGGACGAAATGGCCGTCCATGACGTCGAGGTGGAGATAGTCACCGCCGGCCGAGAGGACGTCGTCAATTTCAGATTGGAGATTGGAAAAGTCGGCCGAGAGGATGGAGGGGGCAATGAGAGGAGGGGGGGATGTGAAGGGGTTCGCTGGCATCGCGGTATTAGAACAAGAATCCCGGCCGAGACGAAGTGAATGGAAGAATCTGGAATCGCCGATGGTTCTGGGGTATACTACGGTTTGCTACTGCAAGCGAGGTGAAGCATGCGACTGATTGAACGACATCCCGCGTTGTTGGGCCTGCCGATTGCCGCTTAGTTGATTTGCGGCCGTTGGGGGTCTCAATCGTTCCATTTTGAATGAAGTTGGTTTGCGCCTGCCGGTTTTGTGCGCGCGGTTCTGCCGTGCGCGCGGGCGGCAGCGCTGCGGGAGCATCGTTATGAGAAGTTGGAAGCATCGTCGGGGCGGAAGCGTTCCGCCGTTTGTGGATCCGGCCTTCGCGGATGCGCTGGCCGGGAAGTCGGAAACGAGGTCGAATCGCAAGCGAGATTACAAGGCGCTGCAACTGTGCCGGCAGGTGCAGCGGGTGATTTCGCTGGCTTTGGGCGGAGAGGCAGGGGATGAGGTGTTGCGGGAGATTTATGTGGCGGATGTGCGGCCTGTCGAAGGCTCGTCACAACTGCTGGTGTTCGTGACGGTACCCGCGGAAGCGCCGGTTGTGGAGGTTTTGGAGCGGCTGGAGCGGGTTGCGCCCAGACTGCGCGCGGAGATGGCGGCAGCGATCACGCGTAAGCGTGCGCCGGAGCTGGCGTTTGTGCCGGTGGGGCCGTTGGAGGTGGGTCATGAGTAATCAGGAGATTGCGACTCTGAATACGTGGCTGATAGAGCCGATGGAACAGGAAGTGAGCGGAGTGGTGGAGCGGCTGCGCCGTGCGCCGGATGTGAAGCATGTGGCGATCATGCCGGATGTGCATCTGGCGAAGGAGGTCACCGTGGGGACGGTGATGGCGAGCGAGCGGTTGCTGTATCCGCAGGCGGTGGGTGGGGACATCGGGTGTGGAATGCTGGCGGTGGCGCTGGAGACGCGTGCGGAGCGGCTGGAGGATGGTGCGCTGGCCGGGCGAATGCTGAAGGAGCTGGGGAGGACAGTGCCAACGAGGAGGCGGCATCGCAGCAGTGCCGCGCGCTGGCCCGAAGAGCTGGAAGCGGGTGCGCTGAGTCATCCAGCGCTTATCGCGGCGGCACGCGATGAGGGGCGGTTGCAACTGGGGACTCTGGGTGGGGGGAATCATTTCGTTGAATTGCAACGGGATGAGGAAGGGCGATTGTGGCTGATGATTCACAGCGGATCGCGAGGGATGGGCCAGGTGATCTGGGACCATCATATGACGCGGGCGGTGGCAGTGGGCTCGGGGTTGCGAGTTGTGGATTTTGAGAAAGCGGAAGGGCGGGCATACGCGGCGGATATGCAGTGGGCCCGGAGATATGCGGACGCCAATCGTCGGGCGATGGCTCTGGCCGTGGAGAGAGTGGCGGAGGAGGTAATGGGATGTGGCGTGGATTGGGCGACGCTGATTGCGGTGGATCATAATCATGTCGTGCGGGAGGTGCATTTTGGGCGGGAGCTTTGGGTGCATCGGAAAGGCGCGATGCCGGCGGCACGAGGTGCGGCGGGAGTGTTGCCGGGGTCGATGGGGACGGAGAGTTTTCACGTCGAGGGGACAGGGTGCGTGGAATCGCTGAAATCGAGCGCTCATGGCGCGGGCAGGAAGATGAGCCGCGAAATGGCGCGCAAGAGCGTGAGCGGCCATGCGTTCGTACGGCAGATGGAGGGAGTGTGGTACGACTATCGGGCCGCGCGGCAACTGCGGGACGAAGCGCCCGCGGCATATAAGGATATTCGGGCGGTGCTGCGGGCACAGCGGGAGTTGGTGAAGGTGAGGAAGGTTTTGCGGCCGGTGGTGAGTTTTAAGGGAAGGTGAGTTCAATCCCAGTACAAATCTGCCTCCAGCAGTTCCTCGCGAAGCTTGACTCGACTGGGATAGTTTATCGCCAGCACGTTGACCGTTGCGCGGCCGCAGGCAGTAAGGCCAATCAAGCGGGCATGCTCGTAGCGGAAATGGTGTGCCCAGCGGTTTTGGCGCGGATTGAATAGAGGAACTAAAGACTTGGCGATGGGGTCTATACCAGCCACGTTAGGGCCTTTGTGTGCGTTTCAGTGACCGCAGGCAAGAGCGAGATTGTCATAGCGAGTTTGACCGCCATGCTGGGTTGCGATGACGTGGTCTAGCTGTGCAGGGAGAGCATCATGTCGGAGAGGAATGAGGCAATATTCGCAGCGATCCCGGGCTCGTTTTCGAACGCGGGAGCGGAGTGTGGTCATGCGCTTTTTCGGCGAGGCTTAGACTCGCCCGCGCGTTTAAGGGCGACGCGTGCTTTGGCGTGAAGCAGACTAATAAAGTCCCCTACGCGGAGGAATCCTTCGAGTTCCTCACGCTGCGCTTCTGTCAGCGCCCCTCTTTTGGCCAGGCCCGAAAGCTCGTTAAATCGAGCAATATCGGGCTTCTTTATTTTTATGGCAAGTAAAGCTCGAGCAGCCGCGGGAGAGACTGTTTCTACATCAGGTGTAAGAACACGGTTCCAGAGAAGATTCTCAGATGCAGCCGCCATGATCTGATTATACCGAGCCAGCATCGTCGAGAATATCAATTGTGCTGAAATGCCTTTTTTCGAGGAATTCAAGCGAGGCGCCGCCGCCGGTGGAGACGTGGGAGACCTGATCGGCCATGCCCATTTGTTCGATAGCGGCCGCGCTGTCGCCGCCGCCGATGATGGTGGTGGCGCCTTTTTTGGTGGCTTCGACGCACGCCTCCGCAATGGCCTTTGTTCCGGCCGCGAAGGGCTTTTTCTCGAAGACGCCCATCGGGCCGTTCCAGATGATCGTTTTGGCGCCCGTGACCTGGCCGCGGTAGGCGGCGATGGTTTTGGGGCCGATGTCGAAGCCTTCCATGTTGGGGGGGATGTTGCCTTCGACGACTTGGGTCTGAGCATCATCCTCCATGCGATCGCTGATGACGTTGTCGATGGGGAGCTTGATTTTGCCGGCGGCTTTGGAGAGCAGATTTTTGGCCAGATCGACCTTGTCGCGCTCGACGAGGCTCTTGCCGACTTCCTTGCCCTGGGCGAGGAAGAAGGTGTAGGCCATCGCGCCGCCGATCAGCAGGGTGTCGCACTTGGTGAGGAGCTGCTCGATGACGTTAATCTTGTCGGAGACTTTTGCGCCGCCGAGGATGGCGACGAAGGGGCGGGTGGGTTTGCTGATGGCCTCGCCGAGGAATTTGAGCTCTTTCTGGATCAGGAATCCGATGACGCGCGGTTTGCCCTGCATGGCCTGGGGGACGCCGAAGGTGCTGGCGTGCTCGCGGTGGGCGGTGCCGAAGGCGTCGTTGCAGTAGACATCGCCAAGTTTGGCCAGGGATTTGGCAAAGTTGGGATCGTTCTTTTCTTCTTCCTTGTGAAAGCGCAGGTTTTCCAGGAGCAGGATCTCGCCATCTTTCAAAGAATTGGTGGATTGTTCGGCGGCCAGGCCAATACAGTCGTCGGCGAATTTGATCGGTTTGCCCAGCAGTTGGCCAAGGCGCTCAGAGACGGGTTTGAGGGAGTATTTGGGTTCAGGGCCGCCTTTGGGCCGCCCGAGGTGCGACATGAGGACCAGCCGGCCGCCGCGGTCGATGACGTTGCGAATGGTGGGAAGGGCCTGGGCGATCCGGCGCTCATCGGTGATCCGGCCGGATTCGATGGGGACATTGAAGTCGACACGCATGAGGACGCGTTTGGATGTAACGTCGATATCGGCGATGGTTTTTTTGGGCATAGATGATTCCAGGGAAAAACGTGGGTATTACCCACCCTACAATAGGTTCGGCGTGGATTTTGAGGCCGCAGGCACTCCTGTCAAGCAGGCGCGATTTGACAATTGCCGGTATACCCCCGAAAAACAATCACATGGATGCGCAACTTGATCAGTTGAAATTCGATTCGGCCGGACTGATTCCGGCGATCGTGCAGGATGTCGTCAATGGCGAGATCCTGATGATGGCGTGGATGAATCGGGAGGCGCTGGAGAAGACACTAAGCACTGGGAAGATTCATACATACAGCCGAAGCCGGGGAAGACTGGCGCTGAAGGGGGAGAGCAGCGGACACTTTCAGCACGTGAAGGAATTTCGCACCGATTGCGATCAGGATGTTGCGCTCTTTAAGGTGGAGCAGGTGGTGGCGGCCTGTCATGAGGGATACCGGAGCTGTTTTTTCCGGCAATATGATGCGGGAAGCAAGGATTGGAAGACGGTGGCTAAGAAGGCGTTTGATCCGGATGCGGTTTACAGGAAATGACCGGAGCGCCAGTGGCCACAGCGAAGGCGGGTCGAACTTCGGAGATGGAGGAGAGGCGGCTGGAGGTCTTGCCGCTGAATGCTCTGGATCGGTCGGGGGTGATTTCGATTCTGGTGTGGGCCGGGTGCATTTATTTATTGATACTGCCGCTGGCCGATGTGCTGATTCGGTGGGGTTGGCCGGCGGGTGCGGAGATATCGTGGGTGCGGGGGAGGTTTACGGCGGTCAATGCGCTGACGCTGACCGGTTTTGGGGGGAGCATGCCGCTGGCCAAGTTTCCGGCTCTAGCGCGGGGGACGATTTTCATTCTCACCGTTTTTGGTTCGCTGTTTTCCATGATCATCGGCGGTATGGCGGTGGTGAGAATATTGCGGATGCCATATGGCGATCGCGAGATCGCGGTTTCGGCAGTGGTCCTATTTTTGGTGTTAATGGCGGCGGGCAGTATTCCACTGATCGCCAGCGGATATGGAGTCAATCATTCGTTCATGCTGAGCGCCAGTGCGCTGGCGAACAGCGGCCTGCATTTTGGGGCAGTGCCGGCGGCGGCGAATTGGCAAACCCATTTGGTGCTTTTGCCCCTGGCAATTTTGGGAGGATTGGGATTGCCGGTGTTGATGGAAGTGGTGGCTCTGGTGCGGATGAGGGGTGGGTTGTCGAAGTATTCGAGGACGGTGCTGGGGGGGACGGCGTGGGTGTATCTGGGGCTCTTTGGGCTGTTGCTCTTGGTGCAGATTGTGGAGTCGGAGTCGATGGGGGGAAAATGGCTGAAGGCTTTTGCATCGAGTTCGGTGGCGGCGATTGACAGCCGGACGGCGGGCCTGCCGATTGACGGGGCGCAGCC
>DASYUA010000079.1:0-3569 GCA_036001665.1 Tepidisphaeraceae bacterium
CCCCCCTCCTCCCTATTCCTCAAAATCCCTGCAATCAATTTGCCCCTCCCAAAACATGAGATATATTCCATTTACCTCCTGCCGAGGGCTCGGCTGGTCGCGCATCTTTCGCGGCCATCCCTCCTCAGGTTTTGTTCGAAATTTAGAAATGCCCCAGACACGCCGGCCCAGTCCGCGCGCCAATCTGGCCCGCCATTCTTTGTGGAAGGAGTCGTTATGCCCCGTTACATTCTCAGTCGTTACATTCTCACGCTCGTCGTCCTCACCCTCTCCATCACCCAACTCGCCAACGCCAGCGAGCTCTATTCCCTCGACTCGGCCATCACCAGCAACTCCAGCATCTACCGCCTCAACCAAACCACCGGCGCTGAGGCCCTCGTCGGCCCCGTCGGCCCGGCCTTCGCCTTCCCCGGCGACCTCACCTCCGATACCCACCTCGGCACCTTCCGCATCTGGTCCCCCGACATCACCAACAACAACCTCATCAAAATCGACCCCACCACCGGCGCTGGCTCCGTCGTCGGCCCATTCTCCACCCCCGGCGGCGCGGTCAAAATGGTCTCCCTCGCCTTCGACCCCGTCACCTCCACCATGTACGGCAACACCGCCCTGAGCTTTAACGGCTCCCCCGACCGCCTCTTCCGCATCGACCCCAGCACCGGCGCATCCGTCCCCATCGGCGACATCGGCTTCAATGACGTCTTCGCCCTCGGCTTCAGCCAGGCCGGCAAGCTCTATGGCGTCTCCAACGCTGCCCACCAGCTCCTCCTCATCGACACCACCCTCGGCTCCGGCGGCGCAATCGGCCCCGTCACCCCCCAATCCGTCTTCGACCTCGCCACCCGCCCCGAGGATGGCGCTGCCTTCATCGTCGATTCCGGCACCACCGGCGTCGGCACCAATAGCCTCTACAGACTCGACCTCAACACCGGCGGCACCGGCCTCATCGGCCCCCACACCGCCACCCACAACATGGTCGGCCTCGCCTTCGGCCCCGTCCCCGAACCCGCCACCTTCACCCTCTTCGCCTTCGCCGCAACCCTCCTCACCCTCCGCCGAAAACGCTAAACAGAGAACTGACTGACTCGCAATTCCCAAAAAGGACCCATTATGCCCCGTTACATTCTCAGTCGTTTCATTCTCCCCGCTTTAGCGCTGGCTCTGCTCACCACCACGTCCCGCGCCCTCGCCTCCGACCTCTATTCCCTCGATTCCGTCGGCGCTGGCGGCACCATCTACAAGCTCAATCAATCCACCGCCGCGGAAACCCTCGTCGGCCCCGTTGGCGCGGCCTTCACCTTCCCCGGCGATCTCGCCTCCGACACCCACCTCGGCACCTTCCGCATCTGGTCCCCCGATATCACCTCCAGCACACTCCTTAAGATCGACCCCGTCACCGGCGCTGGCACCCCCATCGGCCTGTTCACTGCCCCTTCTGGTGCCCCCATCAAAATGGTCTCCCTCGCCTTCGACAATGTGACCTCCACCCTTTACGGCAACACCTCCCTGGCCTTCGACGGCTCTCCCGATCGCCTCTTCCGCATCGACCCCATCACCGCCGCATCGACCCTCATCGGCACCGGCATCGGCTTCACCGACGTCTTCGCCCTCGGCTTCAACAACGCCGGCAAGCTTTACGGCGTCTCCAATGGCTCTCACCAGCTCATCCTCATCGACACCACCCTCGGCTCCGGCGGCCTCATCGCCCCCGTTGGCCCCGGCTCCATCTTCGACATCGCCTCCCGTCCCGAAGACGATGTCACCTTCGCCGTCAACGCCTTCACCAACGAGCTCTTCACGCTCGACCTGACCACCGGCGCTACCACCCTCGTCGGCCCCCACACCACCCCCACCCACAACATGGTCGGCCTAGCCTTCGGCCCCGCCGTCCCCGAACCCGCCACCCTCACCCTCCTCTCCTTCGCCGCAACCCTCCTCACCCTCCGCCGAAAACGGTGACCCCCGAACTCGCAACAGCGTGCTCACGTTTCCCTGATCGCAAGTGCCATTTCAATGAGGCGCAGGTAGGCAGAATTGTTCAGCCGCTTCTTGTAGGCCCTCTTATACGTCTTGTCTTGCAGATGGTTATCTATCCATTTTGCTTCCTCGAGCAAAATGAAGAGATTGTGTGTAGCGCGATTGCAAAACCCCGCGAGTCCATCTTTCTTTAAGCCGGCTAGACCATCCTGCTCGCAGGCGGGGCATTGGCACTTCTCCAGCACTTTCCGCTCTTCACGTGAAGGCACCCGTCCGCGCCAGCTACCGAACTTCGCGATCATCCGATCACCACTGCCAGGCAACTGAATGATGCCGCGCGCTGCTCTATTTCTCCAGCCACTCGAATCCACTGAGTCCATTCCGAGCAGCGCGGCCAGATGAAGCGTGGCGGTGCCCCCAATTCCGAAGACATGCAATTCCTTATCGCTGAATTCTTGGCGTACTTTTTTCAAAGTTGCCAGCACATCCGCATATGAAATCGCGTTTGGACTCCTCAGCAGATTTGGCACCATCCCCCCGAGTGCAAGCCCTGACTTTTTGGTTAGACTCTTTCCCGTTTGGAATGCCTCGATGTATTTATCAAGTAGGCGCGACACATGCATGACAGGGACGTATCCGTCGTAGTGGTAGGCTCTGTTCACGGCCATGGTGTCGCAATAGCATTTCCGCTGCTGGCGACGAGTCATTTGCGGCGTCGGGATTGAATCGAATGGAATGGGGTACCAATTTGGAGCAGCGCGACGAACAAAATCGCAGTAGGCACGCCGATCGGTCTTACTGCCCTGACGCAAGAAGTAGAATGCTCCATTGTCGAGGAAAACTCGAACGTGATTTGGAACATTTAGATATTTGTGCAACCCTTGCTTTTTTGCCTGGCGACGTCTTGCAGGCATTTGATGAAATTCGCCATAAGAGACCATGACTGCCCGAAGGTTGGGAAGATAATAAGGTGACTGCTCGTCCCAAACCCTCGGTTCAAGATTTTTCAAACTGAGACCGGCAACAATCTCCATGGATCTAGCTTCTTTTCATTTGCGACAGGAACTCGCGATACCGTGCCATAATCCATTGCCCAGTCATGGAGTCGATATGTTTCCCGACATTTTTCGACAATTCGTGTGCCTGTTGTGTCACAGAAGGGATGAGGTAGGTAACAGGCCGCTCCGCCATGAATGAGTGATCTGAGTCGGACATTAGGCTACAGTTCTGTACAGCACCCAAAACCGCCTGCGCCAACTCTTGCGGCGGGCCCAGAGCCGCGTGGTGGAAAAACTCATATCGAGGGAGCTGTTGCTGCGGACTTTTCGAGTGTCCCATGAAAAATGTGTACACGTGGGCCAATTCACACAAACGTCGATACGGCGTGATATCGATCTCCGCGTGTCGACTCTGGAAGTCGTCAAAATGAGGTCCAAGTTCTCCCCTTACGCGCATGTTTAGATTTGCGCGAGTCGTGAAAGAACGACGGATGAGGCACGTGGCCAAAACCTGGGACAGATTCGACTCCACGAATGAGGGGGTCGAGAGTAGCATGCTCATCGCCTGCCCGTCATTCAGTGTGTAACTGCCGA
>DASYUA010000080.1:0-10820 GCA_036001665.1 Tepidisphaeraceae bacterium
CGAGGAGGCTGGGGGAGGTGGGGGAGAAGGAGATGGGGAAGTCGGCGGTGATGGGAGGAGGGGGGAGTTGGGCGAGGGTGAGAGTGGGGAGGAGGAAGAGGAGGTGGAGGGAAGGGAGGAGTTTCATGGGGGTAAATTGTAATTCGCCAGCCCGGAATCCGCGCCTAATCGTCTCCCGCCATTCCCTGTTCGCCGGCGGGGATGATGCGGTCGGTGGCCGGGGGGATGAAGCCGTGGGGGAAGAGGATGGCGAGTTGGTTGCCGGCGAAGGCGATGATGATTCGGCCGGCGGGGTCGAGCCAGATTCGGGTGGGAGGATCGTTGGGGATTTTGCGGGAGAAGGTGGCTTCGAGGTCGAAGGGTTGGTGGGCATCTGGTGTGGGGCGGATGCGCAGGAGACGGCCGGGTTGGTTGAAGAGGAAGAGGAGGCCATCGGGGGTGCGGATGATCCAGGGTTCGGCGTCGCCGGCGGCGGGGCCGGGGAGGGGCCAGATGGTGATGTGGCCGGTTTTGCTGATTACTTTCAGGGAGGTTTTGCCGTCGAAGTACCAGTTGCCATCGGGGTCGTGGAGGAGGGGTTTTTCGTTGGGAGCGATGAGCGTGTTTGGCGCGGGGTGGGTTGTGGGGTTGGAAGTTGGGGCGGTGGATGGGAGGGTGGTGGGGATGTCGGGGACGTATTGGGGTGGCGGAGGGACATCCTCGGGGCGGGAGAGGACTTTTTCGGTTTTCTCATCGAGGGAGCGCCAATCTTTGGTGGCCAGGGCCCATGCGCCGCCGGCTTTCATGACGGGCCAGTCATCGGCGGTCCATCCGACGGATCCCTGCTTGACGATGATGTGCCAGACGGGGAGGCGGGGGATGGGGTCGGGCAGAGTGGGATCGATGATGAGGGAGGGGGAATCGGAGAGGTGTACGAGAGCTGGAAGCGCGGGGCGGGAGGTGGGCTGAGTGGTGGCGGGTTGGGTGGTGAGGATGGGTCGATCGTTTTTCGAAGGTTCGCGGAAGATGAAACGGCCGCGGGCGTCGATGCCGACAAGTTCCGAAAACTGCATCTCATTTTTCCGCAGCAGGGGCACCAACAGGCCGCCGAAGAGGCGCTGGGGGCCGAGGACGGGGTCGGTGATGATCCACTCGGTTCCCACGGCGGCGATCTGCGAGCGGGCGGCGTCCATGGATTGGGTCATTTCCTGGTCCAGGAGCTGCACGGCCATTCCGGGGCGGGCGACGATCCAGGCGGGGTGGACGACGAACGGCTCCAGATCGCCGCGGGGGAGAAGGACGCCATTTTCGGCGAAGAAGAGCACGCCGCCGTCGGGGAAGCGCGAAGCGACGCGCAGCTTCGCGTCGGCCAACTGCATGCCGCCGAGCAGGGGCGTGAGCTTGCTTTTGAGGAGGCTCTTGAGGCGTTCCTGGGCTTCGGGGAGGGCGCTGTCCATCATCTTTTCGGCGATGGGCCAGAGGCCGGGGCCGAATTTGGTCAGTTCGGCGAAGGCCTTCTCGCGTTTTTGGGCATCGGTATCGGAGAGGTCGATGATCAGCCGCGATACCCGCTGCTCGTCGATGTCTTTGGCGTCGAGGGCGGCGTATGCGAGACGGACCTTGCCATCATTCTCGGCGATGATCTGGAGGACGGTGCCATCGTCGAGCGGGATCAGATGGAGCAAGTTGGATGGCCAGCCCTGCTCGGGGCCGAGGGTGAGCCATTTGCCATCGACATAGCGCACGACGCCTTTGCTGGCCGGCTGGCTGGCGTCGGGAGGAACCCAAGCGAGGAAGCCGCGCTGGTCCATCTGGATTTGCACGGTCCCGCCGTCGGCCAATGGGGGGCTGACGGTTTCGGAGATGTTGTCGGCGGTGGTGAAGATGGAAATTTTGCCGGATCGGGGGACGACCATCTTGCGCTCTGAGGGAATGCTGAAGGCGCGGGACCAGTCGTATTCGCCGCCATCGCCGATGGGACGTCGATCCTTGGCGCTGACCAGGTCGAAGCCGCCTTTGGCGCTGGGGGTGACCAACATGACGAGCCAGTCGCCGCCTTCGCTAAAGAACCAGTGGGCGAAAAGGACGCGTTCGCGGGTGAGCTGCACCTGGCGCGTGGGGGCGGTGGGGAGGAGGGTTTCGGTTTCCTCGGCATCGGGCCGAGTGATCCAGAGAACGCCGCGGCGGTCGATGTGGAGCGGATGGGGGATGTGGAAATGGCCCCAGTCGCGCATGTTCAGGGTCTGCTCGATGGGCTGGGTGGTCGCCAGGCGTGGGAACTGGCGGTTGATCAGCTCCATGTATGTGCGCGGCGGCGATTGGAGAGCGATGATTGGTTGCGCAGTGGGTTGTGTGGAGGGAGAAGTTGCGGGAGGAGGTTGGGGGATGATGGAAACCGGCCTGGTGAACTTTTTGCGGATGAAGAAGCCGATGGCGGTCGCGATGGCGAGGAGGAGCGCGATCTTGAGGAGCAGGCGAACTCGTTGGGGGTGTTGCGGCATAGGCTACCGTCGGCCAAGAGCCTCATTACAACGGACGCACTGGCCCGCTCGATTGTTTCAATCATCCACGATGGCGATGGGCGCCTGTCGAGGAATGGCCTCGTTTCCCGCTGGCGGGCAGGCTATCATTGTAATCAGATTGGGTGCTTTAGAGCACGGTGGCGGGTGGCTGTTTACCGTCAGCGGGCGCGATGGCGGGAATTTATGGCGAAACACGGTGTGCGCCCGACGAATACGCACCGATGAGTACATCGGTGCGTGGCGGACAAGAATGTCCGCCCCACCATCAGAAGCAGGTTAAAAACCTGCACTACAACTGAGCGACGCGCGGGACGGTAAACAGTTACCGGCGGCGTACGTGGAGCGGGGATGTCGCGGCAAGTCAAGCAGAATATCGCGGGTGGACGCTGCGGGCCGGGCAACTGGTGGCTGCCGGGGCGGTGGTGGGTTTCGCTGGCGGCGTTGTTTGTCTTCCTGGTGGGGGTGACTCTTCTGACCTATGCGCTGGCGCGCTCGCGGGAGGCGCTGACGCTGCATTCGCTGGCGGAGGCGGATGCGATCAACTTCACCAAACGGTTTCAGAGCGAAATTGATGAGCAACTGCGGGGGATTCGACGGATGAAGTGGAATTGGATTGGAGGAAGATACAAGAACCCCGGCACTCTCAAGGCCGCGGCGGTGGAATTTCAGCAGAAGAATCCGTTCTGTCTGGAGATTGGCGAGGCGGATGCGAATGGGCACGTGCTTTGGGTTTGGCCGGAGGCTGGATCGCGGATCCCCTCGGACCTGACGAAGCACGAGGAATGGGAAATTGCGTTGAAGGCGGTGAAATCCAACGCGCGTGACATTTCGGCGATGTGGATCGACAAGAAGACCAACCCGCAGTACCTCGCCCTGGTCATGCCGCTGGGGCTGGGCGATGGGGACCGCAACGAGCCGATGCTGGTGGCACGGGTGACGCCGCAGCCGCTGGTGGACAAGGTGATTGATGGGCGGATCAGGGACAACCATAACGTGGAGATCGGGGATGGGACGCTCACGTTCTACCGGATCGGCCCGGTGCAGCCGAAGCACCAGGGATACTGGGAAGAGCAGTTGACGCGATTCGCCAATCGATATTGGCAGGTCCGGCTGTGGCCGACGGGGGCGCACGTGGGGTCGCGAATGGTGGGGCTGGACCGAATGATCCTGCTTGGGGGGGTTGTGGTTGCGTGCCTGATTACGCTTTCGTTCTATCAGATTCTGCGTTATCGCGCCTGGGATTTGAAGCAGACGGAGCGGCACCTGGCGGCGTTGGAATCGCTCAATGAGATTTCCACGGCGATCAGCGGCAAGCTGGGATCGGGGCGGGAGATCATGCAGCAACTGGCGGATGCAGCGCGGCGGCTGCTGGGGTTGAGCCGCTCGATTTTCACGCTGCTGGATGCGAAGGATTATTGCATGCGGACGTACGCATCTTCGGGGGACATCCCACCGGGCGCGCCGCCAGTGTTTCCGCTGGACAAGATGCCGGTGATGCGGCGGTGTTTGATGAGCGGGGATGTGCTGTTCTCCGAGGACATGTCGAAGATGAGCGAGCCGGTGAATCGGGACATGGTTCGCGCTTATGACTCGGCGTCGATGATCATGATTCCGCTGCGGGTGGAGAACCGGTCGATCGGGATGATGGCGCTGAGTGATTCGCGGCCGCGGAGGTTCACGGATGCGGATCGGAGGCTGGCGCGGCTGCTGGGGTCGCAGGCCAGCGTGATCCTGGCGAACAATCGGCTTTACGAGCAGATGCGCGAGGGGATGGAGCTTCAGAAGCAGCTTCACGAGCAGAGCGGTCGGGATGCGCAGGCGAAGGCGATATTGTTGCGCGAGCTGCACCATCGGGTGAAGAACAATCTGGCCGGGATCGTGGGGTTGCTGTCGATGCACGAGCCGGATTTGACGCCAGCAGCGCGACAGTGGCTGGAGCGGGTGACGGAGCGAATTCAGACGATGGCGCGGGCGCACGATCTGTTCAGCGGGGGAATCGAGCGGGTCAATCTTCAGCAGCTCGTGCAGCAGGTGCTGCCGTCGCTGTCGGTGTTGACGCCGCCGGGAGTGACGGTGAGGGTGAATACGGGCGAGCTGGATATTACGTTCGATACATCGCGGGCGGTGAGTTTGGCAATGGTGCTGCACGAGCTGTGCACCAATGCGCTGGTGCATGGGCTGGCGGGGAGGGGGACGCTGATGATCAGCGCGCGGCGGACGGGGGGAAGTGCGCAGATTGAAGTGAGCGACGAGGGCGGCCCGGCGTCGAGCGATGGGGGGAGCAATGGATGGATCGAGGAGGCGCAGGCGGCGGGTGAGGCCGAATTGCTGGAGGAAATGCCGTGGAGCGCGGCGGGGACGGCGACGGCGGTGCAGCGCGGGACCGGGCTTTATCTGGTACGCGAGTTGGTTCGGCGCGAGCTGAAGGGGACGCTGCGATTGCGGCGCAGCGCGACCGGGGGAACGATTGCGACGATCGATTTGCCGCTGGATGGGCAGGAAAATTCAACTGGATCGACAGCATGAGTGAAAACCGGGAAAACCATAATGGTCTGCGTGTTTTGATCGTGGAAGATGACACGCTGGTGGGGATGGGGCTGCGCGGACAGCTTCAGAAGCTGGGGCACACGGTGGTGGGGCAGGCGGCGGACGCGGCCGAGGGGCGGCAGATGTTCAAGTCGCGCGAGCCGCAACTGGTGCTCGTGGATATTCGGCTGGGGAGTGATGATGGGATCGAGCTGGCGTCGGACCTGCTGAAGCAGAAGCGGTGTCCGATGATCATTGTCAGCGCGTTTGCGGAGAAGGACCTGATCGAGCGGGCGACGGCGGCGGGGGTTTTTGGGTATCTGGTCAAGCCGGTGGATGACAAGACGCTGGCAGCGCAGATCGAGGTGGCGGAGGGCCGCTTCAAAGAGGCGGAGGCATTGCGTGCGGAGACGGTAAAGCTGAGCCAGGACCTGAAGACGCGCAAGGTGATGGACCGTGCCAAGGGGATTTTGATGAAGCGGGCGAACCTGAGCGAGGAAGAAGCGCATCGGCGGTTGCAACTGGAAAGCCAGAAGAGGAGGCTGGGGATGGCGGAGTTGTGCCAGCGGATTATTGAGTCGGATGAGTTGATGGGGACGTGAGGGGGGGATTTGCGATTTGCGATTTGCGGTTTAAGTTGGCCGGTTTCGTTGGTCGGGGAACGCTGTCTGTCCGGGACAATAGATATGATTCGCATTCGCTTCACTGACGCTGCCTCGGAACGACGAGCTTTTAGTTATTTGAGCGGTCGGTTCTCGTTTAAGTCCTGGAAGAGTGGTGAGACGATTCTTCATGAATCTGCTTTACCTTTTTTGGCATTGGAAGGCATTGCCTTCTTCGTCGAGGGGCTGGCGTCTTATGAGCAAATTATTTCATCCGTGCGCGATCGTCGTGTTGATTAGTTATCGCGCCGAGCGAAATCCGATTGCGTGGCAAGGAGGAATTCGCTGAGCCGTTGGCGATAGCCATTGGGGTCGGCGGAGAGGGGCATGAGGTGGGGGACATCAGCTAGACGCCAGTAGGTGGAGCCGTCGGGGCGCTGCGCTATCGCGCGCTTGAGTTGGTGTTGATCGTCGGGGGGGGTGAGGACGTCGGCCTGGCCCTGGATGAGCAGGATGGGGCAGGGGGATTTGGGGATGAGGTCGAGGGGGCGGATGGAGGAGAAGTTGGCGTGGGCCATTTTTTGGGAGAGCCAGATGGCAGCGCGGTGGAGTTGAGGGAGGGCGATGCCGAGGAGGTTGAAGTGGCCGGAGGCGGCGTGGCGGAAGTCGATGAAGGGGGATTCCATGATTACGGCATCGATGTCATCGCGCTGCGAGGCGACGGCGATGGCGACGGCAGCGCCGAGGCTGGCGCCGAAGAGGGTGAGGTGTCTGGTTTCATGGGGGTAGCGGGCGCGGAGGTCGTTGATGACCTGGTGGAGGTCGTGGCGTTCCCAGTAGCCGCCGGAGGAGATTTGGCCGCCGGATTCGCCGTGGGCGCGGAGGTCGAGGGCGAGGATGTTGTAGCCGAGTTCGTGGAAGAGGGGAGCCCAGGCGATAGCGCCGACTTTGGCGTCGGCGTAGCCGTGGAGGAGGATGGCGGTTTTGCCGTTTTGGCCGTTTTGATGGGAGTTTTCGTGGGGGATCCACCAAGCGGCGAGATTGAGGGGTTTTTGGGATTGTTCATCGCGGATGGAGAAGGTGAGGGGAGCGAAGGGGAGGCCGATGTCGAGGGGGGTGAGACGCCGGAGGAGCCAGGAGGCTTTGCCGTCGGTCATGCGCGGGGGACGGAGGAGGAAGCGAGCCATGAGCCAGGCGAGGAGGGAGAGAAGGAGGAGGAGGCCGGCGAGGAGGATGAGGATGAGGCGGAGGAAGGGCACTTGGGGATTGTTGGGGGGGAAGAGGGGATTTGCAATTAAGAGAGACACGGGCGAGACGCCCGTGGTACGAGTAGGGAGTCACGGGCGAGACGCCCGTGCTACGCCAGGGACATTTCGAGGCGGGTGAGGGATTGGGGGGGGAAGGTGAAGGGGAATGAGTGGCCGCGGAGGGGGAGGACACGGGGGTCGGAGGGGATGAGGCGCGTGGGCTCGGTGAAGGTGTTGTGGGCGTGGATGTCGGGGTCGGTGAGGATGGTTTGGCGGATGAGGATGGCGGAGGAGCCGTGGAGATTGATTTGGGTCTCGGCTGGTTCGGCGATTTTTGAATTGACGACGGTGAGGGTGAGGGTGGTGTTCTTGAGGGAGGCGCTGGTGGAGAGATCGGAGGCGGATTCGATGCGGATGGAGCGCGCGCCCTGGTGGTTTTTGTAGAGGTCGTAGACGTGATAGGTGGGAGTGCGGATGAGCTTGCCGTTTTCGGTGAGGAGGAGGGCCTGGAGGACGTTGAGGGTTTGGGCGATGTTGGCCATGGCGATTTTGTCGGCGTGGCGGTTGAAGATGTTGAGGGTGATGGCGGCGACGAAGGCGTCGCGGAGGGTGTTTTGCTGCCAGAGGAAGGCGGGATTGCGGCCGGGGGTTGGGGGGTGCCAAGCGCCCCATTCGTCGATGATGAGGCTGATGCGGCGGTGGGGGTCGAATTGATCCATGAGGGCGCGCTGCTGGAGGATGAGGTCTTCGATTTTGGCGGCTTTGTGGAGGAGTTCGTACCACTGGGCGTCGGTGTAGTCGGTGGCGGTACCGGCGGTGCCGCAGTAGTAGTGGGCGGCGAAGGCGTGGATGGTGGAAGGATGGTGGACAGGAGTGTCCGCTCCACCGCTCATCAGTTTTTCGAAGAAGCGGCGGGTCCAGTCGAGGTCGTTGCCGTCGGGGCCGGCGGCGATGAGATGGAGGGGGGTGTCGCCGAAGCCGAGGAGGTAGGTGGCGAAGCGGCGGTATTCGGCGGCGTAGTCTTCGGGGGTGAAATGGCCGCCGCAGCCCCAGGGTTCGTTGCCGACGCCCCAGAATTGGACGTTGAAGGGTTGTTCAGCGCCATTGGTGCGGCGGAGGTCGGAGAGGGTGGAGCCGGAGGAGTGGTTGCAGTATTCGACCCAGTCGCGGAGCTCGCGCGGGGAGCCGGAGCCGACGTTACCGGAGATGTAGGGCTGAGCGCCGAGGGTGCGGCAGAATTGGATGAATTCGTGGGCGCCGAAGTGGTTGGATTCGATGACGGAACCCCAGTGGAGATTCACGCGCTTGGGGCGATTGTTGGGGGGGCCGATGCCGTCCTGCCAGTGATAGTCGTCGGCGAAACAGCCGCCGGGCCAGCGGATGATGGGGGGATTGATTTGTTTGAGGGCGGAGATGACTTCAGGGCAGAGGCCTTGATTGGGGAGCCAGAGGCCGTCGTAGATGCAGGCGCCGAGGTGCTCGATGAAATGGCCGTAGATGTTGGGGTTGATGGTGGCGATGGGCTCGGAGAGGAGGAGGTCGAGCTTGGCGGGCATAGATTGGTTGTACTCTTATTCTGACTCGGAGGCCCAGCCGTTTTTTTTAACCCAGGCTATGAATTCGCGAATGACTTTGGTTTCGTCGGGGACTTCGTCGAGGTGGTCGAGGAATTGCTGTAGAAGTGCAACTTCGAGAAAGGGAAAGGTCTTGCTGTATTTGCGAAGAGCGTACTGATCATTGATGAGGTGAAAGCAGCGAAGGTTTTGGCCGTCATATCGCCACAATTCACGTACGCCCAGAGCGACGTAAATGGGCTCACGGTCAATGGAGCGGCTGAAAATGTCAATTTCGACCGCCAAGTCGGGTGGGGGATGAACTTTGGGGTTCCATCGTTTCACACGCTGCATTTTTGGCGATGACTCGAAGAAGAAGCAGTCATCTGGTTCCAAGCCCTTTTGTTTTTCGCGGCGCCGGAACGTCGTAGAACCGCCGGAAATCATTGGACGGTTGGTGAGCAGCGCGAGGGTCTTGATCATCCACCCAAGGAAACCTCTTGGAATTTCATGTTCAGATAGGGGGGCCATGATTTCCAGCATCCCATTGTCGAAGGTGACTCTGATCGGCCTGTTGCCAATTTCCTTCAAGAGCCGTTCGTAAAAATCCCAGGAGACGTTGTCGAGAACGAAATGTTGAGCCTCGTCGAGCGAGATTGTGGGCTGGGGAGGTTTGGAGGCGAGACGGGTCATTTCGCGGACCAGAATATCATGATTTCTGAGCTTTCGGAGCGCGGGCGAGGAAGATTCCCAGTTCGTAGAGGAGGCCGAGGGGGATGGCGAGGGCGACGGTGGCGGTGATGGCGTCGCCGGGGGTGATGACGGAGGCGGCGATGAGGAGGATGAAGTAGACGACCTTTCGGCCGCGTTTGAGGGTGGGGATTTCGACGATGCCGATGCGGACGAGGGCCATGACCAGCAGGGGAAGTTGGAAGGAGAGGCCGAAGGTGAGGAGCATCATGACGACCATGTCGATGTATTTGTCGAGGGAGATTTGGGGGGCGAGCATGCTGGAGGGGAGGAGGGGGATGATGGAGTTGTGGCCGGCGCCGTCAGCGCCGACGGAAAAGATTTTGATTTTCATCTCCCACTTGTTGAACCAGAAGTCACCTTCGGCTGGTTTGGCGGGGTCGCCCATCAGTGCGGGCATATGGCCGAGGGGGCCGGGTTGTTCGATGATTTTCTGCTCGATGGTGGGGAGGGGAATGGAGTTGCCGAAATCGACGAAGAACTGGACGGTCCAGGGGAGGACCAGGAAATAGACGAAGAGCATTCCGGCGATGAGGAGGGAGATGGAGAGGGGGATGTATTTGGTGACCCACTTGCGTTCCTGGGGGTAGAGGCCGGTGGCGATGAACATCCACATTTGATAGAGCATCCAGGGGGCGGAGATGGCGGCGGCGGTGATGAGGCTGATCTGGATGAAGACCATGAAGGGCTCGCCAACCTCGTTGTAGACCATCTGGGGGTTGATGTTGCGCTCGAGGAGGGTGCGGGTCATGGGGGCGCAGAAGGCGCTCATGACGCGTTTGCCAAAGAAGAGGCAGACGGCGGCGGCGAGGATGAAGCCGATGAGGCCGAAGATCATGCGCCAGCGGAGTTCCTCGAGGTGGTCGCCGATGGACATGCGATAGTGTTCGGGGTCGTCGTGCTTCGGTTTGGAAGCTTCAGCGGAGGGGGTTGAGGCGGAGGCGGCGGTCATGAGGTGAATATTGTAGGGCGTCTTTCGCTGAGAGGGTATGGTTCTCAGAATGACGAAGGATTCAAAACTCAGACGCATGGGGGCTGCTGCCCCCCTGCAACCCCCCGCAAATCCGTAAAATTAGCGCCACCTTTGGTGGCTCACTGAAGGAAATACATAAGGCGAGAGCAAAATAGTTGCGCGGGGGTCAATCGCGGGCTAATCACGAGGGGTGTGAATTGTCTTACGCGGCGGGGAGGGGGTCGAATTCTACGGCGAGGCGGTAGCCCATGGCGCTGGGTTCGCAGCGGACGACCCGGCCGTAGGCGCCCCAGGCACGGTGGCCGCCGTCGGCGGGGAAGGAGACGCCCACGTGCTCGCCTTTTTCGACGGGTTGCTCGGAGATGGCGGACATGCCGTTGACGCTGAGGTCGCGGACGGCGAGGCGGAGGCGGGGTTGGCGATGGGCGATGACGGAATGGTCGAGGCGATGGGCCTCGGCGATCATTTTCTGTTCGGTGCGGGCGAACATGCGAAGATCGGGGGAGGGGGCTTTCTGGTTGTCGCTGCGCAGGAGGAGCATGGTGTTGTCATCGGCAGAAAAGATGGAAGAGGTTATCCAGACCACCTGGTACGCCCAGAGTGAGAAAAGCAGACCCCTCACCCTGACCCTCTCCCCTGAGTACAGGGGGGAGGGGAAAAGAGGGAGT
>DASYUA010000081.1:0-66602 GCA_036001665.1 Tepidisphaeraceae bacterium
GCCCCCTCCGCGCGCCTTCGATCCTCCATCTTCCATCCTCGATCTTCGTTTCTCACCCGGGACCCGCTCTTTCACCCCTGGGACACAATTCCCGTGCCCCGGGACCTGTTCGGGACACAAACGGGACACAAAAAGGACCTAAATGGGACCCCCTTTTTTGACGTCTTCCTGCCCCAACCGTGCCTTAACTCGTTTTCCAAAGCATTTTTACAAAAACAACCTCCAGCTCCGCCCCCCAATACTTTTTTTCCTCCCCTTCCCCAACAACCGACCACGGACAACCGACCACTGACAGGATCAAAATCAAACCCACCAAACGAACCCAAATCCCGCTCCACCGCCCCAAAATCGCCACTTTTGCCTTCCCCCAACCCGGATTTTTTGCCAAAACAAACCCACCGCCCCAGCTTCAGGATTCAACTCTTCAAGTTTTAGCCCCGTATCAATGCCTCACCACGTGCTTCCCCACATGGTCGATCAACTCATCGTACGAGAACCGCGTCTTCACCAGGTACTCCCGCACGCCCAGCTCACGCGCCCGGCTCATCCGGCCTTCATCCGACAATGCCGTCAACAGGATCACCGGCAACTCCTTGTACTGCGGCTCATCACGCAGCTCTTCCAGGAGCGTCATCCCATCCATCTCCGGCATCATCACATCCAGCAGGACCAGGTCGGGAATCTCGGAATGCAAACGAGCCAGGGCCTCCAGGCCATTGCAGGCGCCCACCACGTCGTACCCTTCCCTCTGGAGGATCTTCATCACTACTTCGCGGGCGACCGGCGAATCTTCGACAACAAGAACTGTGCTCATGGTCCGCCAAATCCTTCTCGCGATGCGTCTCCTTTGGCACTGGGTGAGCAAGCGCCAAAGTCCGCCCGCGGCCGCCTTCCGCAACTCGCTTCAATCCTCCTCATCATTCCGGCTGGTGATGCCCAGTTCCTCCTCCGATATATGGCTCTCGGCCTTGTCGCCGGGCTGCTCCCGGCCATCGGCCTTGCCGGCGGCGACCAGGTCCTTCCCAGGCCGCTCGCCAGGCTTCGCCTCCGGATGGGACCGAGCGGAAACCACCCGCTTTGTATCCATCGTCCTGTCTTCGCCGGGAGTCGCCGGTTCCCGGCTGGCAAACGGCTGCCACGCCGGCTCACACCGCGGCTGCTTGTTGCCCGGAGCAGCGCTGTGCGCTGTTCGCGGGGCCGCAGCGCTCTCGGCCGCTTCCGCCGCCTTCTTCGGATCGCCCGAGCCGGCCACGTGCGACCGCTCATGCACCGCCGCATTTCGGCCGTCCAGCGTCGAGGTGTATTTCATGCCGATGGTCGTCTCCGGCTCATCGCGCAGCAGCCGGTTGACCAGCTCCACACCCTGCATCAGCGAATGGTCGGTGTTGGAGACCTCATACTTCCACATGCCAAACCGGCCGCGGGAATATATCTCGTGCCGTTCCAGGAACGGGATCGCCTGGGCGAGGATGTCATCACGCTCGACGCTGGGCGTGGGATACGAATACTTCGCGTCGAACACCCAAGTATCCACGATGTCCTTCCGATCCTCCTCCTTGATCATGCCCGCGTTGATCAGGCCCTGGATGACCTCATCGACCACGCGATTGCCATCGACCGGCTTGAACTCGCTGTAGCTGACCTCGCACAGCAGGCTGTGGTGGGTGTCTTTGTCGGGGGTCATGTAGGGGGAGTAATTGGAAAGGTAGGTGACGCGATAGAACGGGCAGTTGTCCTCGGGGAAATACATCCAGCTCTTGGTGGAGGGGCAGGGCTGCTTGATGCCGATGCCGACCATGTATCCGCCGGAGTGGCGCAGCGACGCCGTGGCCTTCTTGATCTCGCGGGGGACATCGCCATTGAGCAGGTCGTTGCAGAGTTTGTCCAGGGGCATGGTGGAGATGAGGATGTCGTAGGGAACAACCTGGCCGTCGGCGAAGCGGATTTCCTTGCGCTTGAGGTTGATGAAATCGACGGGGCGATTGAGATTGACGTGGCCTTCCAGGGGTTTGCCAAAGCGGCGATAGAATTCCCCGGTGCCGCCGGCCAGCGGGAACTTGAACTGGTTGTTGGGCCCCCAGCCAAAGTCGTCCGAGGCCATGACCACGTTCTTGATGGCCCGGTTGATGTCGATCATGGCCACGCGCTCGCCGATCCACTCCTTGTTCATCAGCTTGGGCGGATGGGCCCAGACCTTGAAGTTGTAGGGCTTCATGAAGTGCTTGCAGATGCCATCGCCGAAGACGGCATCCATGAACTCTTCGAAGTTCGCCGCGGCCTTGTGGTCGCGCTTGGTCTGGGCCTCGATGAGGCCGGTGAGGCACTCATAGGTGACTTCCCTGGGGAGGTAACGGATGTTGTTCTGGAACGGATAGGGGACCCAGGTGTTGAACATGCGCACCCAGCACTCGCGCATGTTCATCTGGTACTCTTCGCCCATCAGGGTTTCGAAACACTGGTCGTAGTATTTGTAGTGGCTGAACATCACGTGCCCGCCGATGTCCCATGTGAAGCCGGCCGAGTCGGTGTAGGAGGAAGCCAGGCCGCCGATGTGGGGAAGGCGGTCGTAAATCTGGAAGTTGCGGTGGCCGAGTTCCTTGAGTCTATAACCTGCGCCCAGGCCGGTGGGCCCAGCGCCGATGATGACAATTTTGTTTTCCTTGTCGTTATCCATGCGAAGCTCCTGCACAAATGGAGTTCATTCTGTCGGTCCTCACGAGCCTTGCGTCGGGGTGTAGTGGTAGGCGATTTCGACGTCGCTCAGGGGCGCGATCTTGCGGCGCGAACGGCGCTCGTCCTTCTTGATCGCCTCGGCGATGAGGCCCTGCATCGTCTTGACCGTGTTCTCCCAGCTTGCGCCGCGGGCCTTGTCGATGCCGCGCTGGGTTCGCTCGGGGTCAGGGCTTTTCAGAAGCCGCTCGGCCTCGGCGATGAATTCGTCCATCGTCTTGACGATGGAGACGGTGTCCGCGTATTGCCGCACGACATCCTTGACCGGCGTGCTGATCACGGGCCGGCCGGTGGCGAGGTATTCCAGCGCCTTGGTCGGGTTGATGTATTGGGTGGAGGCGTTCATGGCGAAAGGCATCATGCAGACGTCAAAGGCGCGGCAGTAATTGGGGAGGATCTGGTAATCGCGGCCGCCCATCCAGAAGAGATTCGGAGAGTGGGGGAGCAGGTTGGGATCGACCTTCACAACCGGGCCGACCATGGCGAAAGACCAGTCGGGACGGGCGCGGGCCATCTCGCCGACCATGGCATAATCGACGCGCTCATCGACCACGCCGAACCAGCCGAGGATGGGGCGGGCCATGAAGTCAATGTCGGGGGGGACAACCGTGTTCGGGTCCTGGGCCTTGGCGAAATGCTCGAACTCGACTCCGCAGCCGAAAAAGTGGGCGTTGTCGTGTTGCTGCTTCTTCCTGGTCCAAAGCTCGTAGCCGCCGGTGAAGACAATGTCGGCGAAATCCATGAGGCGAGATTCGTTGGCGACGAGCTGGGGCGGCGCGCCGGTGAACTGGCTGAGTTCATCCATGCAGTCGTAGACGATGCCGCGGTTCTCGAAATGGCCGAGGGACCAGACGGAATCCATGGGGCTGTAGTACCAGAGGAGGGGCTTGTCGAATGCGCCATCCTCGTCGTTCATGGCCTTGAGGGATTCGTTGACGAATTCGCGGAGCTTGTTGGGGAGCCTGGGGTTCTTGTTCCAGGAGCCAGCCATGTGGGGGCAGGCGACGGTGACGTTGGGCATGACGCGGTGGAGCTGGAGATCGGGCTCGGAGCCTTCGGCGCGGTCGAAGACGGGTTCTTCGATGAAGAGGATGGGGTGCTTCCTGGCGAAGCGCGAGAGGAACTGCTGGGGGCGCTGCCAGACGAAGCCCCAGCGCAGATGGCTGAAGACGACGATGCCGTAGCGATCGGTTTGGCGGCGCTCGGAGGTCTCAAGGCCGGCGGAGATTGCGCCGGCGGCCGCGGGCTCACCGGCGAGGCCGGGGGCGGGGTCGGCGGAGACTCGGTTGATTGTGGCGGTAGCAGTCTTGTGGCCGTTGCCATTGCCATTGCCGTTTCCATTGCCATTACGGCCGGCGGCGTTATCACGTGCGACGGAGGCAGGAATTTCGGTCGAGATGATTGGCTGGATCCACTCACCGATGGGCGGAAGTTGTTCTTCCTGGGCTTCGGGCGAGGGATGGGAGATTTCTGCCAGCTTGCCGACTCTCTCCTCGCCGGATTCGATCACTTCCCGCAGTTGCTTGACGAGCGGAGTGGGGACGCGGGCCAGGGAGCCATCGGGCTGGCGCTGGAGGTGCCAGAGGCCGACTTCGTGGACCTTGCCGATGCGATGGGTGAGAGCGCCATCCCAATCGACCTGGTCGAGCATGGGCCACCAGATCAGGCCGAGCATGGGGATGCCTTCTTCGCGGAGGCGGCGGATGTGGTCGATGTTGGTTTCGAGCCAGATCTCGCGATTGATCGGCTGGCCTTCGATGCTGGTCTCGGTGAGCATGAGGGGGATGCCAAAGCGTTGCCAGTAGGCGCTGGCGACGCCATAGAGGCCCACGGGGTTGTCAGCGCGGCTCTGGCGGACGCTGTTGCCAACCATGTCGAGGGACCAGTCGCTGTGGCTGTAGTAGTCGAGGCCGAGGATGTCGGGGGACTGGGGATTGGTGCCGAACCAGTCCAGATCAAGCTCGCTCATCCCGTAGCTGGTGAGCCAGGAGTAGAGGGGGTGGTATTTGTCAACGCGGCCCTGGAGCAGGTCGAGCACGAGAAAGCGGCGGAGATTGCGGCGCTTGACCTCGGCTTCGAGCTGGGGGCTGCGGGTTTTGTAGGATTCGGCGGCGTCGCAGAGGAGGACGGTGGCTTCGGGCATGGCGCGGCGGATGGCGCGGATGCCGCGGTTGACGCCCTGGACGATGCGCGAGAGCACGGGCATGTAGCCGCGCCATTTGCGCGAGTGGGGCGGCCAGAAGCCGAAGTCTCCGGAGAAGAGAGCGGAAACGAGCGGCTCGTTGAAGGGACACCAGGTTTTGACGGTGGTGCGATAACGGCTGACCATTGCTTGGGCGAAGCGCTCGAGGGCTTCGGGGAATTGCGGATCGCCGACGGCCTGTTTGAGCCAGAGCGGGGTGCCGAAGTGCATCACATCCATGAGTGGAGTGATCTTGAGCTTCTCGAATTCAGCGAGGCGCTCGTCGGCCATGGCCCAGTTGAACTCACCCGGCTGCGGCTCGAGGGTGTGCCAGGGGAGTGCGTAGCGAAGGTGGCTGATGCCGAGTTCTTCTTTGGCCAGCTTGAGGTCTTCGCGCCAGAAGCGGTTGTGCTGCGTCCATTGGAACTGATCGACGTTCAGGTGCGGGAGGAAGGAGCATTCGATGCCAGCGCCCCAGATGAACTCTTTGAAAGGGAGGGAATCAACCGACGCGGGCGCGGAGGAAGCGGCGGCCTGGGGCGAGTCGGACTGGAGAAGTTGGGTATTCATGCGCGTACACTTTCCGTTTAGCAAGCTTGCGACTTGTCTCGCGGAACAACTCGCTGGTTTTAGTTTTCGTTAGCGGCCCGGTGATTCAGGCCGGCTGCCGTGCTTCCTTGCCAGCACGGGCGGTGCGACGACATGAGGTAGTCCGGTGATTACGTTTGAGCCCACAGCTCATCGAATCGTGCCGAACTGTTTGAGGCGACAGTCGATGTACCGGTTCCACTGCGGCGGCGAGGCCGGAGATACGGCTCGCTCCGTCCGTTTGAAACCCTGGACGTCGCTCGAAGCGGCGGGCAGGCTCATCTTCGGATTCGAAGTTCTAACGGCCGCTTGTTTCATTGCTACCTCACCCGTTACAGAGTCCCTGAGTTATCACTGACTTTCGGGAGCAAAGGGTATGCCTTTGCGGCACGTCGGTTGACCTCGGGTGGCCGTGGAGGGTCAGGGAGGGGAATTTCAGTACGAAAGTCACCAGGAAATTCCCAGAAGAGCCTTGATGAGAGCGTCGGCTGCGAGCGGGCAGGCAGGTCGAACAAATAGACAGGGTGTCCACGAAGAGGACACGTTGACAGGGACAAGCTGCCCGGACCGGAAAAGCGCCGGTGAGGGTTTTCGGTAAGGTGATAACTGATTTTGTTTATTCTTGTCTGCCGCTCGGCCGCCGCGAAATTAGTGAGGAATGGTGGTCGCGGCCGTCTGCTTTGGCGCGGCGGACTCTTCCGTGGTGCGCTCGTTCGCCGGGCTGGCAATTGGAGCCGGATCCTGAAGCTCGACGACGAGGGTGGTGGTGGATTCGACCTCGACGCGACGATTCAACTGCTTCAGCTCAGGCGTATAGGCGCGCTGGATGACGGGCTCGTAGGTGGAGCAGCCAAGGACGCGGAGAATTTCGGGGGCGACGCCGTGGGAGACGAGATAATCGGCCACGACTTTGGCGCGGCGGATGGAGAGGTCGAGCTGCTGCTGGAAATCGGCGCCTTCAGGATAATCATCGAGGGAAGCGTGGCCGCGCACGAGCATGATGTTCTTGTGGCCTTTGATGAGGAGAGCGATCTGGTCGAGGATTTTTTTGGATTCGGCAGACAGGGTGGCGCTGCCGGGATCGAAGAGGACGCGGCTGCCGACAATGGCCTGGCTGCCGCGGCGGACGCTGACGACTTCGGGCTGATCGCCCTCAGCGCCTTTGCGATCGATTTTGGTTTTGCCGCCGTCGCCGGGGCCTTTGAGGGGTTTCATGTTCTGGAGCTTCTGGAGGAGCATGAGCTGATCGACGGGATCTTTGGATTGGGGGTCGGGGAGATAGTCGAACGCTTCGCGGATCTTGGCGACGAGCTTGAGCCATTCTTCGTTGGCTTCGGGCGTGTCGGCTTTTCCGGGGGCGGGTTTCAGGACCCAGAGGATCACAAAGAACCCCATCATCAGCATGACGAGATCGGCGAACGTGAAGATCCACTCGGGGCATTCTTCGCATTCCTCCTGCTGCTTGCACTTGCAGTGCTTTGCCATGGATCACGCTGCTTTGGCGAGTGCGGTTTGTTGCCGGGTGCTGAGGAAGCTGAGGAGTTGCATCTCAACAACACGAGGATTGTTTCCAGCCTGGATACTCAGAACACCCTGGAGAATGATCTCCTTGGCAAACGCTTCCTCATGCGACCGCAGGGCGAGTTTTTCGGCGATGGGGCCGGCGAAGAGGTTTTGCAGCATGCAGCCGTAGAGGGTGCCGGTGAGGGCGATGGCGAGGGCGTTGCCGATGACGGTGGCATCGCCGCCCAGGCTGCGAAACATGGCGACCTGGGCGATGAGGGTGGCCATGAGGCCAAAGCCCGGGCCGAATTTGGCGAGGGTGTGGAAGAGGTGTTTGCCGTGTTTGTGGCGCTCGTTCATGGCGTCGATTTCGATGCGGAGGATGCGTTCGATGATTTCGGGGTCGGTGCCGTCGATGGTGAGCTGGAGGCCGCGGCGGAGGAAGGGGTCGGGGGCTTCGCGGGAGATGGATTCAAGGGCGAGGACGCCGTCGCGGCGGGCGGTTTCGGCGTAGCTGACCATTTCCTTGATGAGGTGCTCGATGTGGGCGTCTTTGTTGAAGAGCCATTTTTTGAGATAGTTGACAGCGCCGGTGATGGAGTGGAGCGGCATGGAGAGCATGGCCGCGCCGATGGAGCCGCCGAAGACGAGAAAGATCTCGGCGGGCTTGATGTAAGCGCCCAGGGCGCCGTGGGAAGCGTGGAACATGGAGTAGACGACCGCCCCCCAGGCCAGGAGCAGGCCGATGATCGTTGCGAAGTCCATCGTTTCTAATTTCGGCACAAGGGGGGGCAGGGAATGAGATTATTATCGGGCGGAGGAGAAGACTAAACACGAAGGCACGAAGCCACGAAGGCGCGCGCGGGTTGGGGAGAGCGACTGGGAAGGAGACGTGATGAAAGTGATTGCTTTGGTTACGGATTTGATTTTTGCGAGCAGGATTTCGGGCGCTGCGCGGGCGGAAGGGGTGTCAGTGCAGATCTTGCGCAAGGCGGAGCAACTTTTGCAGGTGGAGGGGAATTTGTTGCTGGTGGATTTGAATCTGGAGGGAGCGGCGGGAGCGGCGGCGGAGTGGGGGAAAAAGGAGGGGAGGCGAGTGGTTGGTTTTGTATCTCACATGGATGGGGCTGCAATCGCGGGGGCGCGGGAGGCGGGGTTGGAGGAAATTATGGCTCGGAGCCGATTTATAGAGAAGTTGCCGGAGTTGTTGCGCGCGTAAGGCCCCTTTGGCCTGGCTCAGCCATTTGAAAGTGGCGTTTGCATGCTCTAAAGTGCTGGGCTGTTTGCTGGAGGGCGACGGGCTCAAAACGCAGTGTCTGGTTCGAACGATGTCCGGCACAGCAGATGTCCGGCACAGCCGGACCTACGAGAGAGATGTCCGGCAGGGCCGGACCTACGATAAAACTTGAAAAACCACCGCCTCCGGAGCTACTGGAGATATTCCCATGCCGCTGATGACAACCAAGCCGATGTTCGACCTGGCCTATAACGGAGGATTCGCCGTTGGCGCGTTCAATGTAAACAACATGGAGTTGGCCCAGGCGATCGTGGATGCCTGCGCCAAGGAGCAGAGCCCGCTGATTCTTCAGATCAGCAAGGGCGCTCGAAAATACGCCAACATCCGCTATCTCAAGCACATCATCGACGCGGCGGTTGAGGAGTATCCGTCGATTCCGATTGCGGTGCATTGCGATCATGGGGACACGCTGGATTTGATCCAGGCGTGCATCAACGATGGGTACACCAGCGTGATGATTGATGGCTCGCACCATCCTTATGAGCAGAATGTGAAGCTGTCGGCCGACGCGGTGAAGCTGGCGCACGCGGCGGGCGTGGTGGTGGAGGCGGAACTGGGCATGCTGGGCGGCATCGAAGAGGATGTGGTGGGGCTGGATGCGGCCGAGTATGAGAAGAATGTCGAGCAATTCCTGACCGATCCGAATCAGGCGGCGGATTTCTGGAAGCGGACGGGGATTGACAGCCTGGCGGTGGCCATTGGCACCAGCCACGGGGCTTACAAATTCAGGCACGAGGCCAAGCTGGCGTTCAATCGGATCGAGCAGATCATGAAGACGTGTCCGGGGCTGCCGCTGGTGATGCACGGGAGCTCATCGGTGCCGCAGGAGTTCATCGACCTGGTCAATAAATATGGTGGGGCGATGCCCAATGCCAAGGGTGTGCCGGAGGACCAGATTGCGATGGCGGTGCAGAAATATGGGGTGTGCAAGGTGAATATCGATACCGATTTGCGGCTGGCGATGACGGCCAAGATCAGGGAAGTCTTTGCGACCAAGCCGGCCGAGTTTGATCCGAGGAATTATCTGGGGCCGGCGCGTGAGGCGATCACCAAGATGGTGCAGCGCAAACTGCACGTGCTCAACAGCGCGGGGAAGGCGGAGGAGATCAACCGGCATTGGGAGAAGCTGGGGCGGCCGCTGCCGAAGTATTATTCGAAGCCGAAGGCGGCGTAGTTCGCCGATTTTCGGCAATGTTCGGCCAGGACCGCATCGTATAATTGATCATCATGAGCACCGTTGGCGAGATCGAAAGGGCGATAAAGAAGCTTTCGCCGAAGCAGTTCGCGAAATTGCGCGAGTGGATTGCCGCTTTGGATGCCGAACGGTGGGATGCCCAATTTGAAGCGGATGTTGCGGCCGGCAAACTTGACGCCTTTGGCACCAAGGCAGTCAAAGAGTTTCAAGATGGTCACTGCACCGACCTGTGAACCACCGCGCAACAGCTTCATTTTGGCGGCTCCGCCGCAGATTGCCTCAAAAAATACGGCAACTCGCGGATGAAAACTTCAAACTCCTGAAAGCCGATTCCAGGCATCCTTCGTTGCACTTGAAGAAAGTTGAGGGCTATTGGTCTGTAAGGATCGGGCTGGATCATCGAGCGTTGGCAGTTGAGCAGAAAGGTGACCTGATCTGGTTCTGGATAGGCACTCATCCGGAATATGACAGACTGCTGGCTAACCAATGAAATCGGACGCCTGAAGTGCCGATAAGTGATACGTGAAGAATGGCACCTCCGGCGCTGCGGCCGCACCTTTTGCAAAGAAGCTCTTTCACCTCATCGATTTTCCAATCTATACCAAGAGGCTGGTGATTCGGCCGCTGCGGGTGGCGGATGCGGAACTGGCGTATCGGCTGATCGATCTGGACAAGGAAGTGTCGCGGTTCATCAACCGAGCGAACTCGCTGAAACAGAAGATCGAGCGGTTCCAGAAGCTGGTGGATGGGTATGAGGCGGAGAATTATGGGTATTTCGGGGTGGCGCCGATTGAGTCAGATGATCAGTTGATCGGATGGGTGGGGCTTACGCCGCTGGATGGATACCCATTTACGCAATTGGTTTACGGGTTGGCCAGGCAGTATTGGGGACAGGGTTTTGGGTCGGAGATGGCGGCGGCGATGGTTCATTACGCGTTTCAGCGGATGCACCTGGAGATATTGGTGGCGGTGGTGAATCCGGAGAATGGGGCGTCGCGGAAGGTGATTGAGAAGATTGGGATGAAGTTGAAGACGAGCATCGAGTGGCCGCGGCAGGGGATGGTGGATCTGTTTGCGATGAAGCAAGCGGAGTACAAGCCGCCGACATCGATTGTGTAGGCGGTCATTTCGCGGGTTTGTTTTGATCATCCAATAGTGTGGCGATGGCTTTTTCGAGCAGGCGATAGTCCTCATCCTGGCGGGCTTTTTCTTTTTTGTCGGAGGGGAAATAATCGGGGCCGGGGTGGATGAAGCGGATGATGTCATCCTTGTCTACGAGAATGGAAATGCTGGTGGGGCCGGAATTGGCGGGGTAGGCCTTCTTTAGCTGGGACCAGGTGAGATCGACGGCGATGGGGCCCTTGTAGCCGATGTCGGAGGCGGCGCTGAGGATGAGCGAGTCGGGGACGGCGCGGGGGGGCTTGGGGTGATAAACAGCGACTATTCTCAGGCCTTTTTCGCCGTAAGTTGAGCGGAGATTCTCCAGGGCGGGAAGGGTGGATTTGCAGAAGGGGCATTCGCTGGTCCACCAGCGGTAGAGGGTGAGCGAGCCGGAGGTGTCGAGGGGTTTGTTGGAGTCGGTGTTGAGCCAGCGGTCGAAGCTGAGGGAGGGCATCCGGGTGCCGATCAGTTCCTGGCCGCCGCGGGATGGGGGGAGAGTTTGGACTGTTTCCGCCATGCAGATTGCGGTGATGCTCAATACGGCGGCCAGAGCGTAGGGATTCATAACACTATTGCGCGGCGGGCGCGGTGATTTGTCAATGAGAAACCCGCGGGGGAGAATGCGTCGATGCGGATTATTTCAATTTTGATCGTGGTGGCGATGGTGGGGATCGCAAATGCGGCGGAATTGCGGGTGGGGGCGGCGGCGGTGGTGATCACGCCGCCGGTGGGGACGCCGCTGGCGGGGTATTACGACACGCGAATTTCCGATGGCGTGCATGATGAGCTTTATGCCAAGGCGCTGGTGATGGAGTGCGGGGGAGGCAGAGCGGCGATGGTTTGTTGTGATTTGATCACGATGCCTCCCAATGTGGCAAAGGAGGCGCGGCGGTTGATCGAGCTGGATACGGGACTGAAGCCGGAGCAGGTGATGATCAGCGCGACGCACGCGCACACCGGCCCGATTTTGCCGGGGCGGACAGCTCGGGAGACGGCGGATGGGCCGGGAGGGGATTTGGCGCAGCAGTTTGTGGAGTCGCTGCCCGAGCGGATTGCCGCCAGCGTGAAGCAGGCGGTGGAGAAAATGGCTCCGGCCAGGGGATCAGCGGCGGTGGGGCGGGAAGAGAAACTGAGTTTCAATCGGCGTTACCTCATGAAGGATGGGACGGTGGGATGGAATCCAGGGAAGCTGAATCCGAAGATTGACCAGCCGGCGGGGCCGATCGATCCGGCGGTGAGCGTGGTTTATTTTGAGTCGGGCGATGGGGCGCCGATGGCGACGTACGTGAACTTCAGCATGCACCCGGACACGGTGGGGGGGCTGCAAATTTCGGCCGATTATGCGTCGCCGCTGTGCAATGTGCTGGGCCGGCTCAAGGGGGATTCGATGGTGACGATGTTCACCAATGGGACCTGCGGGGACATCAATCATGTGAATGTGAACAGTAAGGATCCACAGAAGGGATTTGATGAGGCGCGGCGGATTGGGACGATTTTGGCCGGGGAGGTGATCAAGACTTACGCGAGATCAAGGCCGATTGAGGCGGATGCGGTGAGGTTCAAGCGGGAGGTGGTGAAGCTGGAGTTGCCGAAATTCACCGAGGAGGAATTACAGAAGGCGCGGCAGACGGCGGTGAAATTCGGCAAGGATGCGCCGGCGTTTTTGGAGCGGGTGAACGCGTTCAAGGTCATCGACGTGGCAGCGCGGCAGGGCAAGCCGTGGGCAGTGGAGGTGCAGGTGATTGCGCTGGGGAATGACCTGGCGTGGGTGGGTTTACCGGGGGAGATTTTTGTGGAGCTGGGGTTGGCGATCAAGGAGGCGTCGCCGTTTCGCTGCACGATCATCGCCGAGCTGGCCAACGGGGCGATTGGGTACATTCCGACGAAGAAGGCGTTCGAGCAGGGGAATTATGAGCCGGTGAGCGCGCGTTGCGCGGCGGGGTCGGGGGAATTACTGGCGGAGACGGCGATTCGGCTGCTCAATGAGCTGAAAGAGCGGCGGAAATAATTCTGTTGACATGGCCGCTGCTCTCTTGTATTAAGACAATAATACAAGCGAGGCGGCGTGAACCTTCATATTTCCACATCGGATGGCGTTCCGATCTACCTCCAGATCGTCAATCAGGTCAAATACCTGGTCTCATCGGGCCGGCTTTTGCCGGGGGAGGAACTGCCGCCGATTCGGGCGCTGGCGGAACAACTCCTGATCAATCCCAACACGGTGGCGCGGGCGTATCGCGAATTGGAATTTGCCCGGATCGTCACGAAACGCGGGACGACAGGGACGTTTGTATCCGGCGCGGGATCGCCGCTGGCGCGGCGCGAGCGATTGCGGATTCTCGGGCAGCGCGTGGACGGGGTTCTGGCGGAAGCGCAGCAGATGGGCGTCGATATCGACGATCTGATCGATCTGCTGCGGCAGCGGGCCGAGGGGATGAAGGTGTCGAGTGAAAGGAAATAGCCATGGTGATCAGTGCAACGGCAGCGGCGGGCCTGCAAACGAAAACGATCGTGGAGATCTCCAGCGTGTCGCGGCGGTTTGGAGGAAAATTGGCGCTGGACGGTGTCAGTCTCACGATCCCCGAGGGATGCGTGCTGGGGCTGGTGGGAGAGAACGGCGCTGGCAAGACGACGCTGATCCGCCACGTGCTGGGACTGCTTCGCGCGGAATGCGGGGCCGTCCGCGTGTTTGGACTGGATCCGGCGGCCGATCCGGTGGGTGTGCTGTCGCGGGTTGGGTATCTCTCAGAAGAGCCCGAGCTACCCGCCTGGATGCGCATCCGCGATCTGCTGCGATACGCCCGGGCGTTTTACCCGGCGTGGGATGACCAGTACGCGGACCGGCTCCGCCGCGAGTTTGGGTTGGGCGAGGATGCGCGTATTGCCACCTTATCAAAAGGGCAGCGGGCGCGGGCGGGGCTGTTAATCGCACTAGCATACCGGCCGCCGCTGCTCATTCTCGATGAGCCATCGTCGGGGCTGGATCCGGTGGTGCGGCGGGACATTCTGGCGGCCATCATTCGCACGGTGGCGGATGAGGGGAGGACGGTTTTGTTCTCATCGCACCTGTTGTCGGAGGTGGAACGGGTTTGTGACCGCGTGGCGATGATCAAGGCGGGGCGAATTGTGTTCAACGGAGATTTGGCCGACATCAAGCAGTCGCACCATCGGCTGACGTTTCTGTTCGAGGAGCCGCTGCGCACGCCGCCGCGGGTCGCGGGAGTGTTGAGCTGGGATGGGACGGGGCGGGAGTGGACGGCATTGTGCGAGGCCGGGCCGGAAATGGTGGAGGAGGCAGCGCGGGGGCTGGGGGCGAAAGTGATTGGGGAGGCGCGGCCGTCGCTGGATGAGATTTTCTTCGCGCGGGCGGGAGCGAAGGCGGAAGCGGAGGTTTGATGATGCGTTCCCCAACGATGGCTCTTGCCAGCGAGGTATTTTCCGGCGGGCACCGCGGATTTGCGGTGATCGGCCTGGTGCTGGGAGCAGCGGCGGTTTTATCATTCTCGCGCTATCTCGACGGTTCGCCGATCCTTCGCGAGCTGATGAACCTGCCTCTGGTCATGTCGATCATGCTGCTATTTGGGTTGCTGAACTACACGGAGCACCATCCGCGCAGCGGCGTGACCGGGTTTCCCATCCGGCTGTTTACGCTGCCGGTATCGACATTCCTGCTGGTGACTTGTCCGATCGTGTGCGGGGTGCTGACGGTGGTGGCGTTGTATGGCGCGTGGGTTTTGCTGGTCTTACGGCCCATGGGCCGGGTGTTTCCGCTGGCGTGGCCCGCGCTGGTGCTGGGCTGCGGGATGGTTTGCTATCTTTCGGTCCTGTGGTCTCTGGCGGCGCACCGGCTGGCGCGTCTGGTGGTGCTTTCGGCGCTGGGGACAGGGCTGGTGGGGGTTTCGCTGCTGCCGAGTATCTATGGCGAGAGCATGAGCGAGTCGCGGATTGCGGTGGTGTTTGTGGGCATCACGAGCGCGGCCTATCTGGCTGCGCTGGCGGCGGTTGGTCGCCAACGACACGCCGGGGGGGTTCGGAGCAGCGCTGGACAGTTGCTTCAGCGCATGGTGGATATTGTGCCAGCGCGGCGAACGCCGTTTCGTTCGCCGGCGCATGCGTTGTTCTGGCTGGAATTTCGCCGCGGTGGATTGCTGCTGCCGATGGGGGTTTTGCTGGTCATGCTCTTTGTACTCCTGCTGGCGCTGTTTGCCCATCCTATGAGCCGGGAAGTGACAGCGATTACCTTCTTATGGGTTGCGCCGCTGCCGCTGATCCTGGCCGCGTTTGTGGGGAAGGCGTTTTCGTCTGACCTGGCGCTGCCGGCGTTTATCGCCGTGAGGCCGGCCAGGGCGGGGGATTTGCTGGTGGCGAAGATGCGGGCGGCAGCGTTGTCTACGGTGGTGAGCTGGGTGATGGTCGGAGTGTTGGCGCCATTGTGGCTGATGTCGTGTGATCGGAGCCTGCTGGCGGAGTGGTGGCAGGCAGCGCGGCAGGTTTTTTCGGAGGGGAGCACGGCCATTATTGCATTGCTGTTGCTGTCGGCGGTATTGGTGACGTGGAAGCTGTTGATTGCCAGCACCCCGGCGGGATTGTGGGGACGGCGGGGAGTCTATGTCTGCAACGTGTGCATTTCGGTGTCACTGATTATTGCCGTGGTGATTGCAGCGCCTTTGCTGATCGAGAAGGCGGCGCGTGGGGAAATGTCGCTGGAGGGTTGGCCGGGTTTGCGGAGTGTTTTGGGATCAACTCCCAAGGTCTGCTTGATTCTCGGCGGCGTGCTGGGGCTGAAGCTTGGGGCGGCGAGCTATCTGTGGCGGTGGGCGGTGGCCTGTCGCGTGGTGACGGCACGGCAGTTTTTAGGGTATTGCGCCTTGTGGGTCGCCGCGACGGCCGTGCTGGCAGGGTGCTGCCACCTTCTGCTGGCAGCACCGGGGATCATGATGATTGCGCCGCGACTGCGATATTTTGGCCCGCTGGCCGCGTTGTCGTTTTTCCCGCTGGCGCGGATTCCGCTGGCGGCGATAGCGCTGAATCACAATCGTCATCGCTAAGTGTGCTTTCACGTTCGGCACGACCGTTAAAACCGGCATACTTTCCGCATTGCAAAGGCCGCAGACAGCTTGTTGCCGGAAGGAATCGTACATCATCCTCAACTTACCCAGATTCTTCGCCGATAGTTGCTTTTGGAAGGCGTTGAACGTCGGTTGGGCGAACAGGTGACGGATAGAAGTTTCCGTCTTACCAGGAGCCGACCATGTTGCTCTGGGTTGTGCGCGGGACAGACGATTCCGGGAACGATTTGACGGCGGTCATCGAGGCGGCGACACGGGCGGAGGCCGAGTACATGGCCCTGCGGCGTGGTTTGCCGGTGGTGATTGTCTCTGAAGCCACCTCACGTGATGTTGCCATCGCCAGGGCGAGTAAGACGCTCTGGAAGTACTCGCAGGATGCCCGTTATCGGGCGTTCGGAAGGACCGTGAACGCGGTTCAACTGGCCTGCCTGGTGCTGTGCGGCATTATCACGGCATTTCTGGTGCTTCGCTCGGCCAATGTAAACGTGAAGCTGCCATTCCTGAAACAGGCGCATGCGGCGACGTCGCTGCTGCCGCCGGGCTTGGCGTAGTTTCGCGGATTTGGGCCGTTGGGATGCACGGGTCGCCGGGTTTATCATTGGATCGGTCATTGCATGGAGGTTTCCATGGCCGATCCTGTTCCCGATCCCAGCCGCAGCTATGAGCGGGCCAAGCCAGAGGCCGAAAGCGGCATGGGGCGTTTGGACAACAACGAAGGCACGCCCACCGACTCGCCAGATCGCACTCCTCAGACCGTTAAAAACAGACAGCCAGCGCGGCAAATCAATGCTCAGGAAGTGAGCGATCAGGGGCGGCGCCACGAGCCGGGAAGTCCTCCACCTCCAAGAGAGCAGCCGGATCACTCGATGAAAGAGGAAGAGCCGACGGATGTCGATTTGGCGCCGACGGACATTCACGATCCCCGCCAGAAGCGCCACCCGCGTACCGAGGGGAAGGGCGGTACGCGATAGAAGTTAGGCTGGGCTGGCATTCCACATCTCGTTGATTACAATGCGCTCGTTCTGGCACCTGGAAGAACGCCGCGCGTGCAGCAGGCGGGGCTCACGTTTCCTTCCTTTCAAATTGCAACCTTGGTCCTGGCTGACAGTCCAAGAACACTGTTCGGTTGTGGGTTGTGAGCAGTGGGTTGGGGATGGCGGATGGGAAGTTTCGCCCCACTCCTGCGCAATATGAGGATCATCTCTGTGCTCAACAAGCATTCGGATGGCGGACAAGAATGTCCGCCCCACCAAGAATGTCCGCCCCACCATGCGGGCTGGAGAAATTGCGGGCTGGCGGTCTTGCTGGCGGCGGCAATGGCAGGCCTGCCGGCATGTGTCACGAAGAAAGAAGCCGAGGGACAGCACTTTACGATGCAAAACTGGCGCGATGATCAGCCGGTCATCGACCTGACCCATCCGCCCAGCACGCAGCCGGTCCCTGTGGCGGAGCCCAAGCTGATCGACGAGGGGGAGAAGAGCACGCTGATTTACAGCCCCCGATTTGCCCGGCCGGAAACGCTGCGGGAGGCGGTGGAAGGTTTGATCACGCCTGAAGGAAGTGCGCAGGCCAGCGCCAGCCTCAACACACTGATCGTGGCGGACCGCAAGGAGATCGTGCGGTCGATCCTGGAGGTGCTGAAGGAAGTGGACCGGCCGATGCGGCAATTGCTGGTCGAGGCGCGGGTGGTGGAGGTGACTCTGGACACCGATTTTGAGTCGGAGCTCCAGCACCTGCTGACGGTCACGGGGAGTTCGGGGAGCTTTTTTCAGACGTCGGACATCACGCTCAAAACCCCCGGCGCCACGCCGACGGATGGGCAGGGGATTTCCATCAACGTTCGGCCCTGGTCGTCGGATGGGAAGCGGATCGACGAATTCCTGCGGCTGCTGTTGACGCGCAACAAGGCAAAGATCCTCAGCTCGCCCAACCTGGTGGTCAGTCCCGGCTCGCAGGCCAGCATCATCACGGGCGAGGAGGTGCCGATTCAAAGCACGCAGGTCGTGGCGGGCTCGCTGAGCACCACCACGCAGTTCAAGCGGGTGGGCATCAAGCTGATGGTCCAGCTTCAGCACATCACCAGCGACACCGCCCGGCTGGAGATCAATCCGGAGGTGTCCACCGTCACCCGATTTACCCCGGCCGGCACCGGAGGACTGACAAATCCCGTCGTCGCCATCCGCAACGTCAGCTCGACGGTCACGATGAAGGATGGAGAAATCCTCACCGTGGGCGGGCTGCTGAGCGATGCCGATCGCTCGACAATCCGCGGGATACCGATTCTGATGGATGTGCCGGGGCTTGGTTTGCTGTTTCAATCGCGGCGGCACCAGGTTGTGAAGACGCAACTGATCTTCTTCATGCGCATACATATCATGGGCGAAGGTGCTGCGCGGACCACCCGGGTCTATCGTCCCGGCTCGACGATGGAGGATGTGGAGACCAAGACCGGTGTCGTCCTGCCCGAAGCGCCCAAGACGCCCAGCGAGAAGAAACGAGAACGGGAGGAGCGGCCATGAGCAAAATGAAAAATGGTCGGGCGATCAAGTGGCTGGCGATTTTCACCATTCTGGTGAGTTGCGTGGCCGCATCAGCGCGTTGGGGGCCGAGGCTCTATTCCAGGTATTTCGACAAGCAGGAAGCGAACGCCAAGCAGGAAGAGATGAAATTCGCGACGGCCACGCGCGGGGAGCTGCGGGTCACGGTCGTCGAGGATGGGAAACTGCGGGCGATCAAGAATCACTCGATTTTTCCACAGCTTCGCGGCCAGTCGCGGATCACCTGGCTGGTGCCCGAAGGCAGCACGGTGAAAAAGGGCGACAAGCTGGTCGAATTTGAGAAAAAGCCGCTTCAGGAGATTCTGCAGACGAAAACCACCGAGCTGGAAGGGGCCAGGCGGGAGATCGTGGTCAAGGAAGAGGCTCTGACGATTCAGCGCAGCACCGCCAAGGCGGCCGTGGCCGCGGCGGAGACGAAGAAGACGGATGCCAAGAGCGCCCTTGACGTCTATCGCAATCTGGAAGGGCCAAAGAAGCTCAATGAGCTGGAGACGGCCATTAACGATGCTCGGGGGAAGCTCACCACAGCGCAAAAGACGCTGGGCGACGCCCAGAAGAAGATGGATGACCAGCTTTTCGTCGAGGATGATCAGCGCAAGGGCGTTGAGAAAGAGGTGACGGCCGCCAAGGAGCAGGCGGAGTCGTTGAAGAAGCTGGTGGACACGCAGGTGATGCAGCAGAAGATCTTCCGGCGTTACGATTACCCGCAAAGCATCCGCACAAAAGCGGCCGCGCTCGATAACGCGAATCTGGAAGTTGACAAGGCGCGGGTGCAGGCCTCCAGCGAGGTGCATCAGAAGGAAGAGGAGGTCGCCAAGCAGCGCGACATCATCAACCGCCTCACCCGCGAGATCGCCGACCTGAACGAGCAGATCGAGAAGTGTACTTTGTCCGCTCCGCTGGATGGCATGGTGCTGTACGGCGATCCGAACAATGCACATCCCTGGTACAACGGTGAATCGCAGATTCGGGTGGGGATGGACTGGTACGGGTCGAATACGCTCATGACCATTCCCGATCTGAGCGCCTTTGAGGTGACCATTGCCATTGGCGAGGAATATCGCGGAAAGCTGAAAACCGGTTGTCCGGCAAAAATCACCCTGGATGCGATTCCCGGGCTGAGCCTCACCGGGCAATTGAAAACCATCAGCAATCTGGCCCGTAATCGGGTGCAGTGGGACCAATCGAGCCCCAAGGTCTTCGATGGCACGCTTTCGCTGGAAAAGGCCGATTCGCGGATGGTCAGCGGGATGACCACGCGGGTGGAGATCGTGGCCGAGGTGGTGCCGAATGTGCTCACGGTGCCGATCGAGGCGGTTTTCAACGACAATGGCGTGCCGGTCTGTTATGTGCGCAAAGGACCGGAATCGGAGCGGCGCGAGGTGAAGCCGGGCAAGAGCAACGATCACTTCGTCGAAATCATGGCCGGGCTGAACGATGGCGAGCAGGTGGACCTGATCCCCGCGCGGGATTCCTCTCACAAAAAATAGCGATCCCAGGTTATGTCGAGGGCGCTGGTTGAGCTCGAGAACGTGCACAAGTTTTACACCCTCGGTGCGCGCCGGCTGCACGTGCTGAAGGCGATCAACCTGCGGATTTCCGGCGGCGAATACGTCGCGGTCATGGGGCCGTCCGGCTCGGGCAAGAGCACGCTGTTGAACCTCATCGGGCTGCTGGATGTCGTGGATGCCGGGGACTATCACCTGTGCGGGGAAAACGTGGCCAAGCTGCACGATGACAAGCTGGCGCGGCAGCGCAACGCGCAGATCGGGTTCATCTTCCAGAGTTTTAATTTATTTCCGCAACTGGACGTCGTCGGCAATATTGAAGTGCCGATGGTTTACGCGGGGGTGAACGTGAATGTGCGCCGCAAGCGGGCCAGGGAACTGGCCGAGCGGGTGGGGCTTTCGCACCGGCTCAACCACCGCCCGCGCCAGCTTTCCGGCGGGGAAATGCAGCGCACCGCCATCGCCCGTGCCCTGGCCAACCAGCCGCCGCTGCTATTGGCCGATGAGCCGACGGGCAATCTTGATGAAAAAACCGGCGAGGAGATTCTGGGATTGTTCGACGAGCTGGTCTCGCGCGGACAGACGCTGATCCTGGTGACACACAACCCGCAGTATCGTCTGCGCGTCAAGCGCGTGCTGGACATGCGCGATGGCGAGCTGGTGACATCGGATCAGCCGCGGACCGAAGAGCGTCAGCCGCAAACGGCGAATTATGAATCTGTTTGA
Source organism: Tepidisphaeraceae bacterium (assembly GCA_036001665.1). Lineage (GTDB taxonomy): Bacteria > Planctomycetota > Phycisphaerae > Tepidisphaerales > Tepidisphaeraceae > JBGPEF01. The sequence continues at coordinate 20,518 of DASYUA010000081.1, forward strand.
AGCGATGCGGATCGCCCTGCTCGATCTGGCGCTGCACAAATTCCGCTCGGCACTGGCGACGCTGGGGATCATCCTCGGCGTTGCTTCGGTGGAAGCCATGGTCTCGATCAGCGAAGGCGCGCGGCAGGAGACGCTGGCGCGCATTGCCGTGCTGGGCGTCGATAATGTGATCGTGCGCTCGATCAAGCCATCGCAGACGGAGGTGGGAAATCAGAACAATCAGCAGCGCTGGCAGGCCGAATATGGGCTGCTGCGGCGGGATTTGCAGCACCTGCGGCAGACGTTTCCGAATATTCGATATGCGGTGGGACTGCGGAACACCCGAAAGCGGCTCTATGCCGCGAACGGCCAGGAACTGGATGTGAGCATCGTCGCCACCGAGCCGGATTATTTGAAGATCACCCGCTCTGCCATCCCCTATGGGCGGTTTTTAACCATGCTGGACCAGCAGACGGCATCGCAGGTCTGCGTGATCGGTTCAGGGGCGGCGCGGAAGGTGTTCAAATATCGCCACCCCATCGGCGAGTCGGTGCGCATCGGCAATGACTGGTACCAGGTCGTGGGGGTGCTGGAAAACACGGCGGCGCTGCGCGATGCGGGCGGGGATGATGTCAATAACTTCCTGTTCATCCCACTGGCCACGGCGCAGGCGCGTTATGGAGACCAATCGTTCAGCCAGAGCATGGGGACGTATGAGCAGGTGAAGATTCAGCTCGATTCGATTGCGATCCAGATGGAGGATTCGGATTTGGTCGTGCCCACGGCGCAGCGGCTGGAAAATTATTTGGGCAAGACCCACAAGCTCAAGGATTATGAGCTGCTGATTCCCCTGGAGCTGATGCGGCAGAAGGTGGCCACGCAGCGGATCTGGACCATCGTGATGGTGGTCATCGCCAGCATCTCCCTGGTGGTCGGCGGGGTGGGGATCATGAACATCATGCTGGCCAACGTCACCGCACGGCGGAAGGAAATCGGCACGCGGCGGGCGCTGGGAGCGCGAAGGAGAGACATCATCCGCCAGTTTCTGTTCGAGTCAGCGACATTGACGAGTCTGGGGGGGCTCGTCGGGGTGGCCGGCGGCTATGTTCTTGCCCGGGGCGTCAGCCATTACGCAAAATGGCCGACCATCGTCACACCCAGCAGCATTATTTTGAGTTTCGCGGTGTCGTGCTTTGTCGGGCTGATCTTCGGGCTTTGGCCGGCCAGCGAAGCGGCGCGGGTGAGTCCGATTGAGGCGCTGAGGTCGGAGTGAGTCTCAGAAACGTCCGGCACAGCCGGACCTACGGAAGTGGGGAGGATTGAAGAGTGTCCGGCACAGCCGGACCTACGAGGGCGCAGGAGCAGAAGTTAAGTCCCGCCGGCGGTTTCATTGGGGCGGAAGAAAAGATCGACCAGTTCTCCGGGGCGGAGCTTGGTGTCGGGGGGGATGGCGACGTGAACCGGCAGGCCCCATTCGAGCATGCGGGGGTCGCGGAGATGCTCGGGAGGAACCTTTTCAACCTGGGGACCGACGCTGGTGATGTGCGAGCGGAGGGTGCGGGGGGCGGAGCGAAGGTGGACGTTGACGGTCATGCCGGCGGCGGGCTGGATGTATTGGGACTGGCGGACGTAGGTGACGATGTAGTCGCCCTTTTCGGAGGCGATGGTCATGATGGCCTGGCCGGCGGTGACGGCCTGGCCGGGGAAACGGTGGATGGAGATGATCGTGCCGGAGATGGGAGCTTTGAGGTCCTGGGCGAGGATGCGCTGCTCGAGCTCAGAGATTTTGGATTCGTAGTTCCTGGCCATCATCTCCAGGGAGAATTTGTTCTGGAGGAGGGGATTGCCGAGGGCTTCGTTGGCATCGGTGCCTGTGGCATCGGCGGTGAGGGCAGCGCGGGCGGTTGCGCCGGCGGCGGCTGCGTCGGTGGGAGCGCCTTTGGAGGCAGCGCCCGTGCCGCTGGTCGGAGCGGTGGTGGGGGTCCTGGGCTTCATCTTATTGATCAGCTCAAGCTGTCGGCGGACTTCGTTAAGCTGCTCGGTGGTCTTTTGGATCTGGCCATCGATGGCGCTGCTGTCGAGGCGGGCGAGCACTTCGCCAGCGCTGACAGAGTCGAAGATCTGCACTTTGCGGGGGAGCTCGACGAGGAGGCCGTCTACTTTGGAGTTGACCTGCATCTGAATGGCGCTGACGGAGCCGATGGCGGTGACGGACCCGCCGCGGCGCACCCAGAGCCAGCCAGCCAGCGCGAGGGAGACAACCAGGGTAAGAACGGGCACGAGCTGATAGCGCACCCGGCGCATCAACAGCGGCAGGGGAGTGGGAATCGTTTTTGCGGTTTCTGTGGTGTCCAAGGCCTAAACCTCCGCTTCATCGGAACGGTGGAAGAGCGATGCCCGGGCGACGCCTTCGGTTTTTTCGAGCTCCGAGAGCAGTTCGCGGCTGCGCGAGGGGTCGCGCAGGAGCAGACGGAAGGAAAGATCGAGCTTGTTGGCGTCCAGGTCGTGCTGGCTGGCCAGTTGTGAGCGCATCGAGTGGCGGCGGAGGAGGGGCTTGAGGGTGGAGGCGTAGTTGTCGGTGCCGGCCCATTCCAGGGAGAGGATGACGTCGTAACGATGGCGGCCGCCGAAGGAGGTGACGCGGAGGTAAATGAAGATGAGGGAGATGACGATCGCGCCCAGGACGGCGATGCCGAAGCGTTGATTGCCGACGGCAACGCCTTCGACGATGCCCCAGAGGATGTACGTGGTGTCGCGGGTATCCTTCAGGACGTTGCGGAAACGGATCATGGCGAAGATGGAGAGGACGCCGATGGCGACGAGGATGTTGCCGGCCATGAGGAGCATCACGATGGCGACGATGACGGGCTGGACGAGGAGGGAGGAGGTGAACAACTGGGAATAGGAGAGACCCGTGTGGGTCCACATATAGGTCCAGGCGATGAGATGGCCGATGCAGAAGGCGACGAGCATGACCAAAAGGGCCGTCTCGGGGCCGATCTGACTCCCGACGAAGTCATTGGCCATCATGTAATCCAACCAGTCCATAGGAAGCCTCAAAAAACTAAGGATGTCGGGCAAGAGTGCCCGACCTACCGAGCCGGACCTACAAGTGGCAGAGCTGCGCCTGCTTGCGCGGCAGCCAGTAGGTACACTGGACATACTTGGCGAAGCTGGTGCGATACAGGTCGAAGGTCCGAACCAGTTCCCGCATCCAGAGCGGGAAGCGGTTGTCGAACTTGAGCTCGAGGACGACGCCCTGGACGCGCGGGTGGACCCAGCATTCCCTGGGGGGCACAAAACGTCCTTCGAAGCGCGCGCCCGCGAGGTTGCGGTCGAAGGTCAGCCGCACGTTGTCGTCAGTGGGCGTCACCCATGCCTCGCGTTCGTAATATACGATGGTTCGGCCGGCGGCGTTGATGCCGCGGGCCAGGTCCATGAACTGGCGGAGGGAGCTGTAGGAGTCCATGTCGTCGGGCTTGAGCAGGTCATCACGGCAGGGACAGCGGCCGCGAAGAAGCTCCTGGACAGACTGGCGTTTGACGCAGGCGCGGTCCTTGAGGATGACATCGTGAACGCGGCGCTTGAGCTCGAAGAAGACAGGGGCCTTGGGATTGTCGTTGTAATAACGGATGCGGAGCTTGTAGCGGTTCTTCATGCCCTGCATGGTGGAGTTGTAGAGGGTCCAGCCGGGGGAATCGAGATAGATGCTGTAGATGGGATAGGCATGGCCCATGGCGGGGATGGCGTGCTCGTCGCGCTGGAGGTAGGAGCGGGCGAAATCGCGTACAGCCCAGGCGGTGGGCTCGTCGATGATGTATTTCAGCTCATAGCGGCTGCGCTGAAGCTGATGGTCGAATGCCATGGTGTTGCAACCGGGTTTTAGCGCGAAAGCTCACCGCCTACAGCGGGTCGAAGTAAGTAACCGGCCCGATACGGCGGCGGGCCCTGGCGGCGGTTTCAGCCGGTTTTTTAAGGCCGGCTTAACCAGAACTTAGCGCCTCTTTATACAGCGCCCGCAGCGGCCCGCAAGCAAAAAACGGCCTATCGGCTGGAAGTACATTATAGGTCCTAGCTTAGGTTGGCGTGAGGATGGTTTAAAGTTGCGGCGGGGTGGGAAACGGAGTACCTTAAAACAAGTCTGACACGATATTCACACACGCCCGAGGGGGGGCTGGGTGCGCAGAGTCAGATGAAGGACCTGCCATGAAACGGCCGACTGCCCGTGGTTTTACGTTGGTTGAGTTGCTGGTGGTGATCGGGATCATCACGATTTTGATCTCGCTCCTGCTCCCGGCGATTAATCGCGCCAGGGAGCAGGCGAATGCGATCAAGTGCGCATCCAACCTGGGGCAGTTGTCGAAGCAGTGGTATAGCTATGCGAATGAGAACCGGGGGCTGGCGGTGCCGGGGAGGTTGCCGAAGTTCGATGCGTTCAACAGCCCATATCTGCTGGGGAACGGGATGCAGTATCGGCCGCACTGGTATGAGATGTTCGGAAACCAGATGAAGGTCTATGCCGACCGGAATCCCGATCCGGTGCAGCGGGATGGGTGGAAGGTGGACAGTGATTTGTACATCTGTCCCACAATGGATTGGCGCAACAGCCGGAATTTCGTGTGGGGGTACAATTATCAGTTCCTTGGGGATACGCACGAAAATACCGACGGCACATTTGTCAATTATCCGGTGAAGATCAACGCGCTCCCCAGAGCTTCGGAGACGGTGATGGCGGCCGATTGTATGGGGACGGCCGCGGGGAAGCCGGCATCGCAGCGCACGGGGCACTATGACGATGGGGTTCACGATCTATTCGCGTGGGGTAATAAGGGGCACCTCCTCGATCCGCCGCGGCTGCTGGATACAGATTCGGATTATGCCGACCCTGAAGGCCCCAGACCAGAAAATCGCTCCGCTCCCGATCCGCGGCACAGTGGGAAGGCCAATGTCGCGTTCTGCGATGGGCATGTGGAGAGGCTGTCGCTGAAAGACATGGGGTATTACGTGCTGCCGGATGGGACGGTGAAGGCCAATGGGGGTGGGGCACATAACCGGATGTTCTCAGGGACTGGGGAGGATAAAGATCCGCCCTCGGTGCACTAGAAACATCTGCCCGGTTAACGCGTCTTTAATATCAGGGAAAGGAACTTTTGGGAGAGTGAACAGGCTGAGCTATTGGTACGTATTATCAGTACCCGCCGGGAATTGGCGGCGGAAGGTTTTAGGCTTGCTAGGGATAGAATTGCGGAGTACCTTTAACAGAGTTTGACGCTACTTTCACAAAGGCCGGCGCATCATGCGCTCTTGGCCAGATGAAGGATTTTATCATGCGACGCCGGGCATTCACCCTGGTTGAACTGCTTGTTGTAATCGGGATCATCGCGGTCCTGATCGCGATCTTGCTCCCGGTGTTGAACAAGGTGAAAGAGCAGGCGAATGCCACCAAGTGCGCGGCCAATCTGCGCGAGCTTTCCAAGATGTGGTATCAGTACGCGGCGGAGAACAAGGGACTTTCCGCGCCGGGCCGATTGCCGAAATTCAATGCGGCGAACAGCCCCTATTGGATCGGCAACGGGATGCAATACCGGCCGCACTGGTACGAGGTATTCGGGGCGGCGATGAAGAATTACGCTTCCAGAAAGCCGCAGGACACCGAGGATGATAGCTGGAAGGTGGACAGCGATTTGTACACCTGCCCGTCGCTGGACTGGCGGAACAGCCGGAATTTTGTGTGGGGATACAACTATCAGTTCCTTGGGAACACGCACGAGAAGACGACGGATGTTTACATCAACTATCCGGTGAAGGCGAACGCGATCGTCCGCGCTTCGGAGACGGTGATGGCTGCCGACTGCATGGGGACGGCGGCGGGAAAGCCCTTCACCTTGCGGACGGGACATTATGACGATGGACAGAAGGACTTGTTTGCGATCGGCAACAAGGCACACCTGCTCGATCCGCCGCGGCTGACGGCTAACTCGGATTACGCGGATTACGAAGCGCGTGCGCCACAGCATCGTTCCGCGCCGGATCCCAGGCACAACAAGCGGGCGAATGTCTCGTTTTGCGATGGGCACGTGGAGTCGCGCTCGCTCCAGGACCTGGGGTATGTCGTGCGGGCCGACGGCAGCGTGGCCGCGAGCGATCCAGGCGCCCACAACCGGTTTTTCTCTGGAACTGGTGAAGACCGCGATCCGCCGCCTGCACAGTAGACATCCTCGCCGGGTGGTTTAAAGTTTTACGTTAGCGCCCGCCCAGGCGGGCAGGTCTCGAGGATGCACCTGATGACGTCCACCACGACCAGCGCGAAGGTTCCCCCACAGGGCGGAAAACCTTCGGCGGGCAAGACTCCCATTACCAAAAAACAGATTCTGATCCTAAGCGGGGCCGCTGGCGCGATTGCCGTCATCGTGGCGTGCTGGTTCATATGGCAGAAGACCCGGACGCAGATGCCGCGGATGGATGCGCCGACGCCGGTGCTGGTGCGCTACATCCTCACGGAGGATTTTGAGAAGCAGCCGTTCGACATGCAGGTGCAGTTCATGAAGCAATTGGACGGCCGCAATGAGAAAGACAAGAAGGAGATCGACAAGGCGTATGCGGAGGGGCGGATCAACGAGACGGAATATCGGGCAGCGCTGCAAATGGCGTGGTTTGGGAAGCACTTGGCGCGGGTGGATAAATATTCGGGACAGGGTGGACAGCAGAAGCAGGCGTATCTGGATGAGCTGATCTTGAAGAAGCTCAAGGAGGACGACGAGGAGAGACGAAATCCCAAACCGCCGAAGGAGGGGGACATTAGTGGAAATCCATCGGCGGCGGAGGAGAAGGCGCGGATCGATAAATGGCCGCCCGACGCGCGGGAGCGGTGGTATCAGTTTGAGAAGGAGTACAAAGCCCGGAAGAAAAAGATTGAGGAAGCCAGGGCAAAGACGAGGCCGGCGAAGTAAAAGAATCCAGAATTCAGAAGACAGAATTCAGATGAGGATGTAAAAGGAAACGTGATGACGCCGACGACCCCGAGAAAACCTGTGACATCGCCTGGGCCGGCTCCAGTGGGAGCGGGAGGGAATGGTCCGGGTGCGGCCGCCGCGGCCGGAACTACACCGGCAGCGAAGAAGAAGCCCCTCGTGGCCATTATCGCGATAGTGGCGTTGGTTGTGGCGGCGGTGGGTGGGTGGTTCTTGTGGAAGACGCTGCATCCAGGGCCGCCGCTGGCGACCGCGCCGACGGACAAGCTGGTGCCGTTTGTGATAGGGCCGAAGTTCAACGAATTGCCCATGGAAAAGAAGGCGCTTTACCTGGGCGCTCTCGAGACGCGCGAGGACGAACTGGAGAAGCTGTTTCGGGCGGGGAAGTTGAGCGAGCCGGAGATGGGGATGGCCCGCGAGGCAGCATGGCTGGGCAAATATGTGGGACGGATGAATAAGTTTTTCGCACTGCCGCCGGGGCAGCAGCGGTTGGATTACATCAAGAAGGTTGTGGACAAGATCCAGGATGTGGATGAGCCGCCCAAGACCAAGGGTGCGCCGGAGGACAAGCTGCCCAAGCGGGACAAAAAGTGGGGGAAACAGGTGGTCAAGGCATGGCCGGCGGATGTGCAGGCACAGTGGAAGGAGTTTGAGAAGGCGATCAGCGATGAGGAGGACCGGAGGAAGAAGGAGAAGAAGGCCGCGGAGAAGGCGGGGGCTACCAAGCCCGCGACTAATCCGGCGAAGGCGGGGCAGGGGTAGCGCCGGGAGCTGCGATGGAGCGCGGGCGAAATCGAAGATTTCCATTTCACATCGGGGCCGTGGTTTTCTCGTTGCTGATGATCGTGCGCGCGCTGGCGGTGGAGGGGTCGCAAGATTCGCTGGATGAGGAGCTGGGGAGGGCGATATACGCGGCGGATCGCGTGGTGGAAACCGATGCGCGGGCGTTTCATCTGACGCTGGAGGGGATGTGGATGTATGGGCCGGTCTCGGGGCACTTGCAGACGCCAAGCGGTGGCAGGCCGGGGACGACCAGCAAAGACCGGCCGAGCCTGGGGGAAATCGGCATCAACACCGCCAGCATTTATGATGCAGAAGCGACGGCCAGCGTGGGGGGTCACGGGATCTATCTCGGTGGACAGTGGGTGCGGATGTCGGAGGAGGCGCGTCTGGAGGAGAGTTTGGTGAGCCAGAACGAGTTCTTTACGGCCGCGTCGCGGGTTAAGTCGGATGTGAAGATGGATTGGTATCGGGTGGGATATCGCTATCGAATCCAGCGGGGGGATGAACCGGGGGCGGAGTTGCCGGTGGAGATTCACTCGCGGGTCGGGGCGGCGATCTGGGATTTCCATTATCGGCTGGATGGAACCGGCGGGACGCAGGCGGATCGGTCGTACATCAAGGCCGCGCCGCAGATGGGTGTGGAGATGGAATGGCACGCGACCAGGAAATTCTCTGTGGCCGGCGAGGTGACTTCGACGCTGCCATTTTCGAGCATGCCGTGGATTGTGACAGCCGAGTTGGTGGGGAAATACAAATTTTTTGAGAAGGGCGGTTTTGGCTTAAGCGGTTTTGTGGGGGCGGGGTACGAGAAGATCTCATTTCACGATCACCAGGATGTCAGCAATGACATCAACGCGGATTTTGGGCCCATGGTGATGCTGGGGATGGAGCTGCGACTTTAGCCGAGGGCTGCTGGCCGCAAAGCTGGAAACGCCCGGGGGGCGGGTTGGTATAATGGCTGACGGAGCGCATCTCTGGCGGTGAGCGAAAAAGATGAAGCGATATTTCCAGATAATCCTGGGTTTTGCCGTGGCGATGCTGGTGCCGCGCCTGAGCCTGGCTGCCCCAGCCGCCGCCGGTCCCGCCACCAAGCCTTCGGCCGAGGGGATTGAATATTTCGAGAAAAACATCCGGCCGGTTTTGGTGGAGAGATGTTATCGCTGCCATTCCAGGGATGCGGAGAAGGTGAAGGGGGGATTGCTGCTGGATACGCGGGAGGGATTGCTCAAGGGTGGGGAAAATGGGGTGGTGATCGTGCCGGGGAATCCGGACAAGAGCCGGCTGATCACGGCCATTCGCTATCACGATGAAGAGATTCGCATGCCGCCCAAGGAGCCGTTGGCGGAGCAGCAAATAGCGCATTTTGAGGAATGGGTGAAGATGGGCGCGCCCGACCCGCGGAGCGGGGATGCGGTCGTCAAAGCAGCGCCGCCGCCATATGACTATGCGAAGGCGAGGCAGTTCTGGTCATTCAAACCGGTGCGCGATGCAAATGTGCCGGAGGTAAGGGATGTGCATTGGGCGATCAATGATGTGGATCGATTCATTCTCGCCAAATTGGAAGCGAAGGGATTGAAACCCGTGGGAAGCGCGGATCGGGTGGTGTTGATCAGGCGGGCGACGTTTGATCTGACGGGTCTGCCGCCGACGCCTGAGGAAGTGGAGGCGTTCTTAACCGATACATCGCCGACGGCCTGGGAAAAAGTGGTGGACCGGTTGCTGGCCTCGCCGCATTATGGGGAGCGCTGGGGTAGGCACTGGCTGGATTTGGTGAGATATGCGGATACATCCGGGTGCAATTCGGATTATCCAGTGCCGTCGGCTTACAAGTATCGCAATTACGTCATCAAGTCTTTCAATTCCGACAAGCCGTATGATGAATTCCTCAAGGAGCAGATCGCCGGCGATTTGCTGCCCAGGCCGGAGAAAACCCCGGAGAAAACCCAGGATAAGTGGGATGGGATTATCGCCACGGGATATCTGGCCGAGGCGCGCAGATTTGGGTCGCGGGCGGCGGAATTTCATCTGACGATTGAGGACACAATCGACAATGTCGGAAAGACGATGCTGGGGCTGAGCGTGAGCTGTGCGCGCTGCCACGATCATAAATTCGATCCGGTGCCGACGAGCGACTATTACGCGCTGTACGGGATTTTTAAGAGCACCAAATATGCGTTTCCGGGGACGGAGATTTACAAGCACACCAAGGATTTTGTGCCGCTGGTCGATGGAGAGGAGGCCGAGGCGCTGCGGAAATATGAGAAGGAGCTGACAGAAATCGATGACCAGATGGAGCGGCTGGTGCAGGAGCGGACGCCGCTGCTGGTGCGGGAGAAGCAGCGGGAGCTGAAGGAAGTTTGCGCGGTCTTTCCGGTGGCCCGGCACAAGCGGGTTTCCCACAAGGATGATCCGGGATTGCCGGAGCCGGGGCAGAGAAGCCTGCTTCAAGTCAAGGCGGACATGGCCGAGCTGCGCGAGCGGCAGTTGCGGCTGGAATTCAGGCCGATGACCGTGGAGAAGGCGTATGCGGCGCAGGAAGGCACGCCGGCCGATGCCAAGATTCAACGGAAGGGTGATCCGCAGAACTCCGCAGAGACGGTTCGGCGGGGATTTTTGACGATTCTGGGCGGGCAGAAACTGGCGGAGGATTGCAAGGGAAGCGGCCGGCTGGAGCTGGCGAACTGGATCGCCGATCCGAAGAATCCGCTGACAGCGCGGGTGATGGCCAATCGCATCTGGCAATATCACTTCGGCAAGGGAATCGTGCAGACGCCCAACGATTTTGGCGCGCGGGGAAAGGCGCCAACCCATCCGGAGTTGCTCGACTGGCTGGCGTCGCGGTTCGTCGAGGGTGGCTGGTCGATCAAGTCGATGCACAAGCTGATCATGATGTCGCGGACGTATCAGCTTGCCTGCGATGATGAGCCGACCAATTCGGCCGTGGATTATGACAACGATTATCTTTGGCGCTTCAATCGCAGGCGTCTGTCGGCCGAGGAGATTCGCGATGCGATGCTGTTTGTAAGCGCGGCCCTGGATGAATCGCCGGCCGGGCCGCATCCGTTTCCGCCGGAGACGGAATGGCGCTACACGCAGCACAAGCCGTTTGTGGCCAATTATGATTCGCACCGGCGCGGCATTTATCTGATGCAGCAGCGAATCAAGAAGCAGCCGTTCCTGGAGGTCTTTGACGGCGCCGATACCAATGCGACGACGGCGGTGCGGGCGATGAGCACCACGCCGATTCAGGCGCTGTTTGTGATGAACGATCCGTTTGCGCATGAAATGGCCGAGAAATTTGCGATTCGCGTGGGGCTGGCGGTGGCCGAGGAGGATAAGCGGATCGAGTATGCGTATAAGCTGGCGTATGGAAGGATGCCGACGAGTGAGGAACGGCAGATGGGGCATGAATATTTGAAAGAGTGTCGCGAGAAAATGAAGGAGGCGGGATTGCCCTGGGACCAGCAGACGAAGGCGGCGCTGGCGAGTTATTCGCGGATGATTTTGGGGAGCAATGAGTTTTTCTTTCTGGAGTAGGGTGGGCACTGCCCACCGATTTGTGGTGGGCGATGCCCACCCTGCGGAACATGAGCAATTCGAATTACCAATTTTCGCGCAGACAGATGATTCGCTCGCTGGCGGCCGGATCGATTTTGATGCCGGGGATTTTGCAGCAGCTTCTGGCGGATGAGGCCAGGGGCGATGTGAATCCGCTGGCGCCGCGCGCGCCGCACAATGCGCCGCGGGCCAAGCGGGTGATCTTCATGTACATGAGCGGGGGCGTCTCGCACATGGATTCGTTTGATCCCAAGCCGAAATTATTCGCCGATGCGGGCTCGAGCCGGACCAAATCGCCCAATGGCCGGCCTTATTTGCGGCCGCTTTGGGAATTCAAGCCGGGTGGGACCTGCGGAACCGAGGTCAGCGACTTGTTCCCGAATGTGCGGGAATGCGTGGATGATATTTGCCTGATCCGCTCGATGAAGGGGGACCATAACGATCATTTTCAGGCCACCCTGGGAATTCACACCGGGTCGGTGACATTCGCGCGGCCGAGCATCGGGTCGTGGGTGAGTTATGGCCTGGGGACGGTGAATCAGAATCTGCCGTCGTTTGTGGTGCTGGCGCCGCAACTTCCCTATGCGGGGAGCCAGGTGTGGAGCGCGGATTTCCTGCCGGGATGCCATCAGGGGACGCGCGTTTTGGCGGGCGCGGAGCCGATCCCGGATTTGAATCGACGCTCTCCATCGCAGGCGGTGCAGGAGATGGAATTGGGCCTGCTGGATCGATTCAACCACATGCACCAGCGGAAACATCCGGCCGATCCGGTGCTCTCAGCGCGCATCAAGTCGTTTGAAACGGCCTTTGGAATGCAGCAGGCGATGCCGGAGGTCCTGGATCTGACGCACGAGAGTGATGCAACGCTCGATTTATATGGATTGGAGCGGGGAAGCACGAAAGGGTTTGGCTGGCAGTGCCTGGTAGCGCGGCGGCTGGTCGAGCGCGGCGTGCGCTTCGTCGAATTGATCGATACCGGCTCGAATAATAATTGGGATTCGCATTCCGACATGAAGCAGCACGGGCCGCTGGCGAAGAATGTTGATCAGGCCATCTCAGGGCTGCTGCGCGATCTCAAATCGCGAGGCATGCTCGAGGATACGCTCGTGGTATGGACCACCGAATTTGGCCGCACTCCCTTCACCGACGGTCCCAACGGCCGCAGCCATCACAACAGCGCGTTTTCATCCTGGCTGGCAGGAGGTGGAGTGAAGAGTGGGATCGTGCATGGGAAGAGCGATGAGTATGGCGGGCGGGTCATCGAGAATGAAGTTCACGTTCACGATTTTCATGCAACGATTCTGCACCTGCTGGGTTTCGATCATGAGCGGCTGACGTTCAGGCATGCCGGACGCGATTTCCGTCTCACCGACGTGAGCGGAAATGTGGTCAAGGCGATTTTGGCATAGATTCAATTCTCTAAAAAAGGAATGCCATGCGAAGGACCAAAGCGGTGCTCATTCCGCTGCTGGCGGTGTGTGTTTGCGCGCCTGCGGTGCGGGGAGATATCAAGGAGATTCTCTCCGAGAGCATCATCGGGCCGAAGCAGGCCATGAGCGATGTGCAGGATTATTGCGAGGCGCGGATTCCTCCGATGCCGAAGGTGAATTCCAAGGAGGAGTGGGAGGGATTGGCGAAAAAAATGCGCGCGGATGCTTTGGACAAGGTGGTGTTTCGCGGCGAGGCCGCCAAGTGGCGGAATTATCGGGGGAAGGTGCAGTGGCTGGGGACGATCGCGGGCGGGGCGGGATACACGATTCGCAAAGTGCGTTTTGAGGCCGTGCCGGGGATGTGGATTCCGGCCGTGCTTTATGTCCCGGACAAGATTGACGGCAAAGCGCCGGCGGTTTTGAATGTGACCGGGCACGAGGGAGCGGGAAAATCGGTTGCGTACAAGCAGATCAATTGCATCAATCAGGCCAAGCGGGGAATGTTTGCGCTGAATGTGGAATGGTTCTCATTCGGGCAGTTGGCCGGGCCGGGGTTCAATCATGCGAAGATGAATCAGCTCGACCTGTGCGGGACGAGCGGGATTGCGCCGTTTTATCTGGCGATGGCGCGGGGGCTGGATTTGCTGGAATCTCTGGAGCAGGTGGATAAGGAACGGCTGGCGGTGACGGGATTGTCGGGGGGAGGCTGGCAGACGATTTTCATCAGCTCCCTGGATGAGCGGGTGAAATTGTCTGATCCGGTGGCCGGATATTCGAGCTTCAAGACGCGGGCGCGGTTTCTGTCGGATCTTGGCGATTCCGAGCAGACGCCGTGTGATCTGGGGACCGTCGCCGATTACACCCATCTCACGGCCATGCGCGCCCCGCGGCCGACGTTGCTGACGTTCAACTCAAAGGATGACTGCTGTTTTGCGTCGGGGCATGCGCTGGCGCCGTTGATGGACGCCGCCCGGCCGATTTTTGCCCTGTATGGGGCCGAGAATGCGCTGCGATCCCATGTGAATGATGTCCCGGGCACGCACAACTATGAGAAGGAGAACCGCGAGGAATTTTACAAAATGGCGGCGGATTTCTTCTTCCCTGGGAAGCTGTTTGATTACCGTGAGATCGAGTGCGCCGGCGAGGTGAAGACCAAGGAGCAATTAATGGTCGAGCTGCCGGTGGAGAACGAGAGTTTTCATTCGCTGGCGATGAAATTGAGCAAGGATTTGCCGCGCATGGCCCCGGGATCGCCCGAGCGGAGTTTCAGGTTGAACGAGATGGTGAGCTGGAAGGATCTAAAGGTTAAGGCCGAGAGCGCCGGTGTGGAGGAGAAGGATGGAGTCTCGGTGCATCGGTGGAAATTGCGGATGGGGGATGCCTGGAGCGTGCCATGCATGGAACTGTCGCGTGCGGGGGCCAAGGGGACGGTGATTGTGGTTCATGATGGAGGCCGTAAGGCGGCGAGTGAGCAAGTCGACAAACTCCTGGCCGCGGGGAAGCGCGTGGTTGCGATGGACCCGTTTTATTTCGGGGAGTCGAAGATTGAGCAGAGGGATTATCTCTTTGCCCTGCTGCTGGTGACGATCGGGGATCGGCCGCTCGGATTGCAGGCCAGCCAGGTGGCGGCGGGGGCGCGATGGATTAGCGAGAAGTACAAGGGCGAAGAAGTGAGCGTAGTATCAGTCGGGCCAAGATCGAGCGCATTCGCGCTGCTTGCGGGGGCGCTGGAGCCGGCGATTGCGGGGGTGGAGATGAATCAGGCGCTGGCGAGTTTGAGGGAGGTGATCGAAAAGGATTGGACCATGGATAAAACGCCGGAGATGTTCTGTTTTGGGTTGCTGGGAGAGTTTGATTTGAAGGATTTGGAGGGGATGGTGGCGCCGAGGAAGGTGACGCGGAATTAAATCACCGGCGGGACGGATTGTGCCACGTTAATTTTTCTTCGAGTTTTGCCGGTGATTTCGAACGTAACATTAATACGATCGGGCGGGAGAATTTCTTTCACGCGGCTGGGCCATTCGACGACAACGACGCCGTTTTGCTCGAGCAACTCGGCAAAGCCGATGGCCGAGAAATCCTCGCCGCTGTGGACGCGGTAGGCGTCGAGATGATAGATGGGGAAGCGCGGGGTTTTATAAACATTTAAGAGGATGAAGGTGGGGCTGGAGACATCACGGGGATTGCCGCCGAGCGCCTTCACCAGACCGCGGACGAATTGCGTTTTGCCCGCGCCAAGATCGCCCTCGAGCGCCAGCAGATCGTTGGGTTGTAACGTGGCCGCGACCTGCGCGGCAATCGATTCGGTTTCTGCAACGCTGCGGGAAAGATAATCCACAGCGCGATTGTATCAGTCAGCGGACTTGTGCTAGAAATCTCCGCCCGACCCGCCGGCATCGCCGCCGCCGCCGGAGCCCCCACCTCCGCCGCCACCGGAATCGCCTCCGCCGCCGAAATCGGAGCTGCCGCCAAAGTCGCCACCGGACCCGCCCGTGAACCCCTGGCCGGCATCATCGCCAACCGAAGGACCGGAAAAGCCCGTCGAATCGGCAGGCGGAACGTAACCACTGCCCTGATTGCGGTGACTGAATTTGTCGTAAAGCCACCCGCCGGCCATACCGCCCAGTAGTCCTCCCATCAGCCCCCGGCCGAAACCGCCGCCCTGTGGAGGATAGGAACCTGGCGGATAACCGCCGGCTGGATAGTTACGGCCGGGATATTGCTGGGTGGTCATGCTGCCGCCGGGTGCGCGGCCGCGGAGGAAGCGGCTGAGAATGAAGATGCCGACCCAGATTCTGCTCGAGGGTGCGCTGCACGTAGTTGACCCCTTCGAGTAGACCTTCGTCGAATTGTTTGTTACGGAAACGCGTGACCAGGATGTTCTTCAGCTGTTCGATATTCTGCGGCGTGAACGCGCGTTGTTTGGTATCGCGAGAAGAGGCCCGTTTCATCCTTCACCTCGGCCAGCGCACTGCCATCGGGCAGGCGATAGATCCACATCCAGCCGAGAACCAGCAGGAACAGCGGGACGATGCGCTTAAGAGAAGACATGTTCGCTCCTTTGCGTTGCACAAAGGGCGAGCAACGGGCGTGCCTCTGGGCGTATGTTCAGAGCGGGTAATCCCAGCCTTTTAGGACAAGTGGCTGGTTTTGGCCCTCTTTCGCCAATACCAGCGAGCGGTCGGCGGTGATCTGCCCGATGTGAATGCCGATTGCTGGGCGGCCGGGACAGGTAAAAAGCAGCTCGTGGTCTTCGCCGTCATGGAGGGCATGGTCCAGTGAATCCCGGCCGGATTTTTTAGAGAGCTCGACTGCGTCTGGATGAACCGGGATGGCGGCGGCATCAATGATCGCGCCCACGTTGCTCTGCTGGCAGATCCGCGCCAGGTCGCGGGAAAGTCCGTCGCTGATATCGATCATCGAGGTGATCGGGGAGGATTGGGCCAGCATGCGCGCCTCTTTAATGCGGGGCATAAACGTCATGTGCCGGCCGAGGATCGATCCGCCCAGCGGGCCGGTGACATAGATGCCGTCGTTGGGTTTTGCACCGGAGCGGGTGATCGGAGCCACTCCGCCAGCGCGGCCAAGAATCGCCACGCTGAGAGCAAGTTTGCCATCCCAGGACGCCGTGTCGCCGCCGACGATAGGGCAGTCGAAGGCGTCAGCGGCCTCACGCAGGCCAAGATAGAGCTCTTTGGCGAATTCCAGGCCCGCGCCGCGCGGCAGTGCGACGGTGGCGATGGCGGCCGCGGGCAGGCAGGCCATGGCGGCACAGTCGGAGAGGTTGCGGTTCATTGCTTTTCGGCCGATCTGCCGCGGGGTGTGCCGGGCGGAGTCGAAATGAATGCCGTCCAGGACCTGATCAGCACCGACGAGCAGCAGGTCATTATCCGGCCAGTTAAGGATGGCCAGATCATCGCCCGCGGCGAGGCGGACCAGGGGGGATGGCTGCTTCTGAGAGCGGATCCAATCGAGGAAGTCGGATTCGGAGGGGGGCATTGGGTATGGCTTGCGGGGATTATAAGGCGGGGCGGCTGATTTTAGTCAGAGCATCATTTCCTTGGGAGAGTGCTGTTGTGTCGACCTATAACGTGAGAATTCGGGGCTTTTAGATTACCTAACCTGCTCTTAGCTCTGTCGGAGCCTTGGCTTAGCCGTTGTCGGATCCAGCGCTATTCCGCTTGCCGTGGCATCCGGACGGCGGTATCTTATTCTGGCTGCACGTCTTTTTTGCTCGCGAGCGGAGTCTGTTCACATCCTGAGGCTGTCATGAAAACTGCATGTCGTCGCGCATTCACGCTGGTGGAATTGCTCGTGGTCATTGCCATCATCGCGCTGTTGATCGCGATCCTGCTGCCGGTACTGGGGCGGGCCAAGGAACAGGCCAACCGCGTCCTCTGCCTGAGCAACCATAAACAGATCCTCCTGGCGATCTCATTCTACGCCAATGACAACAAGGGCTACATCCCGCACTGCAATTGGCTCGGCCAGGAGAATGCGGCGAGGTGCCCGGGGTGGTTGTACGATGCGGCCGTCAGCACCGGGGGCTTCAAGCAGCAGAAGGACCTGGAGAGTGGGGCGTTGTACAGGTACTTGAGGAATCCGAAAATCTATCGCTGCCCATTGGACCAGCCGCCGTTCGATAGGCCCAACGCAACGGTCCACACGATCACCAGCTACGGGCTCAACGGCTCTGTGAATGGCTTTGGAAGGACCAGTCCAAAGGTCCCGTTCTTCAAGCTGACGCAGTTCAGATCCAGCGCCATCATCGTGTGGGAACTGGACGAATACTGGAGCGGTGGCGCGAACATTTTTAACGATGGCTCAAACTTTCCGGCAGAGAGCATCACGTCAAGGCACGGCGCCAGAGGCGCCCGAGACACCAACACGGCGGCGGGGAAGAACAATAGCAGCGCTGGTGCGATCGTGGGCACGACGGGAATGAGCGTCGAGTGGATTACGGTCAAGGATTTTCTCTACGAAGCCAACGACACCGTACCGGCCCATATTGGCGTGAAAACCCGGTTGTGGAACGTGCCAGATACGGTCAACGGGCACTGATCGAAGCGTCAGGCGTTTAACATCAGGCACTTCAGAGGGCTTCTTGTGGGACTCACCGTCTCCTTCTGCGCCAATTCCATCAAAAGATAAACCGCCCCCTCCCATGGTCGATACATCATGGGCAATCCCTCTATGGCACAACGCGTTTACGATCTGATAGTTATCGGCTCCGGCCCCGCGGGGCAAAAGGGCGCTCTCAACGCGGCCAAGCACGGCAAGCGCGTGGCGCTGGTTGACCGCAGTGACTGGGTCGGGGGCGTGTGCATTCATACCGGCACGATTCCCTCCAAAGCCATCCGTGAAGCCGTGCTGCACCTGACCGGGCTGCGCGAAAGGTCGGTTTATGGCGATGGATATGCGGTCAAGCACCAGATCACCATGGCCGACCTGGTCTATCGCGCCCATCATGTGGTGAAGACCGAGGTGGATGTCATCCGCAACCAGATGGAGCGCAATGGGGTGGAGATGATCTTTGGGGAGGCCTCTTTCGTTGACAAGAACAAGGTGCGGATCAACCGGGGCGATGACAACCTGGAATTGCGGGCCAAACACGTGCTGGTGGCGTGCGGGACCGAGCCGGCGCGGCCGAGCACGGTGCCGTTCACGCCGGGGAGGATCATCGACAGCAACGATTTCCTCCAGATGACTGTTTTGCCGCGGTCGATGATCGTCGTTGGCGGTGGGGTGATCGGTGTCGAGTACGCGTGCATGATGAGCGCGGTGGGGGTGAAGGTGACGGTGGTGGAGGGAAGGCCAAGGCTTTTTGAATTTGTCGATGATGAGTTGGCCGAGTCGTTGCAATTTCGCATGCGCGATATGGGGATGAGGCTTCGGCTGGGGGAGCAGGTGTCCCAGATCGCGCTGCTGGACAACTGCGTGGAGGCGACGCTGGCCAGCAATAAGAAAGTTCGTGGGGATGTTCTGCTGTACACGGTGGGGCGCCACGGGGCGACGGGAAATCTGAATCTGCTGGCGGCGGGATTGCTGGCCGACAACCGCGGGCGGCTGAAGGTCAACGAGTTTTTCCAGACGGACGTGCCCCACATCTATGCGGCCGGGGATGTGATCGGATTCCCGGCCCTGGCCTCCACCAGCATGGAACAGGGGCGGCTGGCGGTGGAGCACATGTTTGGCCAGCGCATCGACGCGGCAGCGCCGCTGTTTCCCTTTGGAATCTATACGATCCCGGAGATCAGCATGGTGGGGGAGACGGAGCAGGGCCTGACGCAAAGAGGTGTGCCCTATGAGGTGGGGATGTCGAGGTATCGCGAGATCGCGCGAGGACAGTTGCTGGCCGATCCGCACGGTTTATTGAAGCTGCTGTTTCATCCGGACAGCCGGAGGTTGCTGGGCGTTCACATCATCGGGACGGGGGCCACGGAGCTGATCCACATCGGCCAGACGGTGATGGCGGCCGGAATGAGCATCGATTATTTCATCGAGGCGGTATTCAATTACCCGACGCTGGCCGAGTGTTACAAAGTGGCCGCCCTGGATGGATTCAATCGGGCGCGGGCCATGAAAGCGGCGGGGGCGGAGGCGCCGGCCGCCGCGGCGGCTCCTGCGAGCAAGGCGGCATGAATCGCTGGTGGCAGGCGGCCGCATGAAAATTAATTTTCGGCCGGCCTGATATCTCCATTTTTAATTGACCTTCGCGAGCGCGGTGGGGTAACCTGATTGCGCCACATCAGGGTTGGAATGCACACATCTGGAGATGCCATGCATCGTCGAAGGGCGTTTACGCTGGTGGAATTGCTGGTGGTGATCGCCATCATCGCCATTTTGATTGCCATTCTTCTGCCGGTCCTGGGACGGGCCAAGGAACAGGCGAATCGCGTCATCTGCATGAACAATCACCGGCAACTGCTGCTGGGCGTGCGCATGTACGCTGAGGACTGGAAGAACATCATTCCGTTTTGCAATTCCAACCAGCACGAGACGAATGGCGATTGGACCGCGCCCGGTTGGCTGTATTGGGCGGCAAAGGGAAAAGATCAGGAGCAGCATGTTGAGAATGGCGTGCTGTGGAAATACATCAGGAACCGTAAGCAGTATCGCTGCCCGTTTGATCCGCCGCCGTATTTGCAGGGAGGGCCACAGAAGCTGACCAGTTATTGCATGAATCGGGCGGTGCTGGGAATTGATCCGTTTACGAACAACTTTACCTACCGTCCTTCCTGGAAGATCACACAGTTCAAGGCGGATGACATCCTCTTCTGGGAGGCAGACGAAACTCGAGCCATCTGGAATGACGGATGCAACAACCCCGGCGAAGGAATTACCGCGCGGCATGGTTCCATCAGACAAAAGGGAACGGCCGCGAGCCCGTCAAAGGCCGCGGGCGCTATCGTGGGATGTGTTGGCGGGAATGCGGATTGGATAACGGTCTACGAGTTTTACAAGGATGCCAATGGTCCCGATGGGGGGCGTGTGCGCTGCGGCCCCTATTACCGTCGCTAGTGTCGATCCACTCGACGCAGCCAAAGCCACTGCACCCCCGACCAGAAAACCAGAACGATTACGAGAAAGCTGAATGCGCCCCGCACAGGCGCATTGGCTCCGCGCAAACTGAAAATCCATCCGACCACGCCCAGGATGTAGAGGATCACGCTGGCGACGGAAATTACCAAATCAATTTTGAGCTTCCCAGAACAGAGCAAGAGCGCGGATTCGGTGAGCAGGGGGATAGCGCCGATGTAGAGGGTCCAGCCGGCGAGGAGCGATTGCAGGAGGCCGGTCCAACGGGAGGAATCAGCGCCGCCGAGCTTGGGGCCAAAATAATGCAATGCCAGCACGGGTAGGCCGAAAATCATGCACTGGGCGAAGCGATATTTGTGCTCGCGAAGGCGCTCGGAAGCGGGGCGATCCAGAATCGATTGAATGGTGGAATCGTCTGACAACGTTCGTCCATTGAACCCCGAACCCTGAACCCTAGTGGGCCGCCGGATCGGCCCGGCCCTGGGTGAAGCCGGTCGGGCGATAGCCCGCTTCGGCGACGGAATCGACGAGCTGGCGGATTTTGACCTGGTTGGGATCGTAAAGGATTGACGCCTGGCCGCTGGCGAAATCGACCTCGACCTCATGGACGCCGGGGTTGGCCGCAATGGCCTTCTTGATCGACTGCTCGCAGCGATGACAGTGCATCCCTTCGATCTTGATGAGGACAAACTGGTCGTTCTGAGTGTCGGCCATTGGTGCTGGCTCCGCCAGTTTTAGATGACGCAAAGTGTATGCGAAAGAGGGGCCGCCGACAATCAGAATCCGCGGGAGGGGGCGAGGGCCAGATTGACCACGGAGGCCGCGACAGCCGCGACGTTTTTTCAATGAATGCGAGCGGACTGGAGCACGGCAAGCGAAAGCCGACAGGTTTTTCCCAAAAAGGAGGTATGCAGGCATGGCCTTTGTTTCAGTGTTTGGCGTACGACGCGTTTCCTGTCCCACCGCAAAGGTGGTTTTCACGGTGGAGTGGGAAACGCTGTTTTTAACCGGCCCGCGCATACCGATCCCATCCACTTCAACAGTGGATCCCGGATCGGACACCATAGCCCGCGGCTGACGCCGTCAAAAAGCGTCAGCCGTTTTTTTTTTGCCGGGGCGCTACCTGGTTAGCCGCGGAAAGCGAGGTCGTACGCCCGCAGAAAGAATTCGATGTCATCGCCTCCAAAACCCATCACGCGAAGCAGCGAGATGAGCGCCAGAGTGATCCCCTGGCGCACTCCCGGCGCCTGCCAGATGATCATGAAATAGGCGAAGAACAGGAAGTTGCTCAGCGGCGGAGTGGTCACGCGGATGCGAAGGTCATCCGGCAGAAACGGAGCGATGGCCTGAAAGCCGTCCAGAGGCGGCACGGGGAAGAGATTGAGGATAACCGCGATGAGCTGAAGGGCGGCCATCGAGCCAAGGAAAATCTGCAAATGGCTCCAGCCTTCCGGGCCGGCGTTGGGGTCGAGCCAGTGAAAATGGGGATGAAGCGGCAGCGCGCAGGCGACGAAGAGGATCAGATTCATGGCCGGCCCGGCGAGGGAGACCGCCGTGTCCCAGAATCGGCTCCGAAGCAGATCGCGGCGGATGTAAGTGACACCGCCAGGCAGGGGAATGCCGCCAAGAAACAGGACCACAACGGGGAGGATGATCGAGAAAACGGGATCGATGTATTGGAGCGGATTGAGCGTGAGGCCGCCGCGCTCGCGGATGGTGTAGTCGCCGCCCCAATAGGCCACGACGCCGTGAGCGAACTCGTGCAGGATGACCGAAATGATCCAGCCCACCAGGACCGCGCCGAAGAGGCGAGGATTGCCTATTGCGAGCATTGGGAGAAAGCGTAAGAGAGGGGATAGGTATTTGCAATTTTTGATCTGCGACCTGGGATCGCCAATCCTGGCGCGGTTTTACTTTTGCTCCGTGGCCTCTTAGGCTTTTGGCGGGCCTAGATGATCGTTCTCATCGATAATTACGACTCGTTTACCTACAACCTCGTGCAGAGGCTTGGGGAGATCGACCCGAAGCGGCCGATGAAGGTCTTTCGCAACGACAAAGTGACCATTGACCAGATTGAGGAGCTTCGGCCAACCCATATCGTGATTTCCCCCGGACCGTGTACGCCCAAGGAAGGCGGCGTTTCCAACGACGTCGTCAAGCATTTCGCGGCCAAGATTCCCGTGCTGGGGGTCTGTCTGGGGCATCAGTGCATCGGCTACAGCTTCGGCGGCATCGTCGAGCGCGCGGGCCGATTGATGCACGGCAAAACGGACCAGATTCATCATGATGGCAAGACAATTTACGTGAACATGCCCAATCCATTCACCGCGACCAGGTACCATTCGCTGATCATCCGCAATGGAACCATGCCGGCCGAGTTTGAGGTCAGCAGTTGGACGGATCAGGACGAGATCATGGGCGTTCGGCACAAGATTTGGCCGCTGGAGGGCGTGCAGTTTCATCCGGAAAGCTTTCTGACCGAGCACGGTCAGACGCTGCTGGGAAATTTCCTGAAAAAGTGATCGTTCCCATTAGAGCTTGGGCGCAAGCGCCGGCTTGACGACTTTCAGCCGGATATCTTTGAACTGTGCGATGGTGGGCGGCCCGCTATGAAGCTGAAGGGCGAGGATTCCGGCCGGATCAAACTGCTTGGCATCGTTGTCAATCACTTCAGCAGCCAGTTTGCCATCGACTTTCAGAGTCAGGCGGTTGCCGATGCAGACCAGATGGTATTCGTGCCATTCTTCCAGCTTGAACCACACCGCTCCGGAGGCCTCTTTTATTTCTTCTTTTGAGGCCTTGCCGGTCGAGTCGAATGTGGTGCGCTGGCCGCGGAGGGCGAGGTCGTGGCGGCCATGTTCGTCATAGAGTCGGACCAACCACGGACTCACGTTGTTCACGTTCAGGTTGTTATCAACCTGATAACCGGCGATGTCCCAACCATTGGGCAATAGCTTGCTGCGAAACTGAAAACCGTTGTTGATCGCCCCCTCGCCGCGCACGCGGGATTTGAGCTTCAGCTCAAAGTCGGCGAGCTGGCCATCCGGCGCATCTTTGCTCCCCTGCCAGATGAGGTAACGATTATCTTTAAGCGGATGCTCCCTGGTGATGGTGGCGGTGATGGCGCCATCCTGAACCGACCAGTAACTCGCATCGAATGTCTTCCAGCCCTCGAGCGTCTTTCCATCGAAAATCGGCTGAAAACCCTCCTCATCCGCAGCCAACGACGCCGCGGCCATCAGCCCCACGAGAAGCAGCCAATAGGAAAGGCGAAAGCGAATCATCGTACGCCCATGAGCACTTCCATCGTCAACTGATCGAGCCGCTCATATGGCAGCGGCACCTTCGCCAGTTCGACCCGATCCAGCGGCTCGGCCAGCAGTTTTTTCGCGTTGGCGGAGCTGTATTTGCGAGTGAGTTTGGAGATGCCGTTCTCCTCGGTATTGATCTGTTTGATGATCGCCTGAATTTCCTTGTCGGTGTTCCAGCGCTCCGCCTTTTCCTTGAGGATCATGTAAGTCCGCATGCACCCGCGGGCGAATTCCTTCACATCGTCGTAATCCGACTGGCGATAAGCATGAGCATCAAAGTGGCGCGGGCCGTTGTAGGCATAATCCTCCAGCAGCTTGACCAGGAAGAACGCATGTTTGGGATTTGCTGAGCCGAAGCGGAAATCCTGGTCATATCGGCCAAATTCCTGATCGTTGAGGTCGATGTGGAACAGTTTCCGGGCCTCCAGCGCCGCCGCCACCTGATGCACGAAATTCAGGCCCGCCATGTGCTCGTGGGCCACCTCCGGATTCACCCCGCACATGTCTGGATGATCCAGCGTCGGAATAAACGCCAAATAAGATCCGGTGACGGCGAAATAAATATGCCCGCGTGGCTCGTTGGGCTTGGCCTCGAACGCGAACTTATATCCATACCCCTGCTCGATGCTGTACTCACAGAGAAAATTGATGGCCTCGCGGAAACGCTTGATGGAATCCACCGGATTCTTCGCCGCATCCGTCTCAACGCCCTCCCGCCCGCCCCAGAAGACATAAATCTTTGCCCCCAGCTCGGCCCCCAGGTCCATCGCCCGCATGGTTTTCTGAACGGCATAAGCGCGAATGCGGGCGTTGTTGCTGGTGAACGCGCCATCCTTGAAAACCGGATCGCCGAAGAGATTGGTGGTGGCCATGGGGCATACCAGGCCATTGTCCTTAAGCGCCTTCTTGAACGATCGGACGATGTCATCGCGCTGCGTCTGCGATGCGTCGATGGGCACCAGGTCGTTGTCGTGGAAATTCACCCCATAAGCGCCGACTTCACCAAGCATGTCGGCAATTTCAACGGGGGAGATCGGCTCGCGCGTCGGTCCCCCAAACGGATCGCGGCCGACATTGCCCACGGTCCAGAGGCCGAAAGTGAATTTCATTTTGGGATCGGGGGCATAATTGGCGGGCATGGTTTTTCTCGTTGTAGTGTAAAAAACTAAGCGGCATCAATTACGTCGGTGACAGACGTCGGCTGCGGGACTGGCTCATTGCTTTCGCGAAGGGAATCGACATAAAGATTGACTGCGTCTTTTATATTCGCTTTCACTTCGTCAATCGAATCACCTGATGTGGTGCAACCCGGCAGGTCGGGGACGTAGGCGGAATAACTTCCGTCATTGGCCCTTTCGATAACATAGACGTACTTCATAAATTCCTCACTTCAATCCGGCTTGGCGCAAAATCGCGTTTTCAGTGCCTTTGGGGACTTCCCGATTCAATTTTCCGCCTCCCGCGACCACGATTGCACCCCGGCCGGGATGGGTGTTTGTACAGCATATGACTCCCAGCCCCGTAGCGTTGAAAATACCAGCCCGCAGCCTCCAATTGCTTGATTAAATCGCGATATTTCACTTGCCGCTGAATTTTAGCAAGACTGGCAGGCAACTGCGAGAAGGCTGGACGTGAGCGAACCGGCCGGATTCAATGGCGACATGAATCAGCACGTGAACGTGCGCGTGGATTTGCCCAGGATTCGCCAGGCGGCATCGGAAATTGCCCGCAAAACCGGCGTGGACGTTCTGGCCGTGATCAAGGCCGATGCCTATGGCCTGGGCGCTCACGAAGTAGCCGCGGCCATCGCGGAGGTCGTCGCGGGATTCTGTTTCTTTTCACTGAGGGAAGTGATCGAGGCCAAGCTGGATCGCACCTGGCGCAAGCCGTCGATTCTGCTGGGCCCCCCCGGATCGATGGTGGCCCAGGACTATGTCTCGCACGATGTTCGGCCGGCGGTTTCGACCGAGGAACAGGCCAAAACCCTGCGGAAGGCCGATCCGATTGTGTGCATCGACGCGGGAATGCAGCGATTCGCCTGTCCGCCGGAGTTGGTGGATCGCGTGATCGCCGCCGGAAATTGCCGCGAGGCCTTTGCGCATGCGCCGGCACTGGAGCAGGTGCGGAGACTGAAGGAAATCACCAAGGGAAAGGGCCTGCGACTGCACGCGGCGGCCTCGAGCTTGCTCAATGAAAAAGAGGCCTGGCTGGATGCCGTTCGGCCGGGAATTGCCATTTACCGTGATGCGCTGCGTGTGTCAGCGCGGCTCGTGGAAGTACATGAATCGCGCGGGCCGGCGGGGTACACGGGTTTTATCTCGCCAAAATTTGGAGTGATTTTGTGCGGGTATTCCAACGGCCTGCGCAAGGGACCATGCGCCATTAACGGAATTCGACAGCGCGTGCTCGAAGTGGGAATGCAATCAGCCTTTGTTGAAATCGGCGAAAAGGATCGAGCAGGGGATGAGGTTGTTTTGCTCGGAGACGAGCTCCCGGCGGAGAATGTCGCCAGCGAGTGGGGATGCACGCCGCACGAGGTGATCGTGCGGCTGGCGAAAAGCGGCGAGCGACAATATGTGAGATGAATTTACTTGTTGTATCGCCCGCTCCAGCCCGGCCAGGCCATTCCGCGAAAATCATAACAAACCCAGCACTCAAGGCGACGGACAAGAATTCCGCGCCGGAAGATTTCACAGGGAGCGAGCGTTTCAATTCGACCAAAAGCCTTCCGCATATCGTCATTCATCGGTCCAACGTAAAGCGCATCACGGCCTTTGAATGAAGGATCGTTGAGGCGGCGATCAGGCCAGATGTCAAATTGGCTGTAGGCATCCCGGTTGGGTCCCGTGAAATAGGACCCAGCGCAGAACGTATCGGGTTGGCCGCGCATGTAGAACGCCAGCTCCGCGGCCACCTGATAGTCCGACGCGATGATCATCGAGGTCGGCCCGATGGCCTCGCGCCGGTCGGAGAGAATCTGGCCGGCCTCGGCCCAGCCTTTGACCTTGGCGGTCGGATCCAACTTTTGAATGGAGATTTTCAATGAGCCATCGCGGGTCAGGCGGTTTACCAGCGGATAGAGAATCTGCGTGTAGTGAGCAATCAGAATCATGGCCAGGCCGGCGGCGGCGCAGGGGTAAAAAAGGATTCGCCAGCGCTTCCAATTCTGCCTCAGGAAATCACCGGTGAGGATGAAAAACGTCACATAGGCGGCCGCGGCCCAATTGGCGGCGGGATTGGCGCGGAAGCTGGAAATGAACACCGCCAGAAAAATCGGCACGCCGAGGCAAAGGAGAAATCGCCGTGAATCGCGGCCTTCCTCATCAGCGCTGAAGATCGTCCAAATCAACGCAGCCAGAACGACGATAAAGAGCGGCCCGATGACGCCGAGCTGGCCGATCCAAAAATCGAGCAGGTTGCTCCAGTGAAATTCGCCAGCGCGTGCCCCGACGTCTTCGCCGACATGGAGAAACGTCGCCCAGTTGTGGTGGGAGTTCCAGATAAATACAGGCGCTGCGCAGGCGGCCGCGATAAGGATCGCCACCCACGGCCAGCGGGTGCGAAGAAGGTGTTTATGCGCCGGGCTGAACATCAGAAATGCCAGCAATCCGACAAACCAGAGGGGCATGGAAAATTTCGTGAGCGTGCCGACCCCCACGGCCAGGCCCACGCCAATCCACGCCCAGCGGCGCGAGTTCCAGATCGCCGCGCAGCCGCAGCACGTCGCGGTGGCCCAGCAAAATAAATAGGCCGGATCTGTCGTCATGATCAGCCCCGCGGCCAGGAACATCGGCGTGATATAACTGAGAAGTGTCGCCACCAGTGCCAGGGCTTCGCGGCCAAAAAGACGAAGCGCCAGCCAATACGTCATGATCGCAACCCCAGCGCGCAGAAAAACCGCCGGATAGCGCACGCCCTGCATGGTGTCGCCAAAGACCGCACAACTGGCGCGAATCAGGCACGCGGTTGCCGGGCCTTTGCTGTAATAACTCAGATCGAGGTGCCGCGACCAATCCCAGTAATAAGTTTCATCTTCCGCCAGGTCGATCGGGCACCGCCAGGTGAGATAAAAGAGATGAAAGACCACAACGCCGGCAATCACCGAGGCAGCGAGGATTCGGCATGCCCGCACGGAAAGCGCGCGGCGCCGCTGAGTCCCGATGGTTTGGCGGGGGGAGGGGACGGGGATGGCTCCAGCCGGAATTGCGGAACTCATTGACCGCGTTCACTATACCGGGCGGGCGGCCTTACCAGAAATACCAGTTTTTTGTGAAAAGCACATAACCCCCCAGGAGTAGGTTGGTCACGCCGTGGGCAATGATGCACGCGCCAAGGCTGCGGGTATATGCCAAAAGTGCCGCGATCATGAATCCCCACACGATTGCCGTCGCCCATTGCACGTGAACCGTCGCAAAGAGCAGCGACACAAATACAAACGGCTTCCAGTCCCATTCGCCAACCGCGGCCAGTTTAAAATCATTGGGGGCGAGGATCGTGCGCCACAGATAATCGCGCCAAAACAGCTCCTCCATCACCGGGACAACCAGCGACGCGCCCAGCCAGCGAATGATAATGAACGACCACATCCCCGCGGCCGACGTAAAGTGTTCATAAGGGTTGTAAACCTCGACGCTGGGGCGGGGATAATCCGGCCAGCCGTGGAGAATCAGTTTTTCCATGCCCACCCATTGCACGACCCCAATGATCCCGATCACCACGCCAAGCCACCAATGGTTCCAGCGGATTTTGGTGTACTGGCGGCGGAAATAAAAAAGCAGCGCCGCGGACGCGATGGTCTTAGCGATGTAGCTGGCCGGAAAAAATGCCGGCCAGTGGCCGCCCACCCAGGTGAGCAGGAGGAACGCGGCCATCGGCGAGAGATACGCAATGTCATCCCTCCGCGTGCTCGGCCCATCCTTCCTTGATTGATTCTCGAGCGTGCTTGCGATGACTCAATCCTTTCGAGGGCGAAACAGCGCAAAGCTGGCAGTGTGGCCGTGGATGAAATTCCGCCCGCCGACGGGTCCCACCTCACCCGCCGCAAAGAATCCGGCAATGGGAGTGTTGGCGAAAACCGCCCGCGTGGCGCTGATGTCGTGGCAAGGCTCGGAAAACATGCGCGTCCCGCGGCCGTTGCAATTGAAAAGCAGCCCCCCTGCTGGTGCAACCTGTTGCTGTTGCGCTTGCAGGAGGAGCCTCAAGTCCTCATCCGCCGTCTGTGCATCGCGGACATGAAATTGCACGGTCTGCCCAATCTGAACCAGGTCGGTGATTCCGATGCCGCCGCTGGTTTGCTCCATTCCCAAAACGTTGCGAACCAGAAAATCCCCCCGCGACCAGTTCTCGCGATATTCATCGATCGCCCGGCCAATATAGAGACCGTTTTGCAGAAGCTGCTGCTCCTCGCGCGTCATCGCATCCACGATTTCCTGAAGCACCTGCACCGCCGGCCGGCCACCGAGGTGCTCGATCACATTTTCGTGGCCCTTGGTGATGACCACGTGATGCCCAACCGGCCGGCAACCCTGCGAGACGACGGTTTGCACATCGATGGCCCCGCTCAATGACATGCCCACAAAACCCTGGTCGATCACCTGGTCATCGCGGAACAGAATATTTTCGCCAGGGCTTCGGCCGCTGGAGGCCATGCCACCAATGACCGGAAGCGCGGGACATTTCTCTTCGAGTTTGTCCAGAAACTGCCGGAGCGGCGTGCTGAAAGGTTCGCCAAAACCAATCAACGCGCGGGTCTCAGAGCCAAAACCGAGCGATTCGGCGAGGTTGCCGTCTTCAAGCAGTAAACGTCGCCAATCATCCCGGCCGATGTGGAAACTCTTGGCCGATGCACCCCCCAAATCCCCGGCCAGCAGAGACAGTCCCGCCTTTCGCTCGACTTCCTGGTCGCGCCCAATCACACCCTCGGCCGATGCGCCAATCAGGCACTTCGGCGAAAGCTCAACATTGAGCCGCTGGAGCAGTTCCTCCGCTTGAGCCGTGTGGGCAGCGCTCAGGAAGACAAAAAGCACGTCCAGCTTGCGCACGCCGGACCCAAGGACATCCGCGATGACCGCATCGGCCGCGGCCAAAGCGTCCTGTTCCTCAGAAAGCGCTGAATGAAAGCGCATCCACAACCTCCACAAACATTGTACAACTCATTCGGTCAGTACCACCACATCCTCCGGATCAAACTCCACCTTCATGTGCTGCGGCGGATTGAAAATGGGCGGCGCACTGATCACCCGCAGCCTCGCATCATTGACCAGCAGCACGTGCTCGCTGGCCTCGCCCAGAAAAGTCGTCTGAAGCGTCTTTCCCGTCAGACGATTCCGCCCATTGGGCGGCGCATCATCCGACACAATCTCCATCTGCTCCGGCCGAATGCTCACGGTGACGGTCCGTGGAAATTCGCCCTCGCCAATCGCCACCAGCGGGCCCGCGGCCGAATTCAGCTCAATCCGATTCCCATTTCGGCCGGTGATCGTGGCGGAAATCAGGTTGGTATTGCCAATGAAATCCGCCACGAAACGATTCCGCGGCTTTTGATACAGCTCGCCGGGCGAGCCAATCTGCGCCAACCGGCCCTCTTTTAACAGTGCAATTCGATCCGCGATCGAAAGCGCCTCTTTCTGGTCATGAGTCACGTAAATTGTCGTGTACCCCGAACTCTTGCAGATCCGCCGTATCTCCGACCGCATCTCATTCCGCAATTTCGCATCCAGATTCGACAGCGGCTCATCCAGCAGCAAACACGCCGGCCGCACCGCCATCGCCCGCGCCAGCGCCACCCGCTGCTGCTGACCGCCGGAGAGCTCATTGGGCTTGCGCTGTCCATATTCCTTCATCTGCACCAGCGCCAACGCCTCATCAACCCGCTGATTCTGCTCCGCCGCACTCAGCCCCCGCACCGCAAGCCCAAAGCGAATGTTTTCCGCAGCGCTCATGTGTGGCCAAAGCGCATAACTCTGAAAACACATCACCGCATTTCGCGCCTGCGTCGGCAGCGACGTAACATCCTCATTGTTGAAGAAGATTCGCCCACTGGTCGGCTCTCCAAGCCCCGCGATCAGGCGCAGAAGCGTGCTTTTCCCGCAGCCGCTGGGCCCCAGCAGGAAGAAGAGTTCGCCGGCGGCGATCTGGAGGTTAATATCATCCAGGGCGATGGTTGGGCCAAAGTGCTTGGAGATCTTTTCGAGCCGCACCGCTGTCATGTCCCGCAATAGTAACGCACGCAAGGCGTTGGCTGCTATGCGGCGGCCATGGCATATTGGTTGCATTTGAAGGATTGAGATGGATGACCTGAAGGATGAAACCAGCATCGAGGCGTCGCCCGATGCCCTGCAAGCCGCGCGCGAGGCGGGGTTAAAGTGGGTTTCCGACACGCAGCCCGGCCTCTACCGCAAGCGCAAAGGCGGCGGATTCATTTATGTGAATGCCAAAGGAACGCAGGTGCGCGATCAGGACCAGCTCCATCGCGCCCGCTCATTGGTCATCCCACCGGCTTGGACCGATGTGTGGATCTGTGCGGATGAATACGGCCATATCCAGGCCACGGGCCGCGATGCCCGCGGCCGCAAGCAGTATCGCTATCACCCCCGCTGGCGCGAGGTGCGCGATGGGAACAAATATCACCGCATGCTGGCCTTCGCCCGGGCCCTGCCGCGGATTCGCCGGCGCGTGCGAAAAGATCTGGCCCGCCCCGGCCTGCCCAGGGAAAAAGTCCTGGCGGCCGTCATGAGATTGCTGGAAACCACCCTCATTCGCGTGGGCAACGACGAATATGCCAGGGAGAATTCATCGTTTGGCCTGACCACCATGCGCGACCATCATGCGAAGTTCAACGGCAGCGGCGTGCGTTTCCGCTTCAAAGGTAAAAGCGGTGTCGAGCACGAAATTGACCTGAGCGATAAAAAGCTCACCCGCATCGTCCGCGAATGCCGCGATCTGCCGGGCCAGGAGCTGTTTCAATATCTCGACGATGATGGCCGGGTGTGTGACATCGGCTCGCAGGATGTGAATGAGTATCTGCGCGAGATTTCCGGAGAGGAATTCACCGCCAAAGATTTTCGAACCTGGGCCGGCACCGTACTGGCCGCCAAGGCCCTCCAGGAATATGAAACCTTCACCTCGCAGCGTCAGGCCAAGCGCTTCATACTGGCCGCGGTCGAAGCGGTGGCGAAAAAACTCGGCAACACCAAGGCCGTCTGCCGCAAATGTTACATTCATCCTGAGATTTTTAATGCCTATCTCGATGGCTCGCTGGTGCAAATGCTGCGACAACGCATGGAAAAGAGACTAAAAGGCAATTTGAAGGATCTTCGCCCCGCCGAGGCCGCGGTTTTGGTTTTGCTCCAACAACGCCTGACGCGGGAATCGCGGCGTAAAAACGGGTAAAATCACCCATACATGAGCACCCTGACCATACCCGTGCGCGTCGATGATCCCATCAACGCGCAAATTCTCAGCATCTCCGAAGACAAAATTCAGGGTTTCCAGACCGACCCTCTGGCGGAAATTTCCCGCCTCAGCGGCGTCGAATTGCCATTGGTCATCGAGCGGATTCGGGCCATGCTCCAGGGCGGAACCGTCCGCCGCGTGCGGCAAACGCTCATGGCCACCAATCTGGCGCCCGGCTCCCTCGTGGCCTGGGTGGTGCCCGAATCTAAGCTGCACGCCGCCTTTGACTGGATGTCTCAGAAAGATCCGTTTTCCGGGCACGTGGTGATTCGCTCGACCGATCAGGCCATCGCGGCCGCGCGCTATCGGCTCTGGACCACCCTCAAAATCCCCCAGGGCTTTTCCATGGAGAAGCACTGTCGGCTGCTGATGGAGAAAACCGGCGCGGAAGCATTCAAGCTGATGCCGGCCAAGCGCCTCTTCGCACTGGGCGTGGGCCACGTGCGACGCCGCGGAATGGAGCCGGGCAGCAAATGCGAAGAACTCGCCGAAGTGACCGATACCGAGATTGTCGAACTATCCGAATTGGATTGGCGCGTCCTGACCGCTTTGAAGCGCGAATTCGATCCCGCCGAAATTGATGTGGACATCTGGCGGCCTCGCGCGCGTGAAGCCGGAGTCTCGCTCGACGAATTCTATCGCGTGGCCAAATCCCTCAATGAGCGCGGCGTCATCGGCCGCTTCTCCACATTCCTGGAACACGTCAAACCCCTCAGCACCGGCGAACGGGTCACCAAATTCAACGCACTCTTTCACTGGGCCGTCCCCACCGGCCGCGAGATCGAAACCGGCCGCCAGGTGGGCCGATTCCACATCATGACCCACGCCTATTGGCGCGATGGCGGCCCCGAATTTGGCAACGTGAACGTCATGGGCGTGGCCCATGGAACCGAAAAAGATGTCGTCCTGGCCCACAAACACGCCATCGATGAGCATCTCAAGGAAATGGGAATTCCCGTTTCCTACACCAACGTCTTCTGGGGCGGCCGCAGCGAAATCAAGCCCAGCGAAATCTCCCCCTTCGCCTATGAGCAGTGGTGCCGGAGCATCGCAATCGATCCCCAATCCATCCGCGAATCAGAGTAGATATCGCGCCCGTTTGACGGCCCATTGCACGATGCGGTCGGAGAACGGCCGGCGCCGCCATTCCTTCAGCGTGATTCTCTTCGCATAGCAGGCATCGTTTTCGAAGAGTCTTTTCATGTCCTGGCCGAACTTGCGGTTGCGGATGATCACCGACAGCTCGCAGTTGTATTCAATGCTGCGGTAGTCGAGGTTGGTCGAGCCGATGATCGAAGTATGACCGTCGATGCACAGTGACTTCGCGTGCAGGATCGCGCCCTGCCGCTCGTAGATTTCCACGCCAGCCTGCAAAAGCGTCTCATAAAATGAGCGGGCGGCGATCATGAGCAGAGGCACGTCGCCTTCCGCCGGGAGCATGAGCCGCACCTTCACGCGGCGCTTGGCAGCGCGGCACAGCTCGTCGATCAATTCATCCGGCGGGGCGAAATAGGACATGATCAGCAGAACGCTCTCCTTCGCTTCGCGCAGCATTTTGCGCAGGGATGGGAGCGGGCTTCTGCGGGTGGGGACTGATGCCAGCAGGCCGAATTCACCGTCATGAGTGTTGTGCAACAGCTCGGTATTGCGCAGCTTTCCGCCGAAATTGACGTAGCGCCACATCCGCGCGAACGCGATGAACAGCAGCCGCGTCGAAGGCCCCCGCAGCCCCACGGCATTGTCGCGCCAGGGAGCGCAGCCGGGCTTGCTGGGCACAACCCACGACCCCGCATATTCCGCGCCGACGTTCAATCCGCCCAACCCAGCCCCATCATCATCCAGCAGCAGCAGCTTGCGGTGATCGCGGTTGAACGGACGCCAGCTATAGCGGCACTCCCATGGCTTGATCGGGTGAAATTCTGCCAGCCGCACCCCCGCGGCCCGCATCTGCCCGAACATCTTCGGATCCGAGTCGATGCACCCCAGCGAGTCATAAATCACGTAAACCGGCACACCCTCCCTCGCCTTGGCCGAAAGCAAATCCGCAAATGCCCGCCCGGTGTCATCGCTATGGAATATGTACACCTCGAGGCAAACCCGCTTTTGTGCCGCCTTGATCGCGTCATAACCGGCATGAAGCGCCTCCCCATCCTTGTAAAGCTGCACCCGCGTGCCATCCTCAAGCATGACCGGCGGCGGAATTTCCCAGCCATCATCATTGCTGCCCGGCTCGATATTGATGCCGGCCGACGTGCCCTCCTCGCCCAGCCGCGCACGGCCGCCGGCCTGCGCTGCGGTCGTTTCGCGGGCAAATGCACCTTGTTTGGCGGCAACATCCATCAATCCCAATCATACGTCGGGCCCGTCGGCCCTGACAGCCTTTCAAATCTTGCCACGCACTGTTAATGATGGATGGGAATAAGTTCATCGGGGCCTATAATCCAACACTCGCTGGTTTGAAAGGATTTTCATGGCATTGGATAGGGAATCGGTCCTGGCCGCTTTGCGAACCGTGAAAGACCCCGAGCTTTTCAAGGACATCGTCACGCTGGGCATGGTCAAGGATGTGAAGGTGGATGGCTCGCACGTTCACGTCCATGTCGAGCTGACCACGCCGGCCTGCCCGCTCAAAGAAACAATCAAGCGCGATGTCGAACAGGCCGTGAAGCACGCGGGCGCCCAAACCGTCAACATCGAGCTCTCCGCCAACACCCGCGGCCCCATGCAGCCGCGCAAAGACCTGCTCCCCCAGGTTAAAAACGTCATCGCCGTCGGCGCGGGCAAAGGCGGTGTCGGAAAATCCACCGTCGCCGTCAACATCGCCGTCGGCCTACAGCGCCATGGCGCCCAGGTCGGCCTGATGGATGGCGATATCTACGGCCCAAGCATGCCCACGCTGCTGGGAATCAAAGGCCAGACGCCTCAGGTGAAGGGCTCAAAAATCATCCCCTTTCACGTCCACGGCATTCACGCCATCACCATCGGCGCGCTCGTCGAGGAAGAAAAACCCCTCATCTGGCGCGGCCCGATGGCCCACGGCGCTTTCAAGCAACTGTTCTGCGACAACACTCAGTGGCCAGAGCTGGATTATCTCATCGTCGATCTCCCACCTGGAACCGGCGACGTGCCCCTCACCCTCTGCCAGCTTCTGCCCATCACCGGCGCAGTCGTCGTCGCCCAGCCGCAGCAGGTGGCTCTGGATGACGCCGTACGCGCTGTCCGCATGTTTCAGCAGCTCGGCGCACCCATCCTTGGCATCGTCGAAAACATGTCCGGCGAGGATTTCGGCCGCGGCGGCGCTGAAAAAACCGCTCAACGTCTCAACCTCCCCTTCCTGGGCACAATCCCTCTCTTTCGCGATCTTCGCATCAACAGCGACGCCGGCGCCCCCGCGAAAAATTTCGAAGGCGATCCCAAACTCAGGGAAGCCCTCGAAAAAGTCGTCCAAAACCTGGCCGGCCAGGTCAGCCTCCGCAACATGCAGCCACGAACGCCCGAGCTGAACGTACTGTAATACGGTCATCGGGCGTACTGTCCCCTCGTAGGGTCCGCTTCAGCGGCCGCTTTGCAATCACCTATGTCCGTCGTCGCATCCATCCAGAATCTCAGCAAGATCTACCGAAAGCCCGGCACCGACGTCAGAGTCTCCGCGCTTCAGTCGATCAACGTCGATTTTCAGGAAGGGGAATACACCGCCATCATGGGCGCCAGCGGCTCGGGCAAAAGCACCCTCATGAACATCATCGGCTGCCTCGATCGCCCCACCAGCGGCCAATATTTCCTCGGCGGCACCGATGTCAGCGGCCTGGAAGATGATGTCCTCTCCGAAATCCGCAGCCGCCGCATCGGCTTCATATTCCAGAATTTCAACCTGATCCAGCAGCTCACCGTTCTGGAAAACCTCGAAGTGCCCATGTTTTATCTCGGCGTCGCCCCGGCCGTCCGCAAGCGCCGCGCGACGGAGCTGGCCGAACGCGTCGGCCTCGCCGAGCGTCTGGATCATCGTCCCATGCAGCTTTCCGGCGGCCAGCAGCAGCGCGTCTGCGTCGCTCGCGCCCTGGCCAACGATCCGCTCATCCTCCTCGCCGATGAGCCGACCGGAGCACTCGACAGCAAAACCGGCCAGGCCATCCTTGGATTGTTTGATGAATTGGTCCAAAGCGGCCGCACCATTCTGCTCGTCACCCATGATCCATCGGTAGCGCATCGCTGCCAGCGCATTATTCATCTGCACGATGGCCGCGTGCAGAACGACCAGCGCAACTCACCTCATGCCGTTCAAGTTGAGGGCGGGCAACTATCGTCGTAAGACCGCAATCCAGATTGGTGTGCCGAAACACACCCTACTTTTTCAACTGATAAAACCCACGGTTCTGGCTGGTGAATCGCGGGTCCTTGATCAGCATTTGATTCACAATCCCTCGGAAGTTATCGCTCGTGCTGCGATACCCCGCCGAGCTGACCGACTCCGCGATCGCCGACACCCGCAGCGGCCGCGCTGCCTTTTGCAGCACCTGGTGAATCACCTCCACCAGGCTCTGCTCATTGCGGGCCCGCCGGCCGCCGCCGCGCACGCCGCCGGTTCCACCGAGCCGCCGGATGCGATCGTCGATGTCCTCCAGCCTGCGCTGGGCGGTTGCGCGTTTGCGCGTCAGCCGTGACAGTTCGCGGCGGCGCTGATTGAGCATTCGCTCCAACTGATCGACCGTGAGATTGACTCCATTGGATGGACGTGGCATGGTGAACCAACCTTTATTAGAAGACGCCTCCCCCATACCGGCGAGGAATCATAAATAGAAGAGATGATTCGTCAAGAGCGCGTTAGACAACATAAGTTGCGCAGTGGAGATCGCATGAAATATAACTGGATGTGCCTTTTGATCTGCGTATGGCCCCTTTGCAGTTGTGATCGGGACAAGCCTCGGCCTGCCATATCAACCCAGCCAGCCATCGAAGAAGCCTCTAATGAGCCCGACTACAGACCCAGGGCTCCCATGACGCTGGAAAGCACGATCAGGCTCGTTGATTATCCACTCACCCTGCGCGTGCCCGAACGATGGGACCTCAGATATGGCGCGGTCACCATTCTCCAGGGGCCGACCCCTCATGGACCCCGGCCCGACGGCGTGATTCATCTGATTATCTCCCGTCGCGGCCCGTTTCCCAAAATGGTCATGGATGCGCTAAAGCCCCCGGCCACCAGGACGGCCACACAAGATAGTTTCGCCCGCGATGAGATGCGCACCTTGGGCAAGTTGAGAATATATGAGATGCGATCACTCCAGCCGGCCACCGCACAACTCCCCGCCATGATGAAGTGGACCATCAGCGCTTATGAGCCGATCGATGCCGACAACGTGCGCCTCTATCAGATTAATTTCCTGGATTTGACCCGCGAGCATTTTGAAAAGGATCGCCAGCTGCTCGAAAGTATTGTCAGCTCGTTGGCGCTGACGGAGGAGCCCGCCCAGTCAATCAAGTAGAATCAATCAATGCAAACCACTCGGCTCGCGCCATCGCCGACGGGGGCATTGCACCTCGGCAATGCGCGAACATTCCTGGCCAACTGGGCGCTGGCCCGCCAACGCGGCTGGAAAATCATCCTGCGAATCGAGGACCTCGACGGCCCGCGCATCAAACACGGCGCGGATCGCCAGGCCATCGAAGATTTGCAATGGCTCGGAATCGATTGGGATGCAGGGCCAATTTATCAATCCACGCGCACCGAAAAATACGCGGCCGCCATGCAGCAGCTCATCAAATCCGCCGCCGCCTACCCCTGCATTTGCAGCCGCAGCGAAGTAAACCAGGCCGCCAGCGCCCCCCATCCCGAGGATGGCTCCAGTATCTATCCCGGCGCCTGTCGCGGCAAATTCAAATCTCTGGAGGATGCCCAGCGCATCACCGGCCGTCCCCCGGCGCTCCGATTTTCCGTTCCAGATCGTATCGTCGAATTCAATGATCAATTTCGCGGCCCCCAGCGATTTGACGTCGCCCACCAACTCGGCGATTTTGTCATCGCCAAAGCCGACGGCGCCGCGGCCTATCAGTTGGCCATCGTGATCGATGATGCCGAAATGGGAGTAACTGAGATCGTGCGCGGAGATGATCTGATCGATTCCACCCCGCGACAAATACTGCTCTATGAGGCGCTGGGATTGCAGGATCGCATCCCCATCTATTATCACCTTCCCCTGGTCGTCGGAACCGACGGCCGGCGCCTCGCCAAGCGCCATGGCGATACACGGCTCTCTTACTATCGTCAGTTAGGCGTTCCCTCCGCACGAATGTTGACCTTGCTGGCAAAGTGGTGCGGAATCAACGATACAATGCACGATGCATCACAACTCCTGTCGCGATTTGATCTTTCAAAAATGCCGCGCGACGCGACAGTCTTCACCGAAGCAGAGGACCGATTTCTCCGCGGCAAATGAGGCCTGATGGGGCTCGTCAGCAATTCATATCTGCATCGCGTCATCAGCGGCGAAGCGCACGGAATCACCCCATCACTCCTGCGAGGAATCTTCTGCTGCGGCGAACTCTTCTACGCTTCCGCCACGCGCATTCGCAACACCCTCTACGACCGCGGCATCCTTGCATCACATCGCCTCCCCGTCCCCGTCATTTCAGTCGGCAACATCACCGCCGGCGGAACCGGCAAAACACCCATCGTTCGATGGCTTGCCCAGGGAATCAAAGAACGCAACTTCAACCCCGCCATCCTCATGCGCGGCTACCACCGCAGCGCCGCAGGAATCAGCGATGAACAGGCGCTGCTCACCGAACAACTCAAAGTTCACGGAATCATTGTCCACGCCCAACCCGACCGTGTCGCTGGTGGCCGCCATGTCCTCGTCCAACATCCTCAAACCAACCTCTTCATCCTCGACGACGGCTTCCAGCATCGCCGCCTGGCTCGAGACATCGACATCCTCCTCATCGACGCCACCAACCCCTTCGGCCACGGTCACGTCCCTCCCCGCGGCCTTCTCCGTGAACCCCCCACAGGCCTCCGCCGCGCCACCGCCATCATCTTCACCCGCTGCGAGCAGGTTCCCGCAACCGCCCTCGACGCCATCGAACGCAACGTCCGCAAATACACCCCCGCCCCCATCTTCCACGCCCGCTTCGACCATTCCGGCCTTCGCACCCCATCCCTCCCCACCTCCGCCCCCTCCGATCTCTCCCTGGATGCCCTAAAATCCCGCCGCATCTTCGTCGTCGCCGCAATCGCCAATCCAACCCCTTTGGAATCCTCCCTGCGCAAAATCTCTGCCGAGTATAAAGGCACCTGGTGGCTCCCCGACCATCACCATTACTCCCCCTCCGACCTCGCCACCCTCCTTCGCCGCGCTACCCAAGCCGGCGCAGACACCATCATCACCACCGAAAAAGACTGGGTAAAACTCCGCTCCCTCCCCAGCGCCTCCAACGCCTCCCCCCCAATCCTGCGCCTGGACCTCGATATTCACCTCGACCCCAACCATGAACCTCTACTATGGGACCTGATTACTGCTCGGCTGCGCCGGCCGCAGTAGAATCGCCCTCCCCAACCCCACCAGCCCGGCGAAAATCACCATCGCCAGCACCACCCAGACTCCGCGCCATGACCTTCGTCTTTCCATCGAGATCAGATTCTGTGCAAACCGCGCAAAAAAGAAAGGCCGCACGGTGCCCCTACTTCTGGTGGGGCGGACATTCCTGTCCGCCGGCCAACGGCTCTGCTTGCCGCGCAAAAAAGAAAGGCCGCACGGTGGAGGGTAGAAAACCGTGCAGCCTTGGCGGAGGAGGAAACGAAGCTCGTTAATTGGTGTCGCGCGGGGGCCGAGAACTCTCCCCGCACAACACCCTTGTATTCAAATTGTCAGCCTCGGTATGATGTAAAACAAAGCTTGTGCCAAGCGCCCCGGAGGGAATCGCCCCCGACGAAATGACGCGCCATAAATAGCGGTGTCGGGCCCGTGGCGCTGTCAAAAACGCGGTTCAATGAATTTTTCGCCACGCCTTCATTTTTTATGCCCACGCTGTTCGATCCTCGATAAGCCTTACTCCGGCGAATAAAGAAGCAGCAGTCAACCCCGCATTGCCCAGCGCCTGCGCAGTTGGGGAAAACAAAGACGTGTCTTCGATGAAGAGCTTTCGATGGATGTTTCTGATAGGCCTGGCCCTCGCGTGCGTGCTCGGCGCGCTCAACT
This sequence comes from Tepidisphaeraceae bacterium, assembly GCA_036001665.1. GTDB lineage: Bacteria > Planctomycetota > Phycisphaerae > Tepidisphaerales > Tepidisphaeraceae > JBGPEF01. Next base: position 60,738 of record DASYUA010000081.1, read on the forward strand.
GCGCCCCCAATGACACCAGCGCCACCAACGGCCAGCTCAACGGCCCCGCCAGAATTCAGTGGGTCCACTTCTACGACCCGCTCAAGCCGCAGGCCATCAACCCGCCGATTCATCTCCGCAGCGCCCGCAATGAAACCATCTCCTTCGCACTTCAAATCAATTCACTCCCCGACCCCACCGCCAAACGATCCTCGCTGCTTCGATTATCCCCATTGCAAAGCAATGGCGCGAGTGTCCCAATTAAAACCAGCGCCTGGCAGATCGTCCCCATGCCCGTCGATACCAATCGCGCAGGTTTTGCGCGTCACACCGGCCTGCCCGTCGGCCTGCACCGCATGCCCCGCGCCCTTCTTCCGCTGGTCATCGACAATGACCAAATCAATCTCGCCACCCTCCGCGACCCCGAAGACCCCACCAATCCCCGGCTCCATCCTTCACGAATCCCCCCGCTCATCTGGTTTGATGTGCAAATCCCCGCCTCCACCAGCGCTGCCGATTACCAAACCAAATGTGAGCTAGTCGAAAACGGCCGCGTCACGCTCACGGTCCCCATCAACATCTCCGTCGATGACTTTGTCATCCCCGACGAACGCCATCTCAGCCTGGCCGGCCTCGTCGATTGGGAAAGTCTCACCCGCCACTGGCCCCAGGCCTTCGAGGGACTCACCCCCAGCCTGCTCAGCCGCCGCGAAGCCCGCCACGAAGCTGCCATCCGCATCCTCGATGACATCGTCAAGCTCGCCCAGGCCAATCGCGCGCAATTGGTCATCTCCCAGTTGCAGCCCATCGTCAAATGGCCCTCCGGCAAACCACCCGAGCTCGATTGGGCCGAATTTGATTCGGTCGTCGGGCCGTGGCTCCGCGGCGATGCTTTCGCTGACAAAGTCCCCCTCGGATATTGGCCGCTCCCCACCCTCGACAAGCTCGACCTGCACGAGCGCTCCAGCCGCAACGAATACTGGCAGGCCGCCGCCGCACACTTCGATGCCATGCAATGGCTCGGACGCTCCGCCGTCGTCGTCGAGAAACGCAGTCCCGGCCGAATGACCCTCGAGGAGACCTACGAATTCTCCGAGCAGGCTGCACAAATTCTCTCCGCCCATCCGCGCATCCGCGTCAGCGTACCTCTGGAAGAGGAGCAAATTCACCTCGCCTCCGTGCAATTCCCCCGTCTGATCCCCGCCGACAGCCTCGATCGATTGCTCTACGCCGCCCCCGGCCTCGTCTCAGTCCCTCCCGTCGAGCGCCTGCCCACTGCCGCCGCCGGCCGCTGGCTCCGCACCGATCTCCCCGGCCTCGTTCCCTATATCGGCGCTGGCGCTGATGAGCGCGAAGCACGCCTCTGGGCCTGGCTCGCCTTTCTTCGCGATGCCCGGCTCATTCAATGGACCGGCGTCCTCCCCTCGCTCCTCGATCCCGAACAACCCGGCTATCCCGACGAAATGATCTGGTTCTATCCCGGCCAGTGGTTCGGCGTGCGGGGCCCTGTCCCCTCGCTCCAGCTCAAATGGCTCCAGCGCGCCGAGCAGGATTACGAATACCTCTGGCTGGCCCGACAGCGAAAACAGGAAGCCCGCGCCCTCGTCCTGGCGCGCCTGATGACCAAGCCCATCGAGCTTCAACCCGCCCAGCGCCAGGACCCCGTCTATGCCCTCCTCTGCGGCACCGCCAACTACAGCTCCTGGGCCCACGCTCTTGACCTCCTTTCGCGCACCATCCTCCTCAGCCAGCCCGGCCAGCTCGTCGATCCCACCCTCGAAAAACAGCTCGCCATCGACACCGCCGCCTGGAGCAAATTACAGGAACGCCCCATGCTCCTGGCCCGCACCGCCGAGTGGTGGTTCGCCCCCAACCCCGAGGGCCCGTTTGTCGAGCTCCGCGCTGGTATCGACATTTACAACGCCGCCGACCGCCAGCCCGAAAACAATCGCATCCAATGGGCCGCCCTTCCACCCGCCTGGACCGCGCTCGAACCCGGCCTCGATATTTCAAAACTCGGCACCTTCCATGTCGATCGCGTCAATCTCAGCGCCCGCGTAAAACTCAGCCAGGTCAATGCCGCCTCGCGCCAGCCATTGGCCATCACCTTCATCGATGGCTTCACCGGCCGTCCGCACCAACTCCAGATGGTCGCCCCAGTCGCCTGGTGTGAAAAACGCCAGGGCCCGCCCCCATATCCCGATGGCAGACTCGGCGATTGGGTCCCCGAGGATGCCCTGCATGAGGGAAAACTCGTGCAGATGTGCAGCCGCCCAGCTCTGCAAAATCAGGAACTCCGCTTCTCCGAAACCGACTCGGCCATCTATTCAAGCTGGACCGGCGGCGCATTCCACCTCGGCTTTCGCGTCGATGGAATCGAAAAACCCAATCTCGAATCCGGCCGGAATTTTGTCGAGCACGAGCTCCGCCGCGCCTGGCGCGAGGATGTCTGCGAGCTCCTTTTCCAGGCCGTCTATGCCGACAACACCCTCGGCCCGCTCCTCTACGTCGCCGCCAAGCCCCAGGGCCAGGTCGATGTCGCCCGCCGGCTCGATCGCCAACAACACGCCAACCCCTGGATGGCCTTCAGCGGCGCTGACATCCGCTACGGCTTCGACATCGATAAAACCCTCTGGCGAGGCGAGATTGATGTCCCCTGGGATGCCTTCAACGACCCCGCCCACCAGGGCAAGCGCCCCGTATTGCTCCGCTTCAATTTCAGCCAGCACCGCGGCGCAACCGGCGAATCCGCAAGCTGGGCCGGCCCCATCGATTTCGGCCGCGACGAAACCTTCATGGGCGCCCTCCAAATCAGACAACCGGACAACGGCCGCTAATCGCGCCTGTTAGGTTCTCTGCCCCTTTTCCCCTCGCCCGCGTGCTCCACCTCTTTCCCTCGCCCCCGTACTCCACCTCTTTCCCCTCGACCCTGTACTCAGGGGAGAGGGCAGGGTGAGGGGTCTTATTCTGAATTCTGAATTCTGACTTCTTCCCAATTGGCGTCCCTTTTACAATGGAGTCAACGACATGGTCCGCATCCGCGAAATCCTCGACCCCGACCTGCGCAAGCGAATCACCGCCGCCCTCGCCGATCGCCGCGGCTGCTCCATTGCCGCCATCCTCGACTGGTACGAGCTCGACGACGCCGACTACGTCGATCTCCTCAATCAATTGAACGAACAGCCCGAGGAACAGCAGGAACTGAAAGACCCCCGCATGTAGGGTGCGGCTCGCCGCACCATCATCTCGTCCGCTCCGCCACCAGCTTCTGATACGCCGCGTGCAGCCTCTTGGTGATCGCCCCACACGCTCCATTACCAATCACCCGATCATTCCATTTCCCCACCCACCCAATCTCCCTCGTCGTGGAGGTAATAAACACCTCATCCGCCCCAATACATTCCGCCTCACTAATCGGCCGCTCCACAAACGCAATATCCAACTGCTTACACAAATCCGCCAGCACCAACCTCGTAATCCCCGGCAACACCTTCGGCCCCACCGGATGCGTCAAAACCTTTCCTCCCGCCACCGCAAAAAAATTCGACGCCGAACATTCCGTTACAATCCCCTTCTCCACAAACACCGCCTCATCACACCCCGCCGCCACCGCCGCATTCTTCGCCAGCACATTCGGCAGCAGCGCAATCGACTTGATCCAGCACCTCTGCCACCGCTCATCCAGCTGCGAAATCAACTTCAACCCCTCCCCCGTCCCCGCCGGCGGCGCCTGTGGCAGCGGCCGCGAATAAAACAGCACCGTCGGCCGCGAATCCGCGAAAATATGATTCCGCGGCGCTGCCCCTCGCGTGATCTGCAAATAAATCATCCCCTCCTGAACCGGGCTCTTCTCGATGTACTTCCCAATCTCCCGCGTCAACTCCGCCTTGCTCAACGGCGCCTTCAGCCGAATCCCCTCACACGATCTCCCCAGCCGATCCATGTGCTCCGACAGCGTAAACACCCGCCCGTTGTAAATCCGCACCACCTCATACACCCCATCCGCAAACTGAAACCCCCGGTCCTCCACCCCAATCCGCGCCTCAGCCAGCGGAAGAATCTCGCCATTCAACCAAATCATCTCAGTCATTTTTCGCCCTTGTAGGTCCCGCTGTGCCGGACATCTCTTCGCGTCTCCCGTAGGTCCGGCTGTGCCGGACGTTCCTGTCCTATGCCTTCATTCTAGCTTTACTGATCGCCTCCACCAACCCATCCAGATTCGCCGTCTCTGCCACAACCGTAGGGGGGATCCCCAACTCCTTCAGCGTCTCCGTTGTTATCGGCCCAATACTCGCAATCCCCACCCCCGCCAGCCGCTCCAGATAATTCTTCCCCAGCAGTTTCACAAAATTCCTCGCCGTGCTGCTGCTCGTAAACGTCACCCAATTCACCTGCTCCTCTTTCACCGCCTCCAAAACCGCCGGCGGCAGCGACCCCGACGCCTTCGACTCATACACCGCCATATCCACCACCTCCTCCGCCCTCGCCTTCTGCAATTTCTCCTTCAACACCGCCCTCCCAATATCCGCCCGCAACAACAAAAACCTCTTCCCCACCACCTCCCCACTCTTCACCAACTCCTCCCCCAGCGCCTCCGCCACAAAAGACTCCGGACAAAGATCGACCTTCAAATTCAACCGCTCCCCAATCGCCTTCGCCGTCGCTTCGCCGACAGCCGCAATCTTCGCCCCCCCAAACGCCCTCGAATCCAACCCAATCTCCGCCATCCTCTCCTTCGTATGAATCACCCCGTTCGCACTCGTAAAAACCACCCAATCAAACGCCCCCATCGCCCTCAGCGCCCCATCCACCTCCCCCCAATCCTTCGGCGGCAAAAGCTCAATCGTCGGTGCTTCAATCACCCGCGCCCCCAGCTCCTCCAACTTCTCCGTTAACTCCGAAGCCTGCTGCCGCGTCCGCGTCACCACAATCGTCTGCCCAAAAAGCGGCCGCCTCTCAAACCAGTTGATCGTTTCCCTCAACCCCACCACCTTCCCCACAATCGTGATCGCCGGCGGCGTCAGCTTCGCGCTCGCCACCTTCTCCGCCAAATCCGCAATTGTCCCCACCACCGTCCTCTGCTTCGCCGTCGTCCCCCACCCAATACACGCCGCCGGCATCCCCCCATCCATCCCATGCTCGATCAGCCTCTTGCAAATCACCGGCAGCGCCTTCACCCCCATGTAAAACGCGATGCACGGCAACTTCGCCAGCGCCCCCCAATCAATGCTCGATGCCAGCGCCTTCTCCGATGGATCCCGATAATCCCCCTCCTTCTCGTGCCCCGTCACCAGCGTGAAACTCGAATTCATCTCCCGGTGCGTCACCGGAATCCCCGCATACGCCGGCCCCGCAATCGCCGCCGTCACCCCCGGCACCACCTCAAACGAAATCCCCGCCGCCGCCAGCGCCTCGCACTCCTCCCCACCCCTCCCGAACACAAACGGATCTCCTCCCTTCAATCTCACCACCCGGTGCCCCTCCCGCGCCAGGTTCACCAGCAGCCCATTGATCTCCTCTTGTGACATCGCATGCTGCGACGCCTGCTTCCCCACATAGACCGTCTGCGCTGTCGGACAATGCCGCAGCAACTGCGGATTGGCCAGGTAATCGAAAACCACCACCGTCGCCTTCTCCAGCAACCTCAGCCCGCGCACGGTAATCAACCCCGGATCGCCCGGCCCCGCCCCAACCAGATACACGCACCCATTCTTGGTTATAGAACTCACAGTCCCATAATATCCGCCCGCCCCTTCCCTTGTCCCATGTCCCACGTCCCGTCTGATCCCCTTGCCGCTGTACTCCCTCTTTCCCCTCTCCTTCTTTTTCCTTCTCCCCTGTACTTCTTCTTTTTCCCTCTCCCCTGTACTCAGGGGAGAGGGTCAG
>DASYUA010000082.1:0-20573 GCA_036001665.1 Tepidisphaeraceae bacterium
TTTTTTCTACTGGATGGCCGGTGTTTCTTAATTGGTCCGAAGAATGTCGGGCAAGAGTGCCCGACCTACCGTACCTGGTTCAGGATATCGACAGCGCGAATCATCTTGCGAGCCAACTGCATTTTTTGCTTGTCGCGTTGATCGTCGGGCAGTTTTGCCTGTGCATCTAAATATCTCTTTAGATAATCCCTGCCTTCGGGCTTGCCGGCGCTGACGTAGCTTTGGCCGAGGTTGAAAAGTGCATCCAAGTGCGGGGGATTGGCGGAGGTGGCGGATTTCAGAGCCGATTCGATCTGGCCGGTTAGTTTCTCATCCTTTCGCTCGACCAGCGCGGCCGCCAGATCGGCGTAAACTTTTCCTGCATCTCGCGGGGAGGCTTTGGCCGCTCGATCATACAACGCGCTACCGGCGTCGATGTTGCCGCGGGCGATTTCCAGCCTGCCGGCGATCATTTGATATGTGAATTCATCTCCATTTTGCTTTATGGCTTGCTGGATTTGTGCGTCGGCATCATCCAGTCGATTGAGCGAGATCAGACTGGCGGCCTTCCATGCGTGGGCGTCGGCCGATGCGGGGTCGCGGGCAATTGCTTTGTCATATTTCTCGATGGCCGCGGCATGGTCGCCGTTTTCCGCGAGAGATTGGCCGTGGGCGACGAGGCCGCGGACGGTGGAGTCGTCGAATGCCGGTTGATTTTCCTTACCGAGTGCAACGGCGGCGAGGACAAGCACACAGGTGAAGATGGATGAATGGCGGGTTGCGAGCATAGTTCATAAACTAACGCGCACCTGCTCAAGTGATGAATGAGCAAACTGGCGGGCTGGGCCCATGGAATTACCGAAACGCTTAAATGTCGCGCTGAAGGAATGGGCGTCGGTGTGCAACGCCTTGGAGAAGGGGAGGCAGATCATTCTGCTGCGCAAGGGCGGGATTTTGGAGGCGATAGGTGGATTTGAGCTGGAGAATCCGCAATTTTTTCTTTTTCCGACCTATCTCCATCAGAATGCGCAGATGCTCAAGGAGAATGAGCGGAAACGGTTGGTATCGCTCAAGGAAGAGCCGGCCGAGATCGTGCTTACTTGCGCGGCGATGGTGAGCGACATTATTCGCCTCCGTGATCGGAGTCAGATGGATCGGATCGAGGAGGAACATATCTGGACATCTCCGCTGATCGACATGCGATTTAATTACCGGCCGCAAAATCCGCTTTATTTGCTGCTGCTGCGGGTTTACCGCCTGGGTGAGAGGATTACGATTCAAAACACGCCGGAATATGCGGGGTGCAAGAGCTGGGTGCCGCTGGATCGGGCGATTTTGACTGCTGGTGCGATGCCGGTGGTTGACGATTCTGAGTATGAGTTGCTTTGCGCGCGTATCAGGAAGGAGATCGCATGAACTACCGTCGGCTGGGCGATGCGGGATTGAAGCTGTCTGAGATTGGCTTGGGTGGCTGGCTCACCTTCGGCAATGCCATCGATGTCGAGGTGGCGCGTGGAGTGATGAACAAGGCGTTTGACCTGGGAGTCAATTTCTACGACACGGCCGATGTCTATGCGCAGGGAAAGTGCGAGGAGGTGTGGGGGCAACTGCTTAAGGACCGCCGGCGCGGCGAATATGTGCTGGCAAGCAAGTGCTTTTTCCCAACCGGGCCGGGGCCCAATGATCGAGGGCTGTCGCGGAAGCACATCATGGAATCCTGCGATGCTTCGCTGCGGCGGCTGCGGACGGAGTATCTCGATATCTATCAATGTCATCGATTCGATCCTGAGACCCCGCTGGAAGAGACGATTGGCGCGATGGACGACATGATCCGGCGGGGGAAGGTGATTTACTGGGGATTCAGCGAGTGGCAGGAGGAACAGATCTCGAAGTGTCTTCAGATTTGCGCGGAGGCGGGGCTGGAAAAGCCCAAGAGCTCGCAGCCGCAATACAACATGCTCCAGCGCTACATCGAGCCGCAGATTTTTCCGCTGTGTCACAAGGCGGGGATCGGGCAGGTGGTTTTTTCGCCGCTGGCGCAGGGGGTTTTGACGGGGAAATATTGGCCGGGACAGCAATTTCCGGCGGACAGCAGGGCGGCCGATTCGAGGCAGAATCTGTTCATCAAGAAATGGACGGACGACAAGGAGCTGTTGGCAAAGGTGCAGAAGGTGGAGGGGGTGGCACGGGAGGCGAATTGCACGATGGCGCAGCTTGCACTGGCGTGGGTGTTGCGCCGGCCGGAAATAACCAGTTGCATCACCGGGGCCAGCAAGCCGAGGCAGGTGGAGGAGAACGTCGAGGCGAGCGGGATCAAGTTGGATGAGGGAATGGTTCGGCGGATCGAGGAGATACTTGCGTAAATTGTCCGGCACAGCCGGACCTACGGCTACTTTCCCGCAGGCAACTGCCATCCGAGTGGTTTGGGAGTTACTTCGAGCGGGCCGACTTCGATGAGCCATTTTCGTCGATCTTTGTAATAGTCCAGGAGCTTGGGAAGTTTTTGGGGGCCCAGATCGCGGGCCCAGACGATCCGCTGATTGTCGATGTCCGCGCCGTTGTAGACCCACTCGACATGTTCGTTGTGCCCGGGAAGGTAGCGCACGACGAAGAGCTGTTTCTCGCTGGGAAACGATTGGAGGGCGGTATTGACGATCCTGGCTCGGGTGAATTGGGGGCCGCTGGTTTGAACTTCCTTGATAAAGTTGCAGGTGGGCCAGAGGGAGAGCAGGAAGAGGCCCAATACAACCTGTAATGCGATGCGCCAAATCCCACCGCGCTGGGCCATTTCGATCAGGCACGCAACCAGCAGAACGAGCGCGAGCGGCGCGATGGGGGCGGCGTAATGAAGCAGAATGTTCCAGGTGATCCCCCAGCATCCGATGATGAAAAACAGAATGAATGCGGCCGCTAATTGCAGCCATCTGTCGCGTCGCAGCGCTCGAAGGAGCATCAAAAGTGCAACCAGGAGGGGCAGTGGCTGAAAAAATCCGCGGGCCAGCCGAAAAACTTTTCTGCCGACTTCCTTGCCCCATCCGGCAAAGGTCTGCTGCCGTTGCCAATGCTCTGATTCCCAGCGGTCGTGTTGCTGCGCGAGTTCGGGATTGTTGTAGAGCTTCGGGGGGCGCAGGTGCTGCCATACGAAGTGCGGCGTGCGGCCGTAGATTTGATCGTGACGGATGTAGGGCATGAGCAGGGCATGGCCGGTGACGCGCCAGTTGTAATATCCCATCCAAAGGGCGCCAGGCAGAAGCACGAGCAGGCAAGGCAGCACGACACTTCGCAGAACTATTGTCGCTTCTCCTTTTCGCCAGCGATAAATCATCCAAAGCAGCAGCGCCACGGCCACTGGAATGCATAAGAGCAATCCTTCAAACGGTCTGCTGATTGCGAGAACGAGAACTCCGGCTCCCAGGATCAATCCATCTCGAAATTTCGGCTGATCCCACAATCTCCGCAGCGCCCCCAGCACAAGCGCCCCGCCGGTCAGCGCCACGGCGCCGCCCCAGAATGTTTCGCCCCACTGAATCATCACCGGATGCAAGGCCGCCAGGAATCCGCCGGCCACCGCCCATCGCCGCGGCAGCCAGGCCAGCAACATCCGCATCACCGCGCCGCAGGCCAGCGCGGTGCTCAGCCAGACGCCGACAATCGGCTCATTCACGATTGCGATTCCGGCCGCCAGCGCCAGCCCCTGGCCCGGCGGATATTTTGACTGATAGGTTGGATCGTGAATGACGTAGATGGTCTCGAAGAATTCCCACAGCGGATGCTTTGGATTGGTCAGCCGGCCGTGGGCGAATGTTTCGCCGGCCAAGACGTAGCTGAATTCATCGTGCACGGCCGGCTCGGGAAAATCGACGAGGACTGAAATGGTTGCCGTGAGCGCGAGGGCAAACACGGAAACGGTCAGGACAGCCCCCGCGGTGTTTTTCGCCAGGGCGTCCGCAGCGCGGCCCGCGAGCGAAAAAATTCTGCGTCCCACCGGCGAAGCGGCGATTGCCGCGGTCGCCGCCATCGCCGCCCAGGGTATGACGCCGCCGCCCCGGGGCAGGCCGCTGATCCAGTTATCAACCTCCATCAACCCATCCTACCAAGGCGGCGAACATCCCTCTCCCGCGAGCATATTAGTGTCATGGAAGAAGCAATTCGTGTTGAAACGCGAAGACGCGATGCGGGGTCGAAGCCCGACGCGCAGCGCGACATGGAGAACGTGCAGCGCCTGGCCGAACTTCTGGACACCGAATTCTCCATCGGCGGCATCCGCTTTGGACTGGATGCGATCATCGGCCTGCTGCCGGTCGTCGGCGACTCGATTTCCCTGCTGATCGGCCTTTATCCACTGTATGTGGCGCAGCAGCACAAACTGGGATTCTTCGTGCGCGGCCGCATGCTCCTGAACCTGGTCTTTGACTGGTTGATCGGGCTGATTCCGTTCCTGGGCGACCTGTTTGACGTCGGCTTCAAGGCCAACATCCGCAACGCAGACATCCTGCGGCGCGCACTAGAAGTGCGCCGCCCGTGACAAAGCAATCCCGCCGATTAATCAGCCGCCCTTGGCCGTCTTGGCCACATCATTGGAGTTGATGTCAACGGTGATCATGAAGCCGTTGCTTCCCTTAAACTCATAACCCTGTTTGCCGGCCGGAGCGGCTCGAAGCGCTTCGACTTCATTAGGCATCAGAATAAATCCATCATTTCGGGGCAGTCCCCAATAGCGCAGATTCTTAATGACAATCGGCTCACTGGACATCCCTTCAGCGCGCTTGAGCTGAATTTCGGCGGTCTGGCCGCCATTTAGACGGGCAACTGCCTTGTCTTTGCCGGGCTTGAATTCGACCCTGCCTTCCGGCCCGACGGTGAACGAATTCCACTTTACGGGAAAGGCATAGCCCATAATCTTCTGGATTCCCTCGCGCTGCATGGGCGACACATCCTTGTCGAAGGTGAGAACGGCCCAGTCCATCTGACCTTTGCTGAAATCGCCGCCGAGGTCGCCAAACAGCCAGAATTTTGCGCCGTCGAGCGAGGTAGCGCCCCAATTGCCTTTGCTGATCTTGTAAGCGTTGTTGAATCGGCAGAAGTGCTCGCCGCCGCCGTGGGCCGCGTGCTCGCCATGGGCGGCCGGCTCGGCGTTGAAATAACACTGGCAGAACATTGGGCAACTGCACGCCTCGATGATGTCGGCTTTCATGGCCCATTGCGGCTCCATCGCCATGGCCATGGGCTTGGCGGTCGAAGTCTTCGCGCCGGCCGACATTCCGGTTGACGCTTTCTCGTTCGATGAACAACCAAATAGGCTGACCGCTACCAACACCAGCACGCCAAACAGAAATGACCGAGACATATCCAGCTCCTTCCTCAAATAGCCCCGTTATTGCACATTGAAGCGCATATTAATGCGGCCGGGCGCGACAATATCAAGCCCTGCGATCCCGACTCCGGCAATTTGTCTAAAAACCCTGCCCGCCGCCGCTTCGTAAAGTATCATACAGAATCGATGGCATATTTGCAGAGGGGCCAAGGGCAGTCACATGGCACTCGAACTGTTGGATGATAAAAAGAAGCTTCAGTCGCTCAAGCAGTTCCTGCACCAGTTCAGCGCGCCCGCGGCCGAGGCTCTGATCGAGCGGAAGGAAAACGGCGACATCCAGTGTTTCGCCTGCGGGCATCGCTGCATGGTCAAACCGGGGCGCGATGGGGTTTGCCGGGTTCGATTCAATGACAATGGGATATTGCAGGTGCCGCATGGATATGTGGGGGTGCTGGCGTGTGATCCGATTGAAAAGAAGCCGTTCTGGCACGTGCTCCCCGGCTCCGATGCCCTGACTTTCGGCATGCTTGGGTGCGACTATCACTGCGGATATTGCCAAAACTGGGTGACCAGTCAGATGCTGCGCGACCCGGACGCGGTGGGTCAGCCCAAGCGCTGCACGCCGGAGCAACTGGTCGATATTGCCTTGAAGCACGGGGCGCCCGTCGTTGCCTCAAGCTATAACGAGCCGTTGATCACCAGCGAATGGGCCGTGGATGTGTTTAAGGTGGCCAAGGCCCGTGGGCTGAAATGCGCGTACATCTCGAACGGCAACGGCACGCCGCAAGTGCTCGATTTCATCCGGCCGCACGTGGATGCGTACAAGGTCGATCTTAAGACATTCAGCGACCGAAATTATCGCCAGCTCGGCGGCGTTTTGGAGAACGTCACCTCCACGATCAAGATGCTCAAGGAGCGGGGATTCTGGGTGGAGATTGTCACTTTGGTCGTGCCGAGTTTCAGTGATGATCAGGATGATCTGAAGCGCATGGCGGAATTCATCGCCTCGGTCGATCCGCTGATGCCCTGGCACATGACGGCGTTTCATCCCGATTACAAAATGACGGATGGTTATCGCCGCACCACGACGGATGATCTGATGAAGGTGGTCGAATACGGCAAACAGGCGGGGCTCAAATATATGTATCCCGGCAATCTTCCCGGCCAGGTTGGGGAGTGGGAAAACACCCGCTGCCATCACTGCGACGCCACGCTGATCCGCCGATTCAGCTTCATGGTCAAGGAAAACCGCATGACCACGGGCGATGGTCTCTGTCCCGATTGTGACAAGCCGATTCCGGGAATCTGGGGCAAATCCAGCGGGCACGGGGATGGACGGGTTCGGCGGATCGCCTGATCAATTTCGCTGGGCTTCGTGCGTTCTCCCCAGTTCTGTTTATAATCCGCCCCTCTTAAAAGGAGTCCCCATGGCCAAGACCTATTCCGCCCCGCCGAAGATGAGCATCGACACGAACAAGAAATTCACCGCCACCTTCGACACCTCCCGCGGCCAGATTGTCTGCGATCTGTTCGCCAAGGATGCGCCCAATACGGTCAACAACTTCGTTTTCCTGGCGCGCGACAAGTTTTACGATGGGACCAAGTTTCACCGTGTGATCGCCGACTTCATGGTTCAGGGCGGCGATCCCAAGGGGACGGGCACGGGCGGGCCGGGATATCAGTTCGGGGATGAGGTGAGAAATAATCCGCACAAACATCAGCGCGGCTCGCTCTCGATGGCCAATGCAGGGCCCAATACCAATGGCAGCCAGTTCTTCATCACCCACGTCGCCACAGATTGGCTGGACGGCAAACACACCGTCTTCGGCCAGGTGCGCAGCGGCCAGGATGTGGTGGACAAGGTGAAACAGGGGGATGTTCTCAAGAGCATGACGATTACTGAGGAGTAAATTGGGTGGCCGGTTTTGTGGCTGGCTTCGAGGTCGGTGGTGGCAGCGTTATCCGCCGATCAAAATAAAACGGCTGCTTTGGATCATCGGTTATCCGCACCGTGATCGGCGGCGCGATTCCCCCCATATCCACCTGCACTCGCAGCACATTTTTTGTCTTGAAGGGATGATCGTAAAGCCACTTGTGCCCATCCCCCTGCAAGTAGAGCACCGGCTTGGCAAATGCCGCGGCTTCGTCCGACAGCCGCGTGAGGCAATCATGATGGGAGGCGGCGGTGGGGAAGGCGTGCGAGAAGATCACAGCGCTGCCGACCAAATCTTTAAAAGTGTGCATCGTCTGCGCCACCCACTGCATGTCCTGCTCGTGCCGCCGCCGCCATTCCTCCGGATCATGCACGCGGCCGCTGACCAGATGAATGCTTACGAACAGCACCCCGTTCTGCACGAAGGCAAAATTTTCCTCCCGCTCGAGCTGGCGGAACACACGGAAGCGATGCGGCCAGCGCTGATCGAAGCGCATGAAGTGTTTCACCCACCATCCCCACCCCTGCTCGGGGTTTGGGCAATCGTTGTATTCGTTATCGCCTGGAATGATGAACAGCGGCCGGGGGGAGCGGCTGAGAATGTTATCCACCGTCTGATACTTGGCCTCGCTGCACCATTTTTCCTTCTGGTTGGCCTGGATATCGCCCAGGTGAATCACAAACTCGCTCTGTCGCGGAATGTCCCGCAATTGCTTTGCGAGTAGCGCATCTTCCTCGGGCTTGTAGGGCACATCGCCCATGGCCGAAAAGGTGACCAGCAATTTGCCGGGCAGATTTGCGGGCGGCGGTTCGGAATGCTGCGCGCACCCGGCACCAAGCATCATCAGCAGGAATGGACCCAGGAGCCTTTTCATTCTTCAACCTGCCGCGCTGGCGGCTCAGGCAAGGCGAATGACATGATCAGACCCACGACATAAACGAAAAGGCCAACGGCCGCCGCCGTATACGCCATCTTCACCGGGGCTGAACCACCTGGGACCCAGCTCTGCACGGCGATTGTGCTCGTCACCCACGCAAAAGAAGTCCCGAGCATTCTCCCGCCAATGTTGGCCGCAAAACCTTCTCCCGTCCCGCGCAGATGCACCGGATAAACACGCGGCAGATAATTCCCCCAGAAGCTGAACTGGGCAACGGTTACCAACCCGGCGAAGAATATTCCCACGTACAACAGGTTGATCCCCTTCACCGCGCAATACCCGAACACAATCGGCATCAGGATCAACCCCGGCACCTGGAAAATCCGCAGCAATTTCTGTCGGCTCACAATATGCACCGCCAGAATCGCCAGCAGCACCCGTCCGACCAATCCGCCGATTTCCTGCACCGTCGCCACATCCTTGGCGGCTTTCTGCTCGATCAGCCGCGCATCGGGGGGCTTCTTTCCCGCCACCTGCGCCTTGACCTCCGGCAAGCCGGGGACGATCTGCGGCAACTGCTGAATCGCCCCAAAGGCGGCGCCATAACTGCACGCAAAAATGATCGTCGTCACCAGCGTCGTCCGCAAAAGCTGGGGAGCGAACAATTCGGCGATGCTGGGCCGCCGCATCGTTCCCGAGAGCTTCTTGAGCCTCCACGCCGGAGATTCAGGCAAGAACGGTCGAATCAAAATCAGCGGAATCGCGGGAATCAATCCTGAGATCAGCGTATAGCGCCAGGCCGCGTGATGATCCGCAATCTGTCCGCCCAGGTGCAGCCACGAAGGCAGGTTGAGCGCCGGGAGATTCGTTGCCCACTTGAGGGATAAACCGTTGGCGAACGCAACCATTAATCCCCCCAGCGAGGAAAACGCCTGCGTATAACCCAGCACCGCCTCGCGCTGCTTGGGATGCGGGAACAATTCCGCAAGCCACGCCACCGCCGCGACAAATTCCACCGACACGCCAATAAACGTCGTGCAGCGCAGGATCAGCAGCATCCACGGCGTCGTGGCAAATCCCGATGCGAAGGCCGAAAAGGCATAGAGCAGAATGCTCCACACCAATATCCGCCGGCGTCCCAGCCGATCCGTCAGATATCCCCCCAGCAGGCCAAATATCCCTCCCGCGAACGCGGGAATGTAAAAGAGCCTTCCCACCCACGCGGCAAACTCCGGCGTCCCCGGCTTGAGCCCGCCAAGCTCCATCAGCGCTGGCCTGATGATGAGCGGCAGCATGAGCAGCGCAAAAATATCAAACGCAAACCCCATCGCCGCGGTGAAACAGATCAGCCATTGCACAAAAGTCAGCGGCGGCGCCTTCTCGTCGATCCCCTGTGGATCGGCCATTGAATCGCTCCTTTTCCTAAAACAGCGAGGCGGCAAGTGTATCCGCGGTGAAGATCAATTCAAATTCACATAAAGTTCTTGCAATCGCTGAGCTTCAAGTAATACTGCATTGGGCGATTTCCTCGCGGAGATTTCAATAATGAGTTGGTTTGATTTGTGCCGGCGGCGTGTGCGCATCGTGCTCGCCGTCATCTCTTTTTGCGCCCTTTCTCCCTGGTTTTGCCAGCTTTCCGCCGCCGGCGATGACGTCAATTGGCCCAACGTCGGCAACGACAAGGGCGGCATGCGCTATTCCACCCTCGATCAAATCAACCGCGATACCGTCTCGAAATTGAAGGTTGCCTGGACCTACCACACCGCCGACGCCGGCGAAGGCACGACCATCGAATGCACGCCGCTGGTTATCGATGGCGTGATGTACATCACAACTGTCCGAACCAAAGTCATTGCCCTCGATGCCGCTACCGGCAGCAAAATCTGGGAGTTTGATCCCTACGCCGGCCCGGCCAAGCCATGGATTCGGGCCTCCGGTGGCGTCAATCGCGGCGTGGCTTACTGGTCGGACGGGAAGCCCGCCGGCCAGCGACGGATCATCACGGGCCTGGCCGATGGCCGCCTCATCTCTCTCGATGCCCAGACGGGCCATCCCGATGCAAAATTCGGCGATGGTGGCACTGTCGATTTGCGAAAAGGCATTGAGCGTGACTTGAGCAAGCTTCCCTACGGACCGACATCGGCTCCTGCCGTGTTCGAGAATCTGGTGATCGTTGGGTGCAGTTGCAGCGAGAGCCAGCCGGCCGCGCCGGGCGATCCGCGCGCTTTTGATATTCTGACCGGCCGCGAAGTGTGGCGATTTCATACGGTTCCCCAGCCCGGCGAACCGTTCAACGACACCTGGCCAAACGATTCCTGGAAAGAGCGCGGGGCGGCCAATCCGTGGGGCGGATTCACCATCGACGCCGAAAACGGCATTGTTTTCTGCGGCACGGGCTCCGTCGCCACCGATTTTTATGGCGTCGATCGCAAGGGTGACAATCTCTTCGCCAACTGCACACTCGCGCTCGATGCCCGAACCGGCAAGCGCCTGTGGCATTTCCAATCGGTTCACCACGATCTGTGGGACCACGATATTCCCTGCCCACCGGTCGTCTGCAACGTAACTCACAATGGGCAGCAGATTCAGGCGGTTGCGCAGGTGACGAAAACCGCTTATTGCTTTCTCTTTGATCGTCGCACGGGCAAACCGCTTTTTGGCACGAAGGAAGTTCCGGCCCCTCCTTCTGACGTTCCCGGCGAGCAGGCATCCTTAACCCAACCTGCACCTCTCAAGCCTCCGCCATTTTCACGACTCGCTTTCACCGAGGATGAGGCCACCAACATCTCCCTAGAAGGCCATGAGTACGTTCTTAAGAAGCTGAAGGAATACCGCCACGGCCACCAGAACGAGCCCCCGACCATCCGCGGCACGGTCACCATTCCTGGCTTCCACGGCGGCGCAACCTGGTCCGGCGCATCCTTCGATCCCACAACCGGCTATCTCTTCGTCAACTCCAACGAAGCCCCCTACATCTCAACCCTGAAAAAAACCGGCGACCGTTATGACCTGGCCGGCTATGGCTATTTCCGCGACGAGCAGAATTATCCAGCGCTCAAGCCTCCCTGGGGCCTGCTCACCGCCATCAACCTGAATACCGGCGACTTTGCGTGGCAAATCCCCCTGGGCGAATTTCCCGAGCTGACGGCCAGAGGCATTCCACCCACCGGCACCGAAAACTTTGGCGGCACCATCGTAACTGCCGGCGGCCTGGTGTTCATTGGCGGCAGCAAGGACGAGAAGTTTCACGCCTTCGACAAGGGCGATGGCAAGCTGCTGTGGGAATACAAACTCCCGGCCGGCGGATACGCCACACCCTGCGCCTATTCGGTGAATGGCAAGCAATACGTCTGCATCGCCGCCGGCGGCGGTGGCAAACAGCGCACGAAGTCGGGCGACAGTTTTGTGGCGTTCGCGCTGCCTTGATGACATTGAATGCAGCGCGAAATGTAAGGGCTTTTTTGGGGGAATGAACAGATTTTGGCCGAATTGTAATTAGGCATGCTCCGCCTCGCCGCGGGTGCATGCGCGGAGGTTTGCGCATGGGCATCTTTTGTTGGAGGGTGCTGGCCGCAGCGCTGGGAGCTATCGCGCTCATTACCGGACCCGCGTTCGCGGCCCAACCGCCATCACTCAACGTGATGACCATCAATATGTGGCACAAGGACCGCCCCCATGAGCTTCAGGTGATGGCGGATTACCTTCGCGGCAATCTCGAGCGGGTCCCTGATTTCATCCTCTGCCAGGAAGTGGTTTTCGGCCGCGATGAAATCATGGCCCCGAACACGGCCGCGGTGCTTGCGCGTGAGCTGGGCTACAACTCCAGGGGCACCAAGCGCAAGAGCGACAGCGAAGGAATCGCCATCATCAGCCGCTTCCCATTCCTCTATTACGATGAGCTACACCTCAGGGCGCAAACCTCACCGCTTCTATTGGGCTTTAACCGTGTCAGCGTCATGGGCGAATTCTTCGTCCCCAAAATTGGCCGGGTGCGCGTGGTAAACGTTCACCTTACCAATTGGGAATTTGAGCATCGCATCCGGGGCAAGCAAGTTGCGGAAACGATGCAGTGGATTCAGGACCGCCAGGTGAAAGTGCCCGCTGCCATCACTTTTTTTGGCGGCGACTTCAACTCCAAGCGACATTGGAACGAGATGAAACCGTTGGATGAGTTGCCTATCGGAAAGGCGCTGGCTTTTGAGGATTTCAATACAAGCAGCCCCTCGATGGGCTCCCCCGGCAGTCCTCACAAACGCATCGACTTCATTTTCGTGGCCACGGGCGGAAGGCTGACGTTCAGCAACGAAAGGATCCTCTTCAAGGAAAAACTGACTGATGGCGATTCCAGCTTTCACCTCTCAGATCATTGCGCGGTGCTACACCGCTACGACCTCAAAGGCAACGGGCCAACGCAACTGAGCCGCCTGCCGCAGGATTGATCACGGGTGCGGGTTGGGCGGTTTTGGCGGCTCCAGATCGGATGCCTTGAGCGTGTCAGTGATGATTCCTTCCTGCGAAAGCGCTTCATCCAATTCGGAAATCGCGGCCGCATCCAGATCGCGCAGGCGACGCAGAAGCGCCAATTCCTGCGTGCGCATGTTCTCAGACCAATCGCCGGCCGATTTTCCTGTCCATCGACCGGGGAAAATGGTCTTGGCTGCGATTGTTTCAGCGCCGGTTCTGGCAATCTCTTCGTAATACGCCGCGGCCCGGCCCATGCTGGCGCTGGTCTCGGCCTTGAAATGAACCTGTTGCGAGCGAAGGTATTTTCCGGCCGCTGCGCGGGCATCGACGAGGCTGGTGAAATTCCACCAGTGCACGAAGAACAGACTGGCGTATTCCTTTCCCGGCAGCGCGGCCGCCCCCTGCACGTCCGCCATCCATTTCTCATACGCGGTCTGCCCATACCAGAAGCGGAAATTGGACCCAACCATGTCGTGTACGCGATACCAGTTGCGCATCGCCAGTTGCATCGCGGCCAAGGCGGTATCTTTTGGGGGCTGCGGCTGTGACCACCTGACCGGAATGATGAAATTAACCGGCACCTCTTCCACCCGATATCGCGAACCGCCGGCGGCGACGTAATAGTCATTCATCAGCAGCGTGCGCCCGTGGTCTTCGTAGCCGTAGAACACGCCGCTGTTCATTTTCGGCTCATAGCCGACCACTGGAATGTTCTCGTTGAGCGAGGCAATGATCTGCGGCATGTATTCATCGGGCATTGGATGGTTTTTGGGATTGATCCACAGGATGCGCAGGGTCCATCCCGTCCCGCGGCGGAGCTCTTCGAGCGGATGCGGCATGGTGCCCACCGGCGCGCTCCCATCCCATCCGCCATTTTCGGGCCGGTCGAACCAGCGAACCCGAAACGCCAGCCCGGAAACGCCCATGATCGTGGGATAATCGGCCGGATGAGCCGTCGCGGCCAGCGCTGCCTCCAGACTCCCCGCGAACGTGTTCTCCTTCTTCTGATTCCATCCCAACGTGCGCACCCCGGTGATTGTTTTCGACTGCGCCGACGCCAGAGGCGAACTGGTCCCCGGCGCCGGTTGAAGTGGCACACTGTCCACCCCCGTCTTCCGCGAGGGCGTCGATAGTTGATAAATCAAATAACTCGTGATCGCCGCCAACAAGACTGCGGCCGCGCTGCCGAAGATCAATCGTGCCGCTGAAAATTTCGACGCACCGCCTGGGCCGCCTATCCCCGCAATCGCCATCTTCCCCGTCGCCGAGATCAATGCTGCCGGCGCTGCCTGGGCCGGATGGGCAAGCAGGAGAGCCGTCAATCCTCCCACCGAAGCGACAATGCCGGCTTTGGCCAGATTTTGGCGCAACTGTTCCACGCCCTGCGCCAGCCGCCTTGAAATCGTCGATTGCTCCACGCCTATTTCCGCGGCGACATCGCTCTGGGTTCTCCCTTCCAGATAATGCAGCACCAGCGGGATGCGCAGTTCCTCGGGCAGCTTGTCGATCAGCTCATCGACGAACGCCGCCAATTCCTCCCATTGTGGATCGGCAAATTGACGCGCATTGGCCGCCGCCTGGGCCTCGCGCTGCCGCCGGGCGATGTCGGCGCGGATTGCGTCGCGCGAGCGGCAGGTGGCCGCCCGATGCAGCCATCCCGCCGGCGAAATAGTGATCGAAGATGCCTTGCGGGCCATCTCCATGAAGCAGGTTTGGGCGATATCCTCCGCGTCCTGCGGATTTCCCGTCAGCCGCCGCGCCACGGCAAAAACCAAACCCGCATGCCGCCGCACCAGCTCGGCAAAAGACTGCGCATCGCGCGTTTGCGCGTACGATTGCAAAAGGCTGATGTCGCTCTGTCCGTTCATGAGGGAGGAGTTCATAGAACCATGCCTTCTGTATTATGTCGAAGCCGAAGGCCGGGGAAATGCATGGAAAAACATCCAATTTGCCGTAGATTGGGCGTATGCAAACCAAAATCGCGGCAATCGCGCTAGTTCTTTTTGTCTTAAACGGCTCCCTGGCGGCTCAGCAGCCCGTCGCCGCCGACTGGCTCAACATTTCCGAGCCTATTGTCAAACAGTTGACCGATGTCGGCAAAAAAATCGCCTGGCCCGGCCAAACCGCCGGTGTGGCCGTCGATTCCGCAACCGGCGACGCCTACATGATCATTCCCGATCAGGGCATCTGGAAAAGTTCCGACCGCGGGGCAACTTTTTCCCGGACTGATAACGGCGAAATCGGCGGCCGCTGCGAAACCGGGTATTCCATCAACGTCGATCCCGCTGGCGGCGGCCGCCTGGCCTGCTTCATGCTCGATGGCAAGTGCGCCATGACCCTGGATGGCGGCAAGACCTGGCAACCCTTCAAAGGCGTCGGCCGAAATTGGGATTTCGCCGCCGTCGATTGGAGCCAGGCCCAGCCCAAAGCCATTTTCGCCGCGCGTCACGAATCGGGCGGCGAAATGTACTACAGTAACGACGGCGGCAAATCGTGGAAGCAGATCGACAAGGATCTAAAATACACGGCTGTCGGAATCTTTGACGAAAACACTCTCCTGACCACCAAAGGCGATGGAGTGCTTCGCAGCACCGATGCCGGAACGACCTGGGAAAAAGTTTCCGACCTCCAGCCGGTGGGGCGGGTCATGCGGATTTACAAAAACATCGCCTATTGGATCGCCAGGGATGGCCTGATCATCAGCACCGACAAAGGCAAAACCTGGCAGAAGCAGGGATCCCCTGTTGAAGCCGGGTGGGGGCCCTATTTCAGCGATGATGAAAAACGTTTCATGGTCGTCGGACGCAAAGGGTTCATCGAAACCCGCGATGGGGGGGCGACGTGGACACCCGCCGCCCCGCTGCCGCCCGTCAAGGAATTCGATGATCGCAGGCCCGGCTGGTTTTTAAACGTCGGCTGGGATCCCAAGGGCGATGTCTTCTATGCTTCGCGCATGGGATTCGCAACCTACAAGCTCCAGCGGAAGTAAGGGGCACCATGCCGGAGTACGAAGTTCATGAGCCTGGCATTTGCAGCATCTGCGGAGAAGAGAAGGAGCCGGAGGAACTGTCGGAATTGGATGGCCAGCCCGCTTGTCTCGATTGCATCGCGCAGGCTGGTGTTCTGAACGTCAACATTCCGCTTGAGCAGATTGCCAACGCCGCGCATTCGGCTCCGCAACGGCAGATTCGTCCCCGCCAAAGCATTTTTGGCCGTTTCATCCTCACTCTGTTTACTCTCACGATTCTCGCCGGTGGTGGCTTTTACATCTGGCGCATTCGTCATCGCGATGACACTCTTCGAAAATCGGCCACATCCCTCAAAGC
This sequence comes from Tepidisphaeraceae bacterium, assembly GCA_036001665.1. GTDB lineage: Bacteria > Planctomycetota > Phycisphaerae > Tepidisphaerales > Tepidisphaeraceae > JBGPEF01. The sequence goes on from DASYUA010000082.1 coordinate 15,895, forward strand.
CGAAGGCGACGCTTTTGCCCGCGCTGGCAAGCTCGAAGATGCACTGACGCGTTATGAGGAGGTGACCCGGCGATTACAAAGCAAACCCCTCGACGCCGCCGACCTGGTTGCGCTCTATCACCAAACCGAAAAGGCCGCGGCCGCGCCTTACCACAAAATCATCCTCCCCAGGCTCGAACGTGTGGAAGCGATGCTGCTGGCCGGGCGAAACGAAGACGCCCGGGCGCAATTCCGCGAGCTGGCCGACTACATCAACCGCCACACTACGCAGCCCGAGATCTCCGTCCGCGAGCGGATCGATCGCGTCACCGATCAGCTCAGGATTCCGCGGATCGCCAAAGCGAACTGGCGGAAAGAAACGCCCGCGGTGGCCGTCGCCCCAACCATAAAATCGCCCATTCAGCCTCCTGAAGATCTCGTCGCAACCTCGCAGCCGATTTTGCCCCAGCCCGACAATTCGATTCCCAAGCCAACTCCATCGATTTCCGAGCCCAGCCCCATCACTCGTCCTCGTCCTGCCCTCACTCCCGTGAAGCCCATTGTGCCGGTCTCCGTCCCTGATACCGCCTCTCAGGCGCGAGCCGAAGAGCAAATCCGCTCCCGTTTCGCCGATAAATACGTCCAGCGCGATCCTCTCTCCCGTCGCGCCCTGGCACATCTTCTCCTGATCACCGCGCAGGAGCCGGCCAGCGATGGAAGCACTAAATTTGTTCTACTTCGCGAGTCTCACGACATTGCCGTTCGCGCGGGCGATGCTCGAATCGCTTTGGCCGCCGTTGATGAAATGGCCAGATCATTTTTAGTTGAAGACGTCGAGATGCGCGTCAGAACTCTGGCCGAGACGTCGCAAAATGCCTTCGGCGCTGACATAAGCGAATCCGTCGCCGAAACCGGGCTCGTTCTCGCCGACCGCATGGTGAAGGAGAATCACTATGATGAGGCTTACCGCTGCGCTGTCATCGCCAACGCAGCCGCCGAGCAATCCCGTCAGGCTGCCCTGATAGTAAAAACCTCCGCTAAGCTCAAAGAACTCGCCGCGTTCAAGCGCAATTAATCCTGCTCCACCCATCCCCGCCTTCTACGCACCCGCACCGATCCCGGGAATGCATCCCGCGTCGCCGACGCGGCATCGGTTACAAAAGTCACAAAACGCTCCAGCGCTCCCGGCGTCAATTGTCCAGGCGGCGCCCCCCGCGCAATCAACCACCGCCGGCCCGACTCCATGGCCAGAATTGATGGCACATCCGCCAGCTCCACCGCCGCAAATCTCGCCGCCAACTCCGGGGCGGTATCCACAACCCACCTCCTCATCCGCCGCAGCGCCTCACCCATCTCCACCAACGCCTCCGAAAGCTCCGGCCGCCCTGCCACAACGCCCCGCAACCGATTCCGCAAATACTTCCCCGATTGATTCGATGAATCCTCACGCCAATCCTGCCCAATCGATTGCAAATAGTCGCGAATCGCCTCCCTTCCATGCCCCAGCAACGGCCGCAAAATCATCAATTCTCCCTGCCGAGATTCCCGCGCCATCCCGACCAATCCCGCCGCTCCCGAGCCCCGCAGCAGCCGGTGCAAAACCGTCTCGGCCTGATCATCCGCGTGATGCGCCAGCAACACCCCATGCAGCCCGTGATCCGCCACAACTTTCCGAAACAGCGCAAACCGGATCGCCCGAAAAAGCGCCGATTTATTCGCCGGCCGCTTTGCCAAAGTTAGCTCAATCTCACTCCGCCTCGCGATCGTCACCGGCAGCTTAAAAGTCTTCGCCAACTCTTCGACAAATGTCGCATCCCCCTCGCTCTCTTCCCCGCGCAGCTCGTGATTCAAGTGCACCACATGCACCCCCAGATCCGGCCGATACTGCAAAACCAGCCGCAGCAGAGCCACCGAATCCGCCCCGCCCGACACGCCAACGGCATACTGCCCCTCGCCAAGCTCCCCCAGAGAATCTTCAAAAGATCTGGCCATCATCATTCCGCAGCCGGTATGCTAACGGAGCATGCGCCCCTTCGCCGCATTGACGATATGCATCTTCACCGGCTGGCTTCTGGCCGCCCCAACGCAGAAATCAAAGCAATCTGATGAAACGGTGGACTGGCTCTTCGGCAAAGCCACCACCGTCCCCACATCCCGCCCCTCCACTCATCCCTCCAGCGCCCCCATCTCCCCCTTCGTCGAAAAATCCAATCCCGAATCCCGCCGCGGCGTTCTCATCCTCAACACCGGCGAAAAAATCTCCGGCCAAATCTGGACCACACGCGAAAAGCCCCTCCGCCTCTGGGATGAGAAGGACAAGGAGTATCGCGACATCCCCCTCGCCGCGATCAAATCCCTCGAAGCCATCATCGTCTGGGAGCGCGACGAAAAGGAATGGCATTTCAAGGAAGGTGGCAGCGACATCAAGGAATTCTCCGGCAAGACCTATCCTGCCCGCGAGCTCCAGTATCGCCTGACTCTGCAAAACGGCCAAACTCTCACCGGCGGCTTGGTCGCCCGCGTTTACATCTCCACCGCCGACAAATCCCTCACCTTCATCCTCAACAAACGCCAAAAAGGCGATGTGGGCAAAGCTCTCAAAGACCTCATCTACGTGAAACGCGTCGAGTTCGACAACTGACCGTCCCCCATCGTGACATTTCCGCTCTCCCCCGCTATACATTCCACCCATGCCTCACCATCGTGTGTCCGGTCTGCTGGCGGTCATCTGGGCCGTGCTGTTGAGCCATGACTCGCTCGCGCAGCAACCCCTCAAACTCACCATCGAGCCCCAGGATACCAGCGTCTACGCCCTCCCCACCCCCGCCACCACCGACGAAGGGGCCAACACCGGCGGCGTTAACGTCGAGATGCGCGTGAACTATCTCGGCGATTACCTCTATCGCGGCGTTGACCGCACCACCTTCATCGACACCAGCACCGGCGGCACAACCGCCAACGAACGCGCCAACTTCCAGTTTGATGGCAAACTGATGTGGAACCTGGGGAAACTGCCGCACCCCTTCATCGGAATCTTCGCCAACGTCCTCGATCAGGACCCCATCTCCACCTTTCAGGAGGTCCGCCCCGTCTTCGGCGCGGAATGGCGCATCCGCCCCCTGATCCTCTCGGCCGGCCACAATACCTACATCTTCCCCGACCGCAGCGAGCTGAACACCGGCGAAGTCTGGGGCCGAATCGCCCTGGATGATTCGGTCCTCCTCCGCAGCGATGAGCCCTTCCTCACGCCCTACATCTATGCCGCCTACGACTACGACATTTACAACGGCTGGTATTTCCAGGCCGGTGTCACGCACGAGTTCGTCATCGAGGGCACCGGCATCACCTTCACCGCCGAGGCGGCCGTGGGCGGTGTCATCGGCCACCAGGCCTTCGCCGGCCCCGGCCCCAACCGCGACGATACCGGCCTCCAGCACTACGAATTCGGCCTCACCGGCCGCTACAACCTCAACCAACTCCTCAACATCGCCCCGCGCTTCGGCCAGTGGAGCATCAACGGTTACCTCTACTACTCCGACGGCATCAGCAACCAACTCAGCGCTGACACGCAGCTCTGGGGCGGGATGGGGATTCAGTTTTCGTACTGAACGTCAGCAGCTCACGGGAACGGCAGCGACAGATTGGTCACGCCCGGCCAGGTTCCTCCATCATTGACGGCGACGATGCCGCTCAGGGCTGAGACGCTCAGGAGGATGCCGGGGCCGGTGGGATCGTCGATGGATACCAGCGTCAGTTTCACCGTCACGGCATCGAGCAGCGCTGCCCCGCCGCTGGAATTGTAAAGCAGGTACGTCTGCTCCGCGTCATCGACGAGGATCGCCGTCCCCACCAGCCCGCCGATATTGATCGCCCGGTCAAAGACCAGCGTCAACTCTGGCGGGTCATCCAGATAGCTTGCGCTGACCAGGGTCAGCGGCGTTGGGGGTGCGCTAAGCGGGAAAGGTGCTGTCGGAGACAAAACCTCCTACCGCATTGCGGATGCCAGGGTCCTCGAAGGGGATTCTTACCTCTGTCGCCGTTGCCACGGTGGCGCTAAAGGTCAGGCTCAGCGTCGTGGGATTAGTCAGCGAGGCGCTGATGGGGGTCACGCCCGGCAGGTCGGTGGTGTACTGCGGGATGCCCTTGAGCGAGACGGGCTGGTTGAAAACGATGGTCATCACCGCTGCGGCCTTGGTGACGCTGGCGATCCGCACCGGCGTGGTCTGCCTGGGCCGCAGGCGTTCCCGGGTGCGCTTGATGGTGGATTGAAGCATGAGGTTCCTTTCGTTTGTTGTTCGTACTTTGTTGTTTGTTGTTTGTAGTGCATTTCTGGTAAGTGTTGCCGTTTCCCGAAGGATTCTCCATCAGGGCCGGGCACGACAAGCAACACACAACAGACAACACACATTGCCTGCTTATGCCGCTATTCGCATGCTGGCTGGCAGCGACCAGGGCCGGCGCCGACACCTTCTACATCTCCCGCGATCCGCAAACCGAAGAAATTCTTCTCTGGCAAAACGCACCCACCTACGAAAGTCCAGCCCGCTATTCCGGCCATGATATCGATTCGTTCGTAATCGACGCCGGTAATGGTGACGACACTCTCACCCTCGACAACTCCGACGGCGATCCCCTCCGCTCCGACGCGCTGATCTTCAACGGCGGAACGGGCAACGATTCCCTCGTCTTCACCGGCCCCT